>NZ_JRMU01000004.1:0-163999 GCF_000758775.1 Actinomyces sp. S4-C9 | reverse complement strand
ATTTGCGGAGGATGGGGGATTCGAACCCCCGAGGGCTTGCACCCAACCCGCTTTCCAAGCGAGCGCACTAGGCCACTATGCGAATCCTCCTGTGGGTTTCCGCGCGTGAGCGCGGTAACGCTTCGATAGTCTACCGAATGACGGGCGCATTAGTCGAGTTAGCATGAGTGTGACACCTGTCAGATAGGCAACATTTTAGCGTTCAGGATGGGGGCGTGGTGGATCAGTCGGTTTCTACTCCAGCGGTCGCGTACTTGTTGGAGGCGGGAGTCCCGTTCTCGCAGTTAACCTACGAACATTCCAGCGAGTTCGACCACGGGTTCGGCCTTGAGGCCGCGAAAAAGCTCGGTTTTGATCCTGCGGAGGTGTTCAAAACCCTCCTCGTTGACGCTGACGGTGAGATCGTGTGCGTAGTTGTGCCGGTAGACCACCGCATGTCTCTCAAGAAAGTGGCGCGAGCGGCGGGCGCTAAGAAGGCGCAGATGCTTCCTCCCGAAGTGGCGCAGCGCCGCACAGGATATGTTGTGGGCGGGATATCTCCGTTTGGGCAAAAGCAGCAGGCGCCCGTCATCATTGACCAAAGCTGTTTGAATCAAGACTCGATTGTTGTGTCCGGAGGCCGGCGCGGTTTCTCCCTGCGCATGGACGTGCTGGATTTTGTGGACGCTGCGAAGGCACTGGTGGAGGACGTGGTCGCCGCCTCATAAACGTGCGATTCCGTCCGGTTTGCTCTCCTTCCAAACTTTTGTCCGTGCTTAACGATAGAGTTCACTTGTGACCATAGCTTTGTATCGCCGCTACAGGCCCGACACGTTCGATGACGTGATCGGGCAAGACCACGTGACCGAACCCCTAAAGGCAGCGCTTCGGTCCAACCGCATCACGCACGCCTACTTGTTCTCCGGGCCGCGAGGATGTGGCAAAACCACGTCCGCTCGTATCCTCGCGCGTTGCTTGAACTGCGCGGAAGGCCCCACGGACACGCCCTGCGGCAAGTGCGAATCTTGCGTGGAGCTTGCCAGCGGCGGCACTGGCTCTTTGGATGTTGTTGAGATTGACGCGGCCTCGCACAACGGTGTGGATGATGCCCGCGAGCTACGTGAACGCGCATCTTTCGCGCCAGTTCGAGACCGCTACAAGGTGTTCATCCTTGACGAGGCCCACATGGTCACAACCCAGGGCTTCAACGCGCTACTAAAACTGGTGGAAGAACCACCCGAGCATGTGAAGTTCATCTTCGCCACAACCGAGCCGGAGCGCGTGATCGGAACAATTCGTTCCCGCACGCACCACTACCCGTTCCGTCTAGTGCCCGGTGACCTCCTGTTGCCGTATTTGGCAAACCTTTGCGAGTCTGAAGGCATTGAGGTTGGCGAGGGCGTGCTACCTCTCGTTATACGCGCGGGCGGCGGCTCGGTTCGCGATTCCCTTTCGGTGCTTGACCAGCTGATGGCCGGAAGCATTGACTCGAAGATCCCGTATGACCTTGCTGTCGCTCTGCTTGGATACACGGACACGAATCTGCTTGACACCGCGGTTGAACAGCTCGCCAAGCGCGACGGGGCGGGCTTGTTCGCAACGATTGAGCAGATGGTTGAATCCGGCCATGATCCGCGCCGGTTTGTGGAGGACTTTCTGCAGCGTCTCCGCGATCTACTGATAATCGCGGTAGCGGGCGAGCAAGCAAAAGACATTTTGGGACAGCTTTCCGCGGAACAATGCGAACGCATGTTTGCGCAAGCAAAACAGTGGGGCGCCCCCGCGCTTTCGGTGGCCGCAGATCTAACCGATGAGGCACTGCGCTCCATGGTTGGCGCCACCTCACCCAGGTTGCAACTAGAGCTGATGATTGGCCGCATCCTCGTTGAACTAAGCGGCGCTCGAGTCCGCCCCAGCAGTGGTGAGGCCGAGGCCGGCTCGGCAGGTCACTCAGCCGCGCCCTCGTTCGGTGGAAGCAGTGGCTTTAATGGGCCTGCGCAAGATGGGCCGCAAATCCTAGGCGAGGACGGCAAGCCACTGACCGGAGCCGCGCTTGCGCGCGAAAAGCTAAGGCGATCGCGGGCACAGGACCAGGCGAACACTTCCGCCCAGGCCGCCGCCGGCGCCAATGCGCCTGCACGTTCGCAAACCCCGGCAGGTGCTTCGCAAACAGAAACCAAGCGTGCAGAATCCAGGCCCGAGTCAGTTGCCCAGCCCCAGCAACCCGCGCAGGCCCCGAGAGAGCAAGCGCCACAAAGAGCAGATGGAGAGCAAACACAAGCTCCCCAACAAGGGGCGGCCCCACAGGCACAGACCCCGCAACGGCCAGAACCCGCCCCAGCCCCAGGACCCGCCCCAACCTCACAATATGCGCCAGTGCCGGAGTCTAAGCCCGAGTCTCAGCCACAGTCGAAGCCTGAAACGGCACCTGCCGAGCAGAAGCAAGCCGCGTCGTCGCCCGCGCCGGGCAACGTGACCGCAAACCTGCACGGCAGGTGGGATCAGTTTGTAGAAGCCGTGCGCGTAATCATGCCTTCCTCGGCCTTCCTGATTGGGGAGCACGCCAAACTAATCTCAGAAGACTCCTCAACCGTTATTCTCGGGTTCGCAAACCAAGGGCTTGCGAACGTGTTCCTCAACCGACACCAAGACACCGCACTAAAAGCCATTCAAGTAATAACCGGTGTATCAAAAACCATCCAAGTTCAAGTGGGTGGCCAGCCGGCGCCTTCGGTTCCCGCGCAGCCGCCACACGGTAACCAGGAACCCGGTAACGGCGATGGCCGGCAGAGCCGTAATCGGGCAAGTAGCCAGCAGGGTTTCAACCAGGCAAATAATGGGCGCGAACACGCGGCAAACCGCGCTACTCAAAACGAATCAGCGCCAGATGACAACGAGGGTACCGCGTGGCCCGCGGTCCGCGCAGTACCGAACGCCCAGCCGCGCACCCCAGAACAGCAGGCTGCCAAGCAAAGCCGCAATATCGAAGGCCAACTAAACAGCCAGGCTCGTGCACAGAGCGCGCCCGCTGAACAGACCCAGTCCGGTGCCACAGAGCCTGACCAGCCTCCGCGCCCACACGTCCTCACAGAACCGTCACAGCAGAGCGCGCGCTCGCAGGAGACCGCTGGCCCTCAAGAGTCCTCGCGTCCACAGGAATCCTCGCGCCCGCACAGCCCAACATCTGCACACCCACAAGTCGCCCCCGAACCGTCACGAGAAACCGTGCCAACCTCGCAGCCCGAAGAGTCGGAGTACGACTTCGACACTGGCGGGGCTAATATGGACGACGCCGACGCTGAAAACTCAAACCTCGTGGGACTCCCACTAGTTGAAAAGATGTTCGGCGCAACAATCATCGAAGACGCGAGTGAAGGAAATAAATAGCCTTGTACGAAGGTGCAGTCCAAGACCTCATCGATGAACTCGGGGCGCTCCCCGGCATCGGCCCAAAATCCGCGCAACGCATAGCGTTCCACATTCTTGGAACCGACCGTGAAGACGTGATGCGCCTGGCACGCGCGCTCCAAGTAGTCAAAGAAAAAGTCCGATTTTGCACCATCTGCGGCAACATCGCGGAAGAAGAAACGTGCAACATCTGCCGCGACGCGCGTCGCGACCAAACCATCATTTGCGTAGTCGAAGAAGCCAAAGACGTTGAAGTAATCGAACGCACCGGCTCCTACCGGGGTCTCTACCACGTGCTCGGCGGCGCCATCGACCCAATCCGCGGCATCGGGCCCGACCAGCTACGCATCCGCGGCCTCATGAGCCGCCTATCCTCCAACCAAATCAACGAAATCATCATCGCCACTGACCCCAACATTGAGGGCGAAGCCACCGCAACCTACCTCGCCAGAATACTAGACACCATGGGAGTGCCCGCATCACGCCTCGCTCTTGGCCTGCCAGTTGGCGGAGACCTCGAATACGCAGACGAAGTCACCCTGGGCCGCGCCTTCGAAGGCCGCCGCACCATCGGAAGCTAACCAAAACCCCCTCTAGAAGCGTAAAAAAGGTCACAATTTTGGCCAAAATGTTCGCAAGGTGGATCCAACAAACACGCCTCCCCCTACCGCGCCTACACTGATCACAACATCAGTGGCAATGCCACCCACAACATAGAAGAGGTCGACGTGGCGCTAATAGTGCAAAAATACGGCGGGTCATCCGTATCAGACGCGGAAGCAATGAAACGCGTTGCCAAACGTATTTGCGACACCCACCATGCGGGCCACAAACTCGTAGTAGTCGTATCCGCAATGGGAGACACAACTGACGACCTATTCGACCTGGCCGGTCAACTAACCGACGAGGCTCCCCAGCGCGAAATGGACATGCTCCTATCCGCAGGTGAACGTATCTCAATGTCGCTGCTCGCCATGGCTATAAATCAAATGGGTGTGCCCGCAGTGTCGTACACGGGCGCGCAGGCAGGCGTCCTCACCGACAGCCACTTTGGAAAGGCCCAAATCACGGGCATGGTGCCAGAACGCGTTGCCCGTTCCATTCGCGAGGGCCAGGTTGCCATCGTTGCTGGATTCCAAGGCTTGTCCTCCGATGATGACGTCACCACGCTCGGTCGCGGCGGCTCCGACACCACGGCAGTTGCCCTCGCAGCCGCCCTCCACGCCGATGTTTGCGAAATCTACACGGACGTTGACGGCCTCTACACCGCAGACCCGCGCATCGTGCCAACCGCAAGGCGCGTGCGCAGGCTCCGCCAAGAAGAAACCCTCGAGCTTGCGGCCCACGGCGCTAAGATCCTTCACCTTCGTGCAGTCGAGTTTGCGCGCAGATACAACGTTCCCCTTCACGTACGCTCCTCGTTTTCCAATAAGGATGGAACGTGGATCGCGAACTCTGACGCGCACCCCGAACTTGTTGGCCTCGTGCCAGATGCAGCCCTAAGAACCCTAGAGGAGGATCAAGTGGAAGCTCCCGTTATTTCCGGTATCGCGCATGATCGCAGCCAAGATAAGATCACGATCGTTGGAATCGCGGACGCGCCGGGCATGGCGGCGCGCCTGTTCCAAATCGTTGCGGCAGCCGGCGCGAATATCGACATGATTGTGCAGAACATCCCCACGTCGGGAACGGGCCGGGCGAATATTTCGTTCACGCTTCCTGGTGCTGACGCGCAGCGCACCATCGCCGCGATCGAGGCGGCCAAAGATGAGCTGGACTACCAGGATCTGCGCTACAGCCCCGGCGTTGGCATCCTTTCGCTCGTGGGCGCGGGAATGAGGACCAATCCGGGTGTTTCCGCCAAACTGTTCGGCTCCCTGTCAGACGCGGGGATCAACATCGACATGATTACGACGTCCGAGATTCGCATCTCGGTTGTCACCAAACTTGAAGACTTGGATCGGGCTGTGCGCGCCGTGCACTCGGCGTTTGGCCTTGATTCCACTGAATCCGAAGCCGTTGTTTATGGAGGTACGGGACGATGAAAGAACTAACTCTCGCTGTTGTTGGCGCCACCGGCCAGGTGGGTCACGTGATGCGCCAGATCCTAACCGAACGCGATTTCCCGGCCGCAAAGGTGCGATTCTTCTCCTCGTCGCGCTCCGCGGGCACAAAACTCCAGTACCGCGGTGAAGAGATCGTGGTCGAGGACGTCGCTACCGCTGATTACTCCGGCATCGACATCGCGATTTTCTCTGCTGGGGGAGCAGCTTCGCGCGAGTACGCGCCAAAGTTCGCCGAGGCCGGAGCAGTGGTTGTAGACAACTCGTCCGCATGGCGTAAGAACCCGGATGTGCCGCTTGTGGTCAGCGAGGTCAACCCGCAGGCTATGAAGTCGCGCCCTCTGGGTATTATTGCGAATCCGAACTGCACGACGATGGCGGCAATGCCTTCGCTGAAGGTTCTTCACGAAGAGGCCGGTTTGAAGCGCCTCATGGCGTCCTCCTACCAGGCCGTGTCAGGTTCGGGTCTGGCGGGCGTGCGTGAGCTCATCGACCAGATTGAGGCTGGCGTGAAGCAGGATTTGCAGGCGCTCACCACTGACGGCAAGGCAGTTAAGCTGCCCGAACCAAAAACGTACGTGGCGCCTATCGCGTTCAATGTGGTGCCACTTGCCGGTGGCCTCGTTGATGATGGTTCTTTGGAAACGGATGAGGAGCAGAAACTTCGCGACGAATCGCGCAAGATTCTAGGCATTCCAACGCTTGCTGCCTCCGCAACCTGTGTGCGCGTGCCGGTGTTTACGGGTCACACGCTCACGGTCCATGCAGAGTTTGAGAAGCCGATCAGCGTGGAGCGTGCTAAGGAACTTTTGCAGGAGGCTCCTGGCGTCCAGCTTGTGGATGTGCCTACTCCGCTGGCGGCCGCTGGCATGGATGGAACGCTAGTGGGCAGGATTCGCCAGGATCAGGCAGTTCCGGATGGGCGCGGCCTGGTGTTTGTGGTTGCGGGTGACAATCTGCGAAAGGGCGCCGCGCTTAATGCGGTGCAGGTTGCAGAGCTTGTTGCCAAGGAGCTTTCCGGCTCGGTTGCCTAGATCACTAGCCGCTACGGAATACATTCGTAGCGCTTGTGGTTTAGGGTGTTAGCAACGCAAATAACTTTTGGAGGGTTACCTGATGGCAACTGTTGATGTGGACTTCGAGAAGTTCGGCAAGACCATTGAGGAAAACGATGTTGTTCTAGTGGACTTCTGGGCAGCGTGGTGCGGTCCGTGCCGCATGTTCGGTCCGATCTACGAGGAGGCTTCAAACCGCCACGAAGACGTCGTTTTCGCGAAGGTTGATACGGAGGCCGAGCAGCAGCTGGCCATTGCCGCGCAGATCCAGTCGATTCCTACTCTGATGGCGTTTCGCGAGGGCATCGCGGTGTTCCGCCACTCGGGCGTGTTACAGGGCGAAGCTCTGGACGACATCATCCGTCAGATTAAGGAGCTGGATATGGACGAGGTCCGCAAGCAGATCCAGCAGGCTGATGGTGAAGGTGCGGAAGGCAACTAACACCAAAGTGTGAAAGGTTCAGGCACGCGATATGCGTGCCTGAACCTTTTTGTAGCGTCTATGGTGCGCGGGGTTAGCGCGCGGTTTTGTATCGCATGGCTCCGGTGACGGGGCAGCGTGCCTGTGCGCTTTGTTTGGCGAGGTCAAGATCCTTGGCCTCGTTTTCAGGGTTGTTGAGGATAGAGAAGTTGAACCTCAAGTCCGCGACAGCTGGATCAATGTGGTTGATATCGGATTCGGCTGCGCCGAGGCCCCGCAAAATGAATGCCTCAGTGCAGGCCATGACGTTGCTACGCTCTTGCGGATTGGCGGGCAGGTCAATGTTGGACAGGCAGGAGAGCACCAGGCGCACCGTGCTGGCGTCCGGGTTTTGAGTGATCTTGCCGGCCTCGTATGCGCCGTTCAAAAGCTGGTAGATGATGTGCTGGATTGTGCGGGCGTGCTGTTTGAGCTGCTGCTGCGGCACTGCCGAGGTGATGCGCAGCGGGTAGCTGAAGTGGTTTTGGTTTCGAAGTTCTAGCTGGGCGCGGATGTAGACGCGCAGCTGTTGAATCGGATCGTTGATGATGCTGAGAGTTTCGCCGAGCGCCCTGGTGAAGCGCTTTGTGGTCTCAAGGGTGAGTGCCACCAGTAGGCTTTCTTTGTCTTCGTAGTGGTTGTAAAAAACGGTTCGGCCGATGCCTGCGCGCCGCGAGATTTGGGCGATCGAGATTTGCTCGAAGGAGTATTCGCGCATGAGCGACGCGAGCGCGGCAAACAGAGCGTCGCGGGTATTTTCGCGGTGTTCGGCAAGGTTTGTCCCAGAGATTTTCGGCATAGATGTATTGTGACATTTTTCCCGTAAGTGTCGCAAAATCGTTTTGGGTAGACTCGAGGGCGTGAAGAAACTTGTAGTGGCAGCGGCTTTCATGCGCGGCGAGGGTACCGAGGCGCAGGTGTTTGCGGCCGCGCGGGCGTATCCGCAAGAACTTCGCGGTTTGTTTGAGCTGCCCGGCGGCAAGGTTGAACCGGGGGAGCGGCCCAGCGATGCCCTCGTTCGTGAAATCCGCGAGGAGCTAGGGTGCGACATCGAGCTTGGCCAGCCGGTGTTGTCGGAGGACGAGGACGGAGCGTGGCCGGTTCTGGGCGGGCGGCGAATGCTGGTGTGGCTGGCTCGCCCGATTGGATCCCCGCAGGTGGGTGAAGGTCACTTGGAGGCGCGATGGGTGGCTGCCAGCGACTTGCATGAGATCGCGTGGATAGAGCCGGATGTGCCGATTGTGGAGGCTGCTTTCAAACTGTATGCGCGCGGGCTGGATGGTTTTGGCGCGTGCGAGGGCCCGGCTATATACTGATCGGGCAACTAGACGCCAGATATGCCTGGTTTCTGGTGCTTGCGGGTGTAGTTCAATGGTAGAACATCAGCTTCCCAAGCTGAGAACGCGGGTTCGATTCCCGTCACCCGCTCCACTTAGACGTCGAAAATGATAAGTAGGCGTTTGCGTTAGCGAGTATGCCCCAAGGGGGCCAAGAAAATCGCTTGCGTTAGCGAGTGTATAGCGCGTTAACTCTGACCTGTACAAACACTTTCCTCTCTTTCGGCTGAGTGAGCGTTTGCGTTAGCAGGCGTTGATTTGGTCAAGGCGGACGCTATGGTCGGCGACCTCGGTAACGAGTTCAGCGTCGTGGGTGATGACAATGACGACGGCACCAGTGTCAGCGAGTTTACGCATTACTCGGGAAATCGCGACAAGGTGTTTGTAGCCAACACCGGACGTGGGCTCGTCGAAGATGTAAACTTTCTTGTTCGCAGCAAGCGCTGTAGCAATAACCAGACGTTGACGTTGCCCGCCAGAGAGTGCTTGCGGATGATCAGCCTCGTGGTCGGCAAGGTCGAGTTCTTCAAGGATCGCGTGGGCATCGATGTGTTGCTTTTCGGCTTTGGTCGTGCCGAGCGTGACTTCGTCGATGACGGTATCTGAGAACAACTGTCGGGTGGGGTCTTGCATGACGAGATATGCGTCTCGGCTGGCGAATTTTTGTCCGCCGAGTGTGATGGATGCATGTTTGGCTTTTTCTAGTCCGCAAACAATGCGTGCCAGAGTTGATTTCCCTGAACCGCACGGGCCGAGGAGCGCCGTGATTTTCCCCGCCGGAAACAACACGTGGTTAATATTGAGGACTGTGTTTCCATGACGGTAGGCAAAGGTGAGGTTGTCGATCGTGAGCCCGTTCCCTGCCGGTGGCGGGAGTTGTGGAATGGGCACGGGAACAAGGGACCGTAGTCCAAGGTGTTTGCGTTCCGCCTCTGGCGTGGCGTAGAACTCTTCGCCGGTTGCGGTGAGGGCTATCTTGCCTTTGTCGAAACAGTAGACACGGTCAGCGATCCCGGAAAGGAAACTTAGCCGGTGTTCAGCAATGATGATGGTGTGTCCATCAGCTTTGAGCCTGGCGATGAGTGTGGCGAGTTGGTCGATAACGTCAGCGGACAAGTTCGCGGTTGGCTCGTCAAAGACGATCATCGACGTGTTGTTGCACATGGCGACGGCGCAGGCCACGCGTTGCATCTGCCCACCCGACAGTTGTGTGACGCGGGATTCCAACAGGTCGGCGATACCTAACTCGGCTGCAACCTCGTCAATGCGGGCACAGATCTCCTGCGGGTCGCGGCCGAGATTTTCTGGGCCGAAGGCGAGTTCTTGGCGCACGTGGGTGGTGTAGAACTGGGTGCGCGGGTTTTGAAACACTGTCGAACAGTGGTGGGCAAGCTCTGATAGATCTACTCGTGCCACGTCAATGTCGTCGACTGTGACGTTTCCGGTAAGGTCGCCGTCGTGGAAGTGCGGGATGAGCCCGTTAAATAGCCGTAGTGCGGTGGTTTTTCCTGACCCTGACGCGCCACACAGCAAGGTGACAGTTCCCTGCCAAATAGTGAGGTTGGCGCCATTGATTGAGGGGTGGTCTGCTCCTCGATAGGTGAAGGTGACCCCAGTTGCTTGGGCTATTGTCATAGGACGATTCTCCATATCGCGAAGCCGATAACGACGAGCAGAATGACTGCGTCGATCACACGGAATTTCACGACCGTGACTGAGGTGGGCTTTGCGGTTCCGCCCAGTCCGCGCACGAGGGCAGCCGATGCCAGTTCGTCCCCGCTGCGTACCACGGTCGATAGCAGCGGGATTGTGAAGTATTGCGCCGCACGCAGGGAAAGCGCGGACATGCCGCGTAGTTTCATGGCATCTGAGATCGCTTTAACTTCGTGGCCGATCACGGGCAGCACACGTAAGGCAACCGAGATTGGGATCGTGAAACAGGTCGGGATCCGTGAGCTGGCGAGTGCTTTTTGCAAGGTGGCGGGTCGGATTACGCCGATCGCGTAGGCTCCCATTCCTGCGCTGACGCTGAATCGCCACATCCACTGCAGAAACAGCACGAGGAACGCGCTGGCTGTTGATTTCCAGACCAGTGGTATCACGAAGACGAGCCCGCTGAGGACCGCAAACGTGGCCAGGTAGACGGCCACCCAGCTCGGGCGCACGAGCGTGTTGGGGTTGATCGCAGCGCTCGTCAGCATCACGGCGGCGAATCCGCCCAGAGTACACACGAACCACGGCGAGTAGGCACTGTAGATCGTGGTGGAGACGATGACGAGCGCTGCGATAATGGTGCGCGGGTCGGGAAGTTTAGACAAGACCGGCCCGTTCAAAGTGTTTGCGCGCGACCCTGGTTCCCAACAGACCAGCAAGCCAGCCCACGATGAGCATCACGCCGAAGAAGCCCAGCAGAATCGGAATCGTGACGACCTGTGCCATCTTGGCGGCATACTCGGCACCCATTTGTTCGGCGATTTGCGACATATATGCGTCTTGGTTCATAAATAGCGGCATCCACGGTGACACGTAGATCGGCAGAATAAACAGTGCGTATGCCAGCGGAACGCGAACCTTAACGTTCTTCGGTCCCTTGGTGATGACTAGGTCGGCGAGCAGGCCGAATACAGCGGCCACCGCGATGCCTCCCACCCAGTGGCCGGTCACGAAAAAGAGGATTTCGATGATAATCAGCATGATTGTCAACGCCCCCATCTTCGGAGTGCGTGCTGTGAACAGCGCAAAGACGATGCCGTTAACGAGGATAGAAAGCAGGAAACCGGCATACATGGCGGCGGGGATGAACCCGAGCATTCCGAATGCAAACACGATGACGAACATCAAGGCGGTGAAGACGCCAATGTTGATGAAGTCGCGCGCGTTGAGGCGCGAGGATGTGGGTGTGGACATAGTTTTTCCTTTCATGTGCTTATACGTGCTGTGTTTTAGACGAGTTGCCATCCGGCTGCGTTGATGCGTTCTTGCCAGAAATCGCGGTATTGACCTGGCTGGTTGACCAGCTCGTCGTGGCACCCGCGCTGAGCGATACGCCCACCGTGGGAGAGCACAATGATTTGGTCAGCTTGTCGAATGGTTTCAAGTTTGTGGGCGATGACAATCAGTGTGGAGTGTTTGCGTAGCTCATTCATCGCCGCAACAATATTGGCTTCATTTTCCGCGTCCAACGCGCTAGTGGCCTCATCGAAAAGCACGATCGGGGCCTTCTTCACCAAAGCGCGGGCGATAGAGACGCGTTGCCGTTCCCCACCCGACAGTGCACGCCCGCCAGAACCCGCCAATGAATTCCAGCCGTCTGGGAGGCGGTTGACGATTTCCGTCACGCCCGACAGGTCAGCGGCCCACCTGATTTCTTCATCGGTGGCTTCTGGGTTGCCAAGGCGAATGTTGGCTTCGAGAGTGTCGTTGAATAAGTAGACGTCTTGGAAGACAAGAGACACCTGGCGCATCAAATCTTCGGTGGTCTGCTCGCGCACGTCCACTCCGCCAACGCGCACGCTGCCGGACTGCACATCCCAGAAACGTGCAACCAACCGGGCGATCGTCGTCTTCCCGCACCCAGATGGACCAACCAGGGAACACATGCCACCTTGCGGGACATGGAAGGAAATATCACGGAGAACCGGGGTGTCCGGATCGTAGCCGAAGGTGACGTCCTCGAAACGAACATCACCAGGGGCGTTTATCGGTGTAGAGGCATCGGGTTCGGACAGTTCGGGGGCATCCATGACCTTGTCGACGTGGTTCATCTGCTGGCGGCGTTCTTCCAGCCCAGACATACATCCGCCGATGTCTTGGAGCATAGTGGTGAACCGCAGACACATGCCGATGGTGACCACAGCGTTCAACGCGCTCACCTGCCCGCCGAGGGCGAGTTGGGCGGTCAGCCAGATCATCACCACAATGAGCGCTTGAACGAACATCCCATTAATCAGGTTCGCTAATGTTTCGATCCACAATGCTTTGCGACCCTTGCGGTCAGCCTGGTCGAAAGCCTGATCAAGGGCCGGGTAGTCGTCGGCGACATGGCAGGAGCGCAGCGCGCCTTGGCAGGTGGCGAATTCGACCATGCGAGCCGCCAGCTCCGATTCGGCTGGTTCGGAAACCTGCTTACCTTTATCAAGAAGCACACGGGAAATATGGAGGAAGGCAAGCATGATCGGGAACGCGATCGTCAAGGTCAGTCCCAGTCGCCAATCCCAGAACCAGGTTCCCACAGTGATCACCAGCACGGCCGAGAGTTTTTGGACGAGAGAGAAAATGAAATGTGCCGCCGACTCGCCCAAGTTCATCATTTCCTGGGTGACCATGCGCGACAGCCGTCCAGAGCTACCCGAATCGAACACTCCCAACGGTAGGCGGGCTACCTTGTTGCCGACCGCTTGATGGACGTCGTGAATGAATCCGAGCGCGCCGATATAGCCGGTGCGCATGCCATAAAACTCCGTGCCCACGCCCAGCACCGCGATCACCGCCAAGGCGATGAGCCAGCCCGAAAACGACAGCCCCCACACCGGCATTCCGGTTGCTAGGGCACTTGCGGCGGGAAGCAGAGTCAGCAGGGCAAAGCCGTGACACAGTCCTGAGACCGCACCCCACGCTTGACCAACCGAAAGGTCTCGCCACGAGGCGGGTTCCATCAAACGCTTAAAGCGTGGCAGCAATAGTTGATTCATCGTGTCATCTCCTCGCATGCACCTTGGGCAAGAAGTGCCTGATAGTGCGCATTACCCAACAACTCGTCGTGTTTACCGACCACAGCAATGCGCCCGCGTTCCATGACGACAATCTGATCCGCGCCCCTGATCGAGGCCAGTCGGTGGGCGATCACAATCACGGTTCTGCCTTTGGCAAGAGTCGAGAGAGCTTGTTGGATTTTCGATTCCGATTCCGGGTCCGCCATCGCCGTCGCCTCGTCCAGCACCAACACTGGGGCATCAACCATGAGCGCGCGGGCGATCGCGATACGGGCTGCCTGTCCGCCCGAAACGTGGGTGTCCTCTCCCAACACGGTGTCGTAACCATCTGGCAGGCTCATGATGAACTCGTCGATCTGCGCTGCTCTCGCCGCCTGCCGCACCTGATCTAAGGTTGCGTCTGGCGCGCCCAGGGCAATGTTGTTGTGGATGGTGTCGCGAATAAGCTGTGCATCTTGCAGGACGAATGCGACCGTCGAATACAACACGTCCTGGGAAATGCTCTTTAGATCAACCCCGCCGATGGTGATCGTGCCAGCGTCCGGGTCATCAAAGCGGGCCATCAAACTCGCCAACGTCGACTTCCCCGCACCCGACGGGCCAACCAGCGCGGTCACCGTGCCTGCCGGAATGCTCAGGCTTACCTCGTCTAATGCCTGGGTGTCGTCATAGGTATACGACACACCCCGAATCTCGATATCATGACCGTGTGGTGTCTGTGGTGCATCGGGTTGGCTCAATGCCGGTAGCTCCATCACCGCAACGAGGCGCACCGCAGCCGATCCCGCAAGCTGGTAAGACCAGGCGATGGTTGCGACTGTCATCAACGCTCCCGGCAGCACCAAGGCGATCAACGTCGTCGTTATCACCTCGTAGATGCTCACCCAACCGGCGTTCATCATCAACGCGCCACCGCCAAGGTTCACGATCAACAACACCGGGATCGACACCCACGAAAATGAGGCGACCGACATCGACACCAGCGGCATACACCACGCTCGGTAGAACTTAGAAAACTCGTTAGCTGCATCTAAATAGGCTTTATGTGCTTGGCCGACCTTGCCGAATGCTTTCACCACTGAGATACCGGCAACGAACTCGGCCATCGTTGCCGAAACCTGAGCGAGCTTGGTATCCATTTGCGCGGTCTTCTCATTCATCCCACGCATCGACATGCCATACATGCCCACATAGAGCGGGATCGTCGCAATCGACAGCAACGCGAGTCGCCAATCCACCACAAACGCATACATCAACAAGGCGAGCGGGGATACGATCGCGTTCAGTTTCTCTATCGGCCCGTGCGCGATTACTGTGTGCACCGTGGCCGTATCATCCTGAATGGTCTTGCGGATCTTCCCCTCACCCTCGCGGGTAAACCACGACAGCGGAGCAGCCGACATTCGGGCGGCAATTTGCCGACGCATCTGGTTACGCAACGACAGGTCAATAAAATGCGTCACGCCCAATGCAACAAAATATAAGCTCAACCGGGCCATGTATGCGCTGACGAGGAGTATGACGATCCAGTTCACCCGCGCCGGGTCCACCTGGTCTTGCATAAGTTCTCTGCCAAGCTCCACCAGAGCCACATACGGGGCAATAGCCAACACGCCAGAGAGAAAAGCCAAAACCTGCGCGACGAACAGCTTGCCTTTCACTGGCTGCGATAGTTGACGGATCGCGTTCTGGCCAGCGACAGATTTTTCCTTCGCGGACCCATACTCGCCGTCAACAACCTGATCCATTGCACTATCGTCCATGCAAACACCATCCTTATTAGGCAAGGCTAACCTTATCTAAATTCTGGAAGATGTACCTAACCGTGCACGTAAACCGATACGAGCATCACCCTTTCAAGGCCATACTCACCTGTTCACCAGTGCGGAATACGAACCGGATTGTATCCTCAGATCAATTCTGTGCCGTGATACCATGGTGAGTCCACGCGCCGTTTAGTTTTTCCTTGTATTTCGCGCGTGTTGATGAAAATTCTTGGCTTGAACGGGTTGGGATAAATACGTGCGGTTGTCTTCTTCGATAGCTGATCACTTGAAGTTTTTGTTACCGTCCGCAGATGATTATCGCGAGGCGAATTGGCGCCGCGACCTGGTTGCAGGCGTGACGGTGGGTATTGTTGCACTGCCGTTGGCGTTGGCATTTGGGGTTTCGTCTGGAGTGGGCGCAGCCGCCGGTTTGGTAACGGCAATAGTTACGGGCCTGATTGCAGCGGTTTTTGGCGGCTCACACGTGCAGGTGTCGGGGCCAACGGGCGCGATGGTTGTGATCCTGGCGCCAATAGTTGCGCAGCATGGGGCAAGTTCGATCATGTTGCTGTCGGTGATGGCAGGCCTGATGGTGTTTGCGTTCGGATTGTTGGGCCTGGGCAAGGCTATCTCCCTGATCCCTTGGTCCGTGGTGGAGGGTTTCACGCTGGGAATCGCCACGTTAATCGCGCTTCAGCAGGTGCCGATGGCGATGGGGGTAGAAATCCCGGCGGGCGTGAATTCGCTGCATGGCGCTTTCTTGGCCGTGCAGGCAGCGGACTGGGCGGTTTCTGCATTCACTCTGGGCATTGTCCTAGTTACTGTGTTGGTGATTGTGGGAACCTCACGCATATCAACAACTTTCCCGGCCTCACTCGTCGCAGTGGTCGTGGTGTCACTGGCGGCATTCTTTGGCAATCTTGCGGTTCCAACTATTGGGCAGCTCCCCAGTTCCCTCCCGGCGCCAAGCCTTCCACACGTTGATTTTTCATTGGTGAGGCAGTTGCTGCCTGCCGCGTTCGCGGTGGCAATGCTGGCGGCAATCGAGTCGCTACTGTCGGCACGTGTTGCGGCTGGAATGCCGGGTCAGGGCTCGTACCAGCCGGACCGGGAGTTGATGGGCCAGGGGCTGGTGTCAATCGGCTCGGGTATTTTTGGCGGAATGCCGGCAACGGGCGCGATTGCGCGCACGGCAGTGAACGTGAAGTCGGGAGCTACCAGCCGAGTGTCCGCAATCGTGCATGCCGTCGTTCTGGGCGCGGTGGTGTATCTCGCGGCTGGCCTCGTGAGCCATATTCCGCTCGCAGCATTAGCCGGAGTTCTGTTTGTAATCGCATTCCGCATGGTTTCTACGTCCAGTGTGCGCAAGATTTTGGGCTCAACGCGTGGCGATAGCCTCGTGTTCTGGATTACTGCACTGATCACGGTCGTGTTCGACTTGGTGGTTGCAATCCGTTTCGGCGTTGCGATCGCGGTGTTGTGGGCGGTCTACCACCTGTCCCGCCTGTCGGGTGTGGTGGAGTTGCCGCTGCCGGGCGAACGCCAGCAAGTGGATGACAAGATCGCCTACTTCCGTTTGGACGGCTCAATGTTCTTCGGCGCGGCAGAGCGCATCGTCACCGAGCTTTCCGACGTTCACCGCTCCACCGAAGTCGTGATCTTGTCAATGTCGCACGTGGGGATTTTGGACGCGTCGGGCGCGAAGCAACTTGCGGACGTGTTCGTGGAGCTCAACGAACGCGGCATAACAACGATGATCAAGGGCCTGCGCCCCGAGCATCTGAAGGCCGCGCAAAGCGTGGGCATAATCGATGCGCTAACCTCGCCCACCTACCTGTTCGATTCCATCGAAGAGGCTGCCGCCTCTGCACGCAAATTGGTAGGCGAGGGGTTGTGAGGCTGCGCTGATCCTCAACTTCGGCTGCGGTGGTTCTGTGAAACTCTGTGCCGGCCCTTACTTCCGGGGCCGGCACAGAGTTTCCTATTTTGAGCTCAGGGTTGCGTAACGCATCTTGAGGAAGTCGAGCACTCGCACCGCGCTGCGTTCGGCCTCACCGCGCGTCATAGTACCGGCCTCCAAGCATTCGAATAGGGAGTCCTCTCGCGTGGTGCCTTGGTGCACGTCACCTCCGGGCATTAGCACGTCCACGCCCGCCCGCACGCGATACGCCGAATCGTACACGCCCGCAAAGTTCGGGTCCGGAGCCATCCTCATCCACCAGTCCGTCATCACTGCTCCGCGGTAACCCCACTCGCCAAAAAGCACGGTCTGCACCAGATCGTAATGGTAGTGGCCCCACACCCCATTGATCTTGTTATAGGACGTCATGATGAAATGCGGGCTGGCGTCCTTCACCACCATCTCAAAACCGCGCAAATAGATTTCGCGCAGCGCGCGTTCGGACAGACGTGAATCGTTGTAAATGCGGTTAGTTTCTTGGTTGTTGACCGCAAAATGCTTCGGACATGCGCTGCGTCCCCGACTTTGAACACCCAGCACATTCGCGGCGCCAAAGCTGCCCGTGATCAGTGGGTCTTCCGAATAGTACTCAAAGTTTCGCCCGCACAGCGGATCGCGGTGAATGTTCATGCCCGGGCTCAAAATGATGTCCGATCCCAACAGAGCCATTTCTTCGCCATGCAAAGCCGCCATTTGCTCAATCAGCTGCGGATCCCAGGTGGAGGCAAGCGCCGTCCCACATGGCAGTAGCGTGGCGGTTGCATTCAAACGCAGCCCGGAGGGACCGTCCGTGGTGATTGCGGGAGGAACGCCCTTAGCGCGCAAAGCCTTCGTCACTCCTCCTAAAGCCCCCGCGTTGCCCGGCGCCCCCAGCGGCGAGTTCATGGTCACGTCACCGTAAGTCAGATCAGCGAGGTTTCGATTAGACAGGGACGCCGCAAAATCAGCGGTAGAAACGCGCCCGGCCAAGACGTCCTCGAAACGCGCATTTTCGGCGCTCGCGGGATTGCCAGAGGATTTCGGCAATCGCTGCGTGATGCGTCCGGCCAGATCAACCTCACTCATCGGAACGGGCTCCGACTTTACAGCATCCGCGCCCGCCTCGCGAACGTAGCGGTCAAACGCAACGACGGGAGCCGCGGCCTGCTCCAACCGCTCCAAAACCTTACGGTCGAACTGCACGTTGCCGATCTCGCGAGCCTCACGCACATCATTTCCGAGGAAGAGGGCGTAGTTACCTTCCTCCAAAACCCAACAGTGGCTGGTGTCCCGGCCCGCCCGGTCATCGTAAACCGCGAGGTTGCGTAGCGCCGCGGTGATGGTGAACTGCGCGCTCTCGCCCGGAGCGAGGTCGGGGGAGCGCCAAAATCCTACGAGTTCCCGCTCGGGCGCCCCGTTCAGTAGGCCCGGTTTGTGCACGTACAGTTGCGCCACTGCGGAGGATCTCGCTGATCCAGTGTTCGTAACGGTTGCGGATACGCTCACGCCCTCGTCGCAAATCTGAACAGTTTGGCCGGAATACTCATGCGGTGAATACCCCAAGCCGAATCCAAACGGGTACTGCACTTTTTCTTTGGCAAACGTTTCAAAGTAGCGGTAGCCAACGTAAATGTCCTCAACGTAGGTGTTCGCATCCAGGTCGCCAAAGTGTTCGTGGCTGGGATAGTCCTCGTAGCGGTATGCGATCGTGTCGGTTAGACGCCCGCCCGGCTCCAGCTCACCAACCAAGATTTTCGCGATTGCACGCGCCCCTTCTTGCCCTCCAGCCCACGCGAGTAGCAGGCCATCAACATCCAGCTCTTCCGCCCACGCCAAGTCCATGACGTTGCCGGTCACGACGATTGCAACGGTACGAGCGAACGCCTTATTCACCCGCTCTAGTAGGGATCTCTCGTCATTAGTGAGGTAGTAGGAGCCCTCCTGTAGCAAAGAGTCGCGGTCCTCACCGGCTGCGCGTCCGATAACCACCAGGGCCGTGCTACAGTGCGATGCTGCGACCTCGATCTCCGTATCCGACATAGGCATCTCGTCAAACGAGAGCGGCCACTTCCCCCACTCTTCGCCCGGATCTACGGGGTTCGCCGTGCACCACTCCTCATACTGGCCGGCCAGGTCAGCGTCCACAGCAACTCCAAGTTCGCGCAGCGACTCCGTCAGATTCGTAACGTAGGGCGGGTTTACGTCGCCGCCCGAGCCGTAACCGACCGCAATCCAATCGCGGGCCACGCGCCCAAAAACTGCCATCGGCTTGCCTTCCTCCAAGGGTAAAACTGCGTTGTTACGCAGGAGCGTGGCTCCTTTGGCTGCCGCTATTCCAGCGAGTTCCGCGAGTTTCGGATTCAGGGAGGCGACGTTTTCAGAAGCCCTAGTGGAGGTTTGCGAAAGGACGCTGTTTGTCATGTCTACCTCATTAATCGAACGAAATCTGTACGCGCATAAGCAGGAGCTTGCAAAAGCGATTCTTACGGAATGTCCCGCCGCGTTGCCAGGAAAAGGCGAGGCGCGAACCCAAAACTGGGTCCGCGCCCCTCAACAGAAACGATCAAGCGTTACCAACGTCCTCACGAATCAACTCAGTGCTCGTGCGGATCCGCCTCGGCATCCGCCTGCGTCTTGTGCACCGTACCGGGCAAATGATCTGCCGGGCCATAAATGGTGTACAGCTTCAACGGCTCCTTGCCAATGTTTGTCACGTTGTGCCAAGCTCCTGCCGGAACAAAAATCGCGAAGTCGTCCTCAACTTCCTTCACAAAGTTCAGGTCGTCCTTGGACGGGCCCATCTCGCAACGGCCCTTACCCTGCTCGATGCGCAGGAACTGGTCCGTGTCCTCGTGAACTTCAAGGCCAATGTCGCCGCCAACCGGAATCTCCATGACGGTCAGCTGAATGTGCTCACCCGTCCACATGGTTGTGCGGAAATTCGTGTTATCAAGAGTTTCCTTCTCAATATCGATCACGTAAGGCTTCTTGCCCTGATCATCAAACTGGCCAGCGTACTCAGTCATCGTCTATCCCTTCCTTCAACTCAAACTGTAACGAAATACACACCATACATCCTAGTTCCACCCGGCAAAAGGCGCAGAAGATCTAAGTGCTACCACGCCGCCTCGTTTTCATGGGAAAATGAACGCATGCTGCTAAGTGATCGCGACATTCGAGCCCACATTGACGCCGGCAAAATTGCCCTCGACCCGTGGGACCCAAACATGGTGCAACCAGCCTCCATCGACGTTCGGCTGGACCGCTACTTCAGGCTGTTCAACAACCACAAGTACCCGGTAATCGACCCGGCCGCAGACCAATCGGAGCTCACCAGCCTCGTGGACGTGGGTAACGAGCCCTTCGTTCTCCACCCCGGCGAATTCGTACTTGGCGCAACCTACGAGCAGGTCACGCTTGCCGATGACATCGCCGCACGTCTCGAAGGCAAATCATCACTTGGCCGCCTGGGGTTGCTAACGCACTC
This sequence comes from Actinomyces sp. S4-C9, assembly GCF_000758775.1. Taxonomy (NCBI): domain Bacteria; kingdom Bacillati; phylum Actinomycetota; class Actinomycetes; order Actinomycetales; family Actinomycetaceae; genus Actinomyces; species Actinomyces sp. S4-C9. Next base: position 143,793 of record NZ_JRMU01000004.1, on the reverse strand, counting down.
CACAGCAGGGTTCATCGACCCCGGATTCACCGGGCACGTCACCCTGGAACTTTCCAACACCGCAACCATGCCTATCCTGCTCTACCCGGGCATGAAGGTTGGCCAACTCTGCTTCTTCCAACTGTCCTCGCCGGCCGAAGCCCCATACGGCAAGGGCGCACGCGGATCACGCTACCAGGGCCAGCGCGGCCCCACCGCCTCCCGGTCGCATAAAAACTTCGAACGCGTGCAGATCGCGCAAAGCCCCCACATTGAAGGGGACGTGCAGGTTCTATGAGCAAGTCTGAGCGTGTCCCAATCGCCGAACGGCTCGCGCAACTAAACCAATCCAACACGCTTCCGCGCGAAACCAAACCCACGTCGGCGGATTCCCTTGCCACGCAGGCAATGCCAGACCTCGCCACCCAAGTGAACGCCACACGGGCCCGCGCCCTAACCGTCACGGCGGCGGGCGAGCTCAACGCCGTCGAACACGGCGCATCCGTTGACATGCCTGTTATCACGTTCGAGGACGCCAAAATCCTGAGCCCCAAAGACGCGGAAGGCAAACACCTTCTGGTCACCGGGGATGACGTGGACCCGCGCGAGCTTGAGGCCCTAGCCGTTTCTATTTCCGAGGATGCCGGCTGGCTTGCGCCCGGCCTGCTCCGCCTCACCGAAGGTGCCACCCTGGCAGGCCCCTGGCGCATCACCAAAACAGAACGCGCACTGCTTAACACGCCCGCCCGCATGGAGCAGGCGTGGATCGTAGACGTGCCCGCTGTTCGCACCAGCGCCGCCCCGGACTTCCTCATGCACACGGACCCACTTGCGCGCGCCTTCCCGGACGGCATGCCGGCGGGTAAAGAGTTCGAGGTTCTCGCCGGTCTTATCCGCATCGCCAGGCGCCTTGCCGGAGCTGTGAACGCCGCTCCCTCGCGAATCAACATCGAACCTGACGCGGACAGTGCGGTGGACATGATGGTTTACGCGCCCAGGTGGGTGGATGAGGAAGACCTCACCGCGCTGCTGCGTCCGTATCTGCCCGACATCGTGAACGGGTTGGAAGAAGCGAAGCTGGCGCCCATCGATTCGGCGCAGCGCGTGCAAACGCGGGAAGAAATCGCGAAAAAGATCAACATTTCTGAAGACGAGTTGGTGCGCATCGCTGAAATCGCGCAGAAAGCCGATAGTAAGGCTGCGGTCGAGGGGTTTGTTGTGCGCGGGTACTCGCTGATTGCATCCGTGGGGAATACCTCGCGAGTGCACATTACCGTTGCACCCGCAGACTTCACGCCCTCCGTTCTGCGCTTTGAGCAGTGGCCGCAGGGCAACGCCATCGAGTACGGGGTCCGCTGGATCATGCCCGAGGTTTACCGGGATAAACTCATGCGACCTGGCCGCGCGCTACGCTTTGAACGCAACCGCGTCAAGGACCAGATTGAGCTGATCGCCAGCCTTATCGCAAGGTCTACTGCCGGATACATGCTGGACGAAGACCAGTTCTTGATCTCCGACCCAGAGTAGGGGCGTTCGCGAATAGGGGCGCTCGCGGGCGAGGTTACTTGGTCGCCTCTTCGGTCTCGCCCCTGCGCACGGCATCTAGCATCAGCACAGCAACGTCCTTAATCTCAATGCCCTGCTGTGCGCCTGCGGGAGTGGGTGTGGAGCCCAGCATTTGTGAACAGAATGGGCATGCCGTCGCAATAACCTCTGCACCCGTCTGCCCGGCCTCGTCCACGCGCGCCTGCGAGATACGCACGCCCCGGGTTTCTTCCATCCATGCCCTGGCGCCGCCCGCACCGCAACACATTGCGCGCTCGCCCGAACGCGGCATTTCCACCATCTCAAGAGCGGGATCAGAACCGAGAAGAGTGCGCGGCGCCTCGTAAATCTGGTTGTGACGGCCCAAGAAGCATGGATCGTGATAGGTGATTTTGCGGCTTTCTTCGCCCGGCTTTGGCGGCACGGGAGTGAGGGCGCCTTCGCGAACCAGGCGGTTCAACAGTTGCGTGTGGTGTACAACTTCGAATGTGCCGCCAAGTTCGGGGTATTCGTTAGCGATCGTGTTAAAGCAGTGCGCGCAAGAGACCACGATTTTCTTCACGTTAGCCTCATTAAGCGTCTCGATAGCCTGTTGCGCGAGCATTTGGAACAGCAGCTCGTTGCCGGCTCGGCGCGCCGGATCGCCCGTACACGTCTCCGCGTTTCCTAGCACCGCGAACTTTACTCCCGCAACGTGCAGCAGCTCTGCGATTGCTCGCGTGGTTTTCTTCGCCTGATAGTCGTAGGCACCCGCGCAACCAACCCAAAATACCCAGTCAACTTCGCTGGCGTCCTCCACGTCCTCGCCTATGACGGGCACGTCAAACTCTAGGTCCTTAGCCCATTCCAGGCGCTTGCGCGGCGCTTGGTTGTACGGGTTAGCCTTAGTCTCTAGCGAACGGAACGGGCGCGCGAGTTCACGCGGGAAGGCAGATTCCATCAGCACCTGGTGGCGGCGCATTCCCAGGATCGTATCGAGGTGCTCAATGTCAACGGGGCACTGGTCTACGCACGCGCCGCACATCGTGCAGTCCCACAGCGCGTCCTCGCAAACTACGTCGCCAACCAGCGGGCCGGCTTCCATTGAAACGCCGGTTTCGCCCGTGTTTCCAGACGCGATTAGGGCTTCTAAAACGTCGGGGGTGTGCGCGGTGTTGGGAACGTTTGAATTGACGAGGACGTTGCCTTCCTCGTCTTTTGTGTAGGCATTGTCTCCTAGGGCTTCCATCTGTTCGACGGCGGCCACGTGGTCGCGCAGGGACAGGGTGAGAAGCTTCGGAGATAGGGGTTTGCCGGTGTTCCACGCGGGGCAAAGCTCTTGGCAGCGGCCGCATTCGGTGCAGGTCATGAAGTCTAGGCGCTGCTTCCACGTTAGGTCTGCAAGAGTGCCGGTGCCGAGCGTCGCGTCATCATCTAGCTCATCAAGCTGTTCTTCGCTCAGAAGCGGAGCCCCCTCCACAATGAGTGGCGAAGCCACACCCAGGGTTTTGGAACCGTCGACGTTGCGGCGCGCATAGATATTGATGAGGGCGAGGAAGCGGTGCCACGCCACGCCCATGCTGGTCTGCACGCCAACTACGGTCATCCACGCCATGGAGATCATGACTTTGAGGAATGACAGTACGGCTATCGAGTTGAGGAGGGCGGCGCTGGACATGCCGGCCAGGGCGTTTCCGAGCCATGCGGTGGTGGGGTAGTGCAGGGCCGTGGCGTAGGCGGGGTTCAGGATTAGTTGGCCGCCCTCGTCGGTTACGCCGTTGATTGCGGCCGCGTAGTCTAGGGCGCGCAGTCCGATAACTGCCAGCACTACGGTTAGCACTACTAACTCAACGAAGTATGCCTGCCAGCGCGTGGATCCAAGGAACCTCGATGCTAGTGAGGTGGCTCGGCCGGTGCGGGTTTCGCCTTCGGCTTCCTTTTTACGGCCGGAGCCGGACACAAGACGCAAGGTGATAAGGCCGATGATGCCAATGAGGCTGGTCCACGCGAACAGTTCAACGATCCATTCCCACAGGGGGAAATGGTCGATTGCGCCCAAGGAGAATGCGGGTGCGCGAAGTTTACCCATGCCGGTAGCAAGAGTGAGCGCCAGGATAGGGAAGGAGAGCATGACGAACCAGTGCGCGATGCGAACGCCGGGCCGGCCACGGAACTCGCGGTGGCTCAGCACGGTTTTGATGGTCATCCACAGGCGCGGGCCAATCGGGCGGAGACGGCCGGGTGCGCTCTGACCGGTGGCAACGCGCTGGTACATGACTATGAGGGCGCGAACGAAGGTCAAGATCGCGACGATGGTCGCGATGACGGCGATCGCAAAAAGGGTTACGCGCAAGGTTGCAGGGGTCATGGCCTTCGCTCCTTCACGGTTTAGGGCCTGTCCGTATTATCGCTTTATTGCGCCGCCGTCTCAAAAATTCGTTAGTCTGATTCTGGCTGTAAGCCAGTTAGCCGCTTTCGTTGCGAGTGAGGACAGTTTTGGTCACGATTTTGCTTCTTCATGCGTTGGCGGCTTGTCTTGCCCCGTTGCTCGGGCGAAAGTTGGGGCGAAATGTCCTGTTCCTAACCGCTTTGGCGCCGCTTAGTGCGGTGGTGTGGGCGCTTTCGTACACGAGGGAGGTGTTCACTTCTCCTCCGCAGTTTGTGTGGAATTGGGTGGGCGAGCTCTCTTTGGCAGTGGTGTTCAGGCTGGATCCACTGTCGTGGTTGATGACGCTGATTGTGAGCGGCGTTGGCACGCTGGTGATGCTGTATGCGGCGCGTTATTTCAGTTCTAATGCGGCTAGTTTGGGCCGCTTTTCTGCGATTTTCACAGCGTTCGCGGCGGCGATGCTCGGCCTTGTGACGGCTGACCACTTGCTTATTATTTATTTATTTTGGGAACTGACCACGGTATTTTCTTACCTGCTGATCGGTCACCATTTTGATAATCGTCCCGCTCGTGCGGCTGCCCGCCAATCTATTCAAGTCACCGGCTTTGGCGGCCTCGCGATGTTTGCCGGTTTTGTGATGGTGGCAGAGGCCCCGGGTGGCTCTTACGCGGTTCACGTGCTGGTAGAAAATGCTCGCACTGGTGTGCTCGATGTCGGTTCGGCACAGGTGATTGTGGCTGCCTTGCTGATCATTTTGGGTGCGAGCACCAAGTCGGCATTGGTGCCGCATCATTTTTGGCTCCCGGGCGCGATGGCAGCCCCCACGCCTGTGTCTGCGTACTTGCACGCGGCTGCGATGGTGAAGGCCGGCGTGTATTTGATTGCGCGTTTGACGCCGGGCTTTACAAATGTGCCGGGCTGGTCCCCGATAATAGTGGCGCTCGGTCTTGCCACTATGCTCCTTGGCTCGTATCGCGCGTTGCGGCAGTTCGATCTGAAGCTGGTGCTGGCCTATGGCACGGTGTCTCAGCTGGGTTTGATGAGCGCGGCAATGGCTTACGGCACGGCCGCAACTTACGCGGCGGGCATTGCGATGTTGGTGGCGCACGCCGTATTTAAGTCGGCGTTGTTCATGAGCGTTGGTTTGGTAGAGAAGGCCACGGGCACGCGCGATTTGCGTGAGCTTAACTGTCTGTACAAGCATCAGCCGGTGCTGGCAACGTCCGCCGCGGTGCTCGCGCTTTCAATGGCTGGCGTGCCGCCTCTGCTGGGTTTCTTGGGTAAAGAGGCGTTTATTACCAGTTTGTTTGAGGGAACTGGTGCCGGCTGGGCTGCAAGCCTCGCGCCTCATTCGGCAGGAGCGAGCCTTGATGTTGCTGCCTTGGTGATTTTAACGCTCGGTTCGGTGCTTACTGTCGCGTACTCGTGGCGCTACTGGTGGGGCGCATTTGGACGCAAACGTATCAAGATTGAGATGGATAACTCGCAGCTACCCGCCCTCACGCTGATCCCGGTGGTGGGGCTGGCGGTGGCTTCCTTCGCCGCAATCCAGCCGGCGTGGCTCCAGACTTTGACGGAGTACATTACCGAGGGAGGAGTGGGCGAGCCACACATCGCGCTCTGGTCCGGGCCTGGGGCCGCACTGATAACGGCCGTGATTCTGGCCGGAGGTGTGTGGATGGCATGGCAACGTCCCCGCATTGCCCGTATTCAGAGGCGTCTGGCTCCTAAGCACCTGCATATTAGCGAAATCTACAGGTGGCTAATGTTGGAGTTGGAACACTTCGCGTCGCTCATCACCTCTTTGTTCCACCGCGGTTCTTTGCCGTGGGATATAACCACGATTTTCGCGGTATTCGCAGCGGCAGTTGGTTTTGGCCTGGTCGAGGTGGGCCAGTCCGAACTCAATCTGCGTTTATGGGATTCGGCTACGCAGGTCGGAATTGTGGCGCTCGCAGGTGTGGCTGCGTTTGTGGCGGCGAGGTCGCGTTCGCGTATTAACGCGGTGTTGGCGCTCGGCGTGGTGGGCACCGCGATTTCGCTGCTTTACATGACGTATGGCGCCCCGGATTTGGCGCTTACGCAGATGCTGGTCGAGGTTGTCTCCCTGGTTGTGTTCGTTCTGGTGTTGCGTTCCTTGCCGCAGAACTTCTCGGTGCGTTCGTTCGCGATTTCCCGTTGGGCTCGCATAGGTCTGGCCGGCGTTTTGGGAATCGTGGTCACGGGCGCAACTATCGTGGCTACTCAGGCCCGCGTTGCGGAGCCTATTTCTAACTTGATTCCTGCGGAAGCTTACTCGTTTGGTGCGGGTAAGAACGTGGTGAACGTGATCTTGGTGGACACGCGCGCGTGGGATACGGTTGGCGAGCTTTCGGTCCTGCTCGTGACCGCTACGGGTGTGGCGTCGATGATTTATCTGGTGCGTCGTAGCTCAACGCTGGAACGCGAGAGGCCTAAGACGCCCGGCGCGTGGTTGCCGGCAATTTCGATGCTGTCCGCGCGTTCGCGCTCGCTGCTTCTAGAGGTTGGCACGCGGGTTTTGTTCCCCACGATGCTGGTCGCATCCCTGTGGTTGCTCTGGGTGGGCCACAACAATCCGGGTGGCGGTTTTGCGGGCGGTGTCCTCGCAGGCATTGCGTTCACGTTGCGCTATATGGCAGGAGGCCGGTTCGAGCTGCGTGAGGCCAGCCGCGTGAATCCAGGTGCGCTGCTGGGCTTTGGTTTGTTCACTGCAACGGTTGGTGCGGTGATGCCGCTGGCATATGGGAACACGGTTTTGGAGTCTACGGAGATTGACCTCAGTTTCGGCGTGCTCGGCAATGTTCACTTCACGTCGGCACTGATTGTGGACGTGGGCGTGTACCTACTGGTTGTGGCGGTTGTTTTGGATTTGGTGACGGCCCTTGGTGGCCAGGTGGATAAGGATCGCGCGGAGACCGAGCAGGCGCAGGTGAAGAACAAGATGCCTGCGGGCGCGCTTAGCGACGTGAGGAGGGAGCCGAAGTGAGCACTCCTTCCCTGGTTGTGGTGATTCTTGCGGGCGTGCTGGTTGCGGTGGGCGCTTACCTGGTTATGGAGCGCACGCTAACGCGCATCCTGATTGGTTTGGCACTGATGGGCCACGGCGTGAACGTGCTGTTCCTCGCGGCGAGTGGCCGTTCAGCGCGTCCGGCTTTGCTTGGCGAGGACGTGGATCCAACGATCATGGCAGACCCGCTCCCGCAGGCGATGATGCTGACCGCGATTGTGATTGGCCTGGGTACTACTGCGTTTGGCATGGCGCTCGCGTACCGGTCGTGGCGTTTGTCTGGCCATGACGAGGTTGTTGATGACGTTGAGGATCGCCGGCTTGCGCGCAGGTTGGCGAAGGACCGCGTGGATGAGTACGGGGTAGATGAGGTTACCGGCGAGGAAGATCCGCATCGCTTCTACGATGCGGAGGCCGTAGAGGACTCCGCGCAGGCGTCTGAGAGCGGACCTAGCCGAGGGGAGGACGCCCGATGAACTGGATGCTCCCTATCCCCGTGTTGCTGCCGCTATTGGCGGCGGGCTTTGCCCTCGTGTTTGTGCGCCGCCCGAAGTTGCAGCAGCTGATTTCGCTGGTGACGCTGACAACGGTGCTGGTGGTTGGCATCATGCTAGCGGTAGCGGCAAACTCCGGTCCGGTGGTGCTCGACGTGGGTTCGTGGGCGGCGCCTGTGGGTATTACGCTGGTGGCAGACCGCTTGTCTTCGCTGATGCTCGTGGTTTCGCAGATCGTGACGCTCGCGGTGCTTGTGTATTCACTGGCGCAGAATCTTGCGGATGAAGATCCGGATGTGCCGGTTGCGATCTACCACCCCACGTATTTGATTTTGATTGCGGGCGTTTCAAACTCGTTTCTAACGGGTGATCTTTTCAACCTGTACGTGGGTTTTGAGATTCTTCTTGCCGCCTCCTTTGTGTTGATCACGATTGGTGGTACGCGAGGTCGTATTCGTGCGGGCACAGTGTACGTGGTGGTTTCGCTGGTTTCGTCGGTGCTGTTCCTGATTGGTATTGGCCTGACGTATGCGGCTACGGGCACGGCTAATATGGCGCAGCTTTCCACGAGGCTTCGCGAGATCGATCCAAGCGTTGCACTTACTATCCAGCTGGTTTTGCTGGTGGCGTTTGGGATTAAGGCGGCAGTGTTCCCGCTGGCCGCTTGGCTTCCCAATTCGTACCCGACGGCTCCAGCGCCGGTAACCGCGGTGTTTGCGGGCTTGCTAACCAAGGTGGGCATTTACGCGCTGATTCGTTTGCAGGTGTTGTTGTTCCCCGGCGAGGGCGTGTCGGTGCTCCTAATGGTCGTGGGTATAGCGACAATGATCGTCGGTATTTTGGGCGCGATCGCGCAGCACGATATGAGGCGTTTGCTGTCGTTTGTGTTGGTGTCTCACATTGGCTTCATGATTTGGGGCCTGGCTGTGGTGAACAAGGTGGGGCTTGCGGCGGCGATCTTCTACGCGGCTAACCACATTTTGGTTCAGACCACGCTGTTCTTGATTATCGGGTTGATTGAGCGTCACGAGGGCACCACGTCTTTGCGCGCTCTTGGGGGTCTGGCAAAAACTCATCCGATGCTTGCGATCATGTTCATGATTGCGGGGCTGAACCTAGTGGGCGTGCCTCCGTTTACGGGTTTCATTGGCAAGGTGGGGCTTGCGCAGTCGTCGGTGTTGCAGGGCCAGTGGGAGGGCTACGCGCTCCTCGCCGCCGGAATCATCACGTCGTTCCTGACACTGTATGCGCTTATTAAGGTGTGGAATTTCGCGTTTTGGCAGCCCAAGTCAGATACGCACGTGACAGATACGGATTTTGCTCAAGTGCGCGGAGCTAGGTATCAGAGGGCAACGCTACGGGCTGCCGAAGCCATCTCGCGGATTGCTGATTCAGATGACCGCATGCAGGTCCACTCTCGTACCCGAAGAGAGATGGAGGGGTCGGCTGTTACGCGCTTGATGTATGCCTCGGCGGCCTCGCTAATCTTGGTTATGTTTGCGATGACTGCGGGGGCGGGTCCGATCTACGCGTATGCTTCGAATGCTGCGCTTGATCAGATGGAGCGCTCCGCCTACTTGCACGCGGTATTGCAAGACGATGGCCGCGGGGCAGGTAAGTCGAAGTTCGCCGCCGCGGATGCGCCAAAGATTTTGCAAGATTATGCGAAGTCGGCGCAGGAGGATTTGATTCGGGACTACAGCCGTGACGGGCGCGAGCTGGAGCCAGAGAAGCGCCAGACCGGACAGGAGCTATGGCGTTACCAGTGGCATGCGCCGTTCATTTTTGACGAGGATAATGAGCACATTCAAAGCCATATTTTGGGTATGAAGTTGGCGCGGGATTATTCGGCCGCGTTCCCGAGGACGGGGCTGGCACATGAGTAGGGTGAAAGCTTTCGTATCGAGGCGGCTGTCGCTGTTTATGACGTTATGGTTGCTGGTCTTGTGGACGTTACTGTTCGCGAAGTTTGATCCGCTGGTGTTGCTGAGCGGCCTGCTGGTAGCGCTCTTCATCCAGCTGATTTTCCCGTTGCCGCGCTCGCGGTTCTTCGAGCATTTCCGGTTCCGTCAGGGTTTGATTCTTGCTGGCGTGTTCTTGGCGGACATGGTGAAGGCGGCTGTTCACGTTGCAAGCGTAGTTGTGACGGGTCGCGATTATGAGTGTGGGGTTGTGCGAATCGATTTGCGCAGTAGCGCGGATATTACGATGGCGGTTACCGCGGCGATGATCAATTTGGTGCCGGGCACAATCGTGGTTGAGTTGAAACGCCGCGAGGGCATCATTTACCTACACGTGTTCGATCTTGAGGCCCAGGGCGGCGTTGAAGGCGTGAGGGAGGCTTCTCTGGCGCAGGAGGAACGCGTGTTGAAGGCATTGGCTTCTGCGCAGACATTGGACACCGTGGGGGTGAAGCTGTGAGCACTTTGATAACGGTGATTTTGTTTGTTGCTCTGATGGCAATGATTGCAACCGCGTTTATGACTCTGGTGCGGCTGACATTGGGGCCGAGCATTATGGATCGGGCGGTTGCCTCGGATGTGCTTGCGGTGGCGGCTGCAGGAATAACGCTGGTGCTTGCGGTGCGAACGGATCGCACGGATGTGCTGGTGCTCGCCATCATGTTCTCGATGGTTGGATTCATGTATTCGGTAACGCTGGGACGTTTTTCGGAGCGCCCGCGCGATACTACGGACGCCGCTACTACGCCGGAGCAGTTGCGCGCGCAGGAGGCGCGTTTGATGCGTGAGGCGCAAAGCGAGCTACACGCGGAGGAGCGTGAGGCAATCAAGGCGGCCCGCGAGGCGCAGGCTTCGAAACAGTCGGCTAAGAGCATCGCCGATGCGGGCGAGCGCGCGAAGAAGGCATCGAAGAAGGCGAGTGAGAAGCATGATTAGTCTCGAGGCCGTGTGGGATCTGCTGGGCGCATTGCTTCTGCTCGGCGGTGCTTCGTTCATGTTTGTGAGTGGCGTGGGGTTGCTCCGTTTGCGCGATACGTATTCGCGTATGCACGCTTCGGCAAAAACTCAGTGGTTGGGCGTGTTCTTGATGACTGCGGGTGCGGCTGTGTCGATGCGTTCGTGGCAGTGGGTTGCGGCGGCGTTGTTGATTGTTGCGTTGCAGACGGTGTCGTCGCCGATCGGTTCGCAGTTGATGGCGCGCGCAACGTATCGCAATCAGGAGTTTGAGGCAGCTGACCTGGTGGTTGATGAGTTGCTGGTTGATAACGAGCAGGCGGAGGCAATCGCGATTAAGCACCCGCGTTCGCGCGATGGTTTTGCTAGGCCAAGGGATTATCCAGATTTGGATTCGTCCACAACTGAGGCCGGTTGAGTCCATTTTTTGAAGCGCCCCGCAACTCGTTTTATGAATGTGTAATGATGAGGGCGTGCGTGAAGATGAACTGCTGGATGCAGACGTTTCTGATTCGGATAAACCTAAAGATGAATGTGGCGTTTTTGGGGTGTGGGCGCCGGGCGAGGAAGTATCTCGCTTAACGTATTTCGGGTTGTACGCCCTCCAGCATAGGGGTCAGCAGTCGGCGGGTATTGCTGCTTCCGATGGTAAGAGCATCATGGTTTATAAGGACATGGGGCTCGTTTCGCAGGTGTTTAATGACGAGGCTCTTTCAACGCTTGAGGGGCATCTGGCTATCGGGCACGTGCGGTACGCAACGAAGGCGGCGGCTGAGTGGAGGCATTCGCAGCCGATGTTGGGGCCTACTGCTACGGGTTCGATTGCGCTTGGTAATAACGGAAACGTGACGAATGCGGCCCAGCTGCGCGATTTGGCAAGTAAGGTTTCGCATCGCCCGATTGACGATGATGCGACGGGCACGCAGATTATTACGGCGCTACTGGGTGGGTACGGCACTGAGAAGGGCTGTGAACAGCATTTGGGGGAGGGGCTACAAACTGAACGCGGTTCGCTGATTGAGGCAGCGAAGAACGTGTTGCCGCGTCTTCAGGGTGGTTTCTCGATGGTGTTTATGGATGAGCGCACGCTGTATGGCGCGCGTGATCCGCATGGTTTACGCCCGCTGGTTTTGGGCCGTTTGGATACGGGTTGGGTGCTTGCGTCCGAGACAGCTGCGCTCGACATTGTGGGCGCGTCGTTTATTCGCGAGGTGGAGCCGGGTGAACTGATCGCGATTGATTCGGACGGTATGCGCTCGTTTAAGTTCGGTAAGGCTACTCCGCACGGCTGCGTGTTTGAATACGTGTATATCGCTAGGCCGGATACGAGGATTGCGGGCAGATCCATTAGTTTGGCGCGTCAAGAGATGGGCGCGGCGCTGGCTCGTGAGCATCCTGTGGATGCCGATTATGTGATTGCAACGCCAGAGTCTGGCACGCCCGCAGCGATTGGCTACGCGCAACAGTCCGGTATCCCGTACGCGCAGGGTTTTGTGAAGAACAGTTACGTGGGCCGCACGTTTATTCAACCTACGCAGAGTTTGCGTCAGCGTGGTATTCGGCTCAAGTTGAATCCGTTACGCGACATTGTGCAGGGCAAACGCCTGGTTGTGGTGGATGATTCGATTGTGCGGGGCAATACGCAAAGGCAGATTGTGAGGATGCTTCGCGAGGCCGGGGCAAGCGAGATTCACGTGCGTATTTCATCGCCGCCGGTGGGTTGGCCGTGTTTCTTTGGCATTGATTTCCCAACGCGGGCGGAACTGATTTCTTCGGTTATGGACGTAGATGCGATTTGTGAGTGGATTGGCGCGGATTCCTTGGGGTATCTGTCGCTGGAAGACATGGTTGCCGCGTCGGGGCAGCCGGCCGATAGCTTGTGTTTGGCTTGTTTTAATGGACAGTATCCGGTGCCGGTTCCGCCGGGAACTCCGATTCCGGGTACACCTGGCGTGACTAAGTGAGGTTTTGATGGTTGATTACGCTGCTGCGGGTGTTGATATTGAGGCGGGTGACCGCGCGGTTGAGCTGATGAAGGCCGCTGTTGCAAAGTCGCATAATGCCACGGTGTTTGGTGAATCGGGTGGTTTCGCCGGGATGATCGACGCGTCGGCGTTGAAGGGGATGAAGAGGCCCCTGCTCGCCTCGTCTACGGACGGCGTTGGAACAAAGATCGCGATCGCGCAAGCAATGGGGATCCATGACACGATCGGTCAGGATCTTGTGGCGATGGTTGTGGATGACCTGGTGGTGATGGGTGCGAGGCCGTTGCTGATGACGGATTACATTGCAACGGGTCGTGTGGAGCCGCAGAAGATTGCAGATATCGTACGCGGGGTGGCGCAGGCTTGTGCGCAGGTGGATTGCCCCTTGATTGGTGGCGAGACCGCGGAGCATCCCGGCTTGATGGATCCTCAGGACTACGACATTGCGGGAGCCGCAACGGGCGTGGTTGATGCGGATGAGATGCTTGGCGCTCACCGCGTGACGGTTGGCGATGTCTTGATCGGTATTTCGTCTTCGGGATTGCATTCGAATGGCTACTCGCTGGTTCGCAAGATTGTGGCTGATTCTACGTGGAAGCTTGATCGGGAAGTGCCGGAGTTTGGCCGCACGCTCGGCGAGGAGCTTCTTGAGCCCACACGTTTGTACACCAAGCAGATGCTATCGATGATCGAGTCGCTTCCTCGCGGCGGGGTGAAGGCTTTGTCCCACATTACGGGTGGCGGTTTAGGCGCGAACATTTCGCGCGTTATCCCTACTGGTTTTATTGCGCGAGTGGATCGTTCATCTTGGGCCATGCCGCCGGTATTTTCAACGCTTTCTAAGCTGGGCGGAGTAAGTTGGGACGCGATGGAGCAGACGTTCAACTTGGGCGTTGGCATGGTCGCGATTGTGGATGAGGCCGCAGCTGATGAAGCGCTGGGATTCTTGATGGCTATTGGCGGCGAGCCGTGGGTGCTGGGCGAGGTCGAGCTCTCTTCATCCTCGCTGCGGGTAGCGGATTCGGATCGCTTGGTACAGGGCGCTAAGGGAGTGCAGGCGGGAGCGGCTCTGCTGACGGGAAGCTATCGACTCTAGAAACTGCCTGCTCACAGGTGGCTGAAGCATAACGAATCGGGAGGGCTGTTGCCCTCCCGATTTTCGTTTGACTATTTGTTTTGGGTTTTACGACTCATTTGTAGTTGTCGTAGTCATCCCAGTTGTCTTCGTCGGTTGCCGGGGGAATATCCCCGTACGGATCGTTCGATTCGCCTCGCTCAGCAGCGAGTTCACGCTGCAGAGCGTCAAAGTCGGTCTCGGGCGAAGTGTACTTTAGCTTCCGAGCCACCTTTGTTTGCTTGGCCTTCTGACGGCCGCGCCCCATTGGCGTCGACCCCCTCCACAGTGTCTTGCGGATTCCCGTGGGAATCCTGAGCGTCTAATGGTCTTTCAAGCGCCTATTCTAACGAAAATCGGACAGATTATCCTAACGTCTAGAAACGTCTTGGGGATTTTCTGCGGGTTTTCCGCGGTTGTTCGGCGTTTGGATTTCAAATAGTGGATCTATTTGCGCAGTTTCTTGAGTCCGGCGAGTAGGCCGAGCGCTACGCCAACCGATGCAAACTTGGCAAGTGCGCGCGGATCACCCTTGAGGGCAGCTTTGGCTTCATCTGCCGTATCTTGACCAAACTGAGCGGCTTTTTCGCCGGCACGCGTGGCAACAGCTTTGGCTTGTTCGCGCGGGTTTAGGCGGCTGCTGAGCTCGTTGACGGTGGACTGCATCGCAAGGCGTGTGCGCAGGATTTCAGCTTCGATCTCTTCGACGGTGCGAGGGGTTTCGCTCACTTTTTCAATCCCTTCTTTGCTGCGGCGACGTTTAGCTTCATGTTGTCGCCCGGGTTCGGCTTGTCTTCCAGGCCTTTCTTGAGGAGGAGGGCTCCAACTGCTGCCAGGATGATAACGATGAGCAGGAGGATGCCCGCGGTGATGAGGGCTGCAAGCCAGGGCGCTACAACGTTTGCGAAGCCAAGCTCGATGGTGCGGAAGATCCATCCGAGTAGGTAGAGGGCAAATACGCCCGCACCTGCAAGGAGGACGCCGCCAACGCCGGCTTTCTTGGCAAGCGTGGTTGCTTTGACCTTGGTTAGTTCGATCTCGCCGCGGATCAGGGTGGTGATCTGGTTGGACAGTTCGTTGACTAGCTGCCCGATGCTTGTGTTGGGGCGAGACTGCGTTGTCTCCACAATTACTGGCGTGGCCGGTTTGGACCTGTCGACTGCCATCTTGAACTCCTCGAGTGGGTCGGTTGTGTTGCGGCCTTGTTGGCTGCGAATACTTGTGCGCAGGGCACACTGCTCCTAGTTTGTCACGAAACGGTGTTGGTCGCTTGAAATAGCGGTGCTTTCTAGCTAAAACTCACATGCTCATTCGGAGGCGATAGATTCGAGAATTGGTGCACGTGCGGCGCGCCGGGCGGGGCCGACGGCGGCGAGGATCCCAATGATGATGGTTCCGGTGAGTAGCGCAAGCAGGGTTGCCCAGGGGACTGAGAGAACGGAGATGCCTACTTCTTTGGTGTAGGCGACCAGGCCGATGCCTGTGCCAAGCCCGATGAGGATGCCGATGATGGTGCCGTATAGGGAGGTGAGGATCGCTTCGGTGATGATCGTCCCGGCGATTTGGAGTTTGCTGGTGCCGATGGCTCGCATGAGTGCGATTTCGGTGGTGCGCTCGTTGACAGCCAGTCCGAGTGTGTTGATGATGCCGACGATTGCCACGACGATGGAGAGGCCTAGCAGGGCGTAGAGGATGGCAAGCACCGTGTTGATGGTGTTACCGATCTCGGAGACCAGGTCGGTTTTGGTGTATACGGCGATGGTGGGTTGGTCAGCGAGAGCCGCGCGAACATTTTCTTGCACTTCGTCTAGGGGCAGGTCGGTTTTGAAGACGGTGACGAAGGAACGCCCCAGTGCGGTCAGGCCCAGTTCCTCGAGTGTATCGGGTGAGATTAGGGAGGTCGTGGTGAGGATTGTGGAGTCGTGGATTCCGCCGATGGTTATGGTTTTTGGCCCAAGGTTGCCAAGGACGGTGAGCTCGTCGCCAACGGTTAGGCCCAGTGCTTGCGCGCTGTTCTTGGATAGCAGGATTTGGCCGCGGTTTATGTTAGAGAGGCCGCCGCTGGCCATGGGTACTTTGAAGTCTGTGGCGAGGCGGGTGGTGTCCACGGTGGTGAGCGCAAGGGGGAAGGTTTCGCCATCTACGGTGGTGGGCGCGAATGCGCTGGTGTAGGAGTCCCCTACGGATTTCACGCCCTTGGTGGCTCGGATTTTGGCGATGGCCTCATCGGTGATGGATTCTCCGGGGCTGATGGGGGTGATGGTGAGGTCGGCGTGTAGCTCGGATTGGATGGCTTCGGTGGTGGAAGCCTGCACGGACGATGCCAGTACGGTTCCAAGGGTTACGAGGCCCATGCCGATGATAAGGGCGCCGGCGGTGGCGCCGGTGCGTCGCGGGTTGCGAACGGCGTTCTTGGTGCCGATGCGCAGCGCTACGAGCCGGGTTTTGCGCAACGCGAGGGCAGGTAGGGTGAGGATCCCTTTGGCGAGGGCTGGCGAGGCAATGAGCGCGCCAATGACTACGGCCCCGGCGCCAAGTCCTAGGGAGGTGCCCGCCCAGTCAACGACCTGCTTCGCGCCAAGGTAGACGCCTACAGCTCCGCCTGTGATGAGTGCGCCGCCCATGAGAGCGCGCGGCCAAAGCGGTGCTTCACGCACGCCGGAGACTTCCCGCATGGCTTCTACTGGCGGGGTGTGCGCGGCGGCGCGGGCGGGAAGGATCGCTCCAACAAGGGTTACTGCGATGCCCACAATCAGCGCGGTAATGATGACGTCGCGGGGCAGCGCGGTGATAAGGGAGGTGACCATTCCGGCTTTGAGGAGACCGAATGATGCGAGGGCTAGTAGGCCGGTGCCGGCAGCGATTCCGAGCGCGGATCCAACGATCCCGATAACTAGGGCCTGGATGGCAACTTGGAGGAAGATTTGCAGGGGAGAGGCCCCAACGGCACGCAGGTAGGCAAACTCTTTTTGCCGAGCTTTAACGGCCATGTGGAAGGTGTTGGCGATGATGAATGTGGAGACGCCGAGGGCAAGAACAACGAATACGAGCAGGAAGGTGGTGACGAATCCAAGGGTGTCTTTGACATTGTCGGCGGCTTCCTCGATCGCGTCATCGCTGGACCTGACGGTGTAGTCCGCTCCAAGGTTGTTCTTGATGTCGCGAATGGCGGTGCCCAGGTCCGTGTCGGTTTCGGTTTGTACGGCGATGGCATTCACCAGCTCGGGCGTTTGACTGAGCGAACGCGCGGTCTCCTGGTCGAAAGCAATGATGTTGATGGGCGAGACTTCCGCGGCCAGGTGCACGATGCCTACGATTTGGGCGTGGTGCTTTTCGCCCCCGGCGATGTATTCGATCCGGTCGCCAGCGGCAAGGTCGTAGCGTTTCAAGGCGGCTGCTTCGAACGCGATTTCGTTTTCGCTGCGCGGTGTTTTGCCTTCAATCGTCCAGGGGGTGAAGCCGGTGAGCGCGCCGGTGGCAAGGGTGACGGTGCCTACGCCGGTGGCGGGTGATCCGTCTTGAAGCACGGTGATGGGACTCATGTACACGGGCTGGGCGTCTTTAACGCCGTTAATGCTTCGGATTGTGTCAGCCGCACCGACGTCGATTCGCGCGCGCTGGCTCGAGTCGTCGGAGATCGGGTTGCCTTCCACCTGAATGGTGCCGAATGTGGTGGAGGCAAAGGATTGCACAAAAGTGTCTTCGAGGCTGGTTCGCAGGGCGAGTGTGCCGGAGAGGAATGCAACGCCGAGCACCACTGACAAGATTGTCATGAGGAACCGGGTGGCGTGCGCCCAGACGTCGCGCAGGGCTATTTTGATCACGCCTGCTCCTTGCCGTTTTGCGCGTTGTTTTGTTCGGGTTTAACGCGTTTGACGATGGGGATTTGGCCGGTCAGTTCGAGGTCGTCCTCGGGAATGACGGATCCGGGAAGGTCATGCAGCAGCTTCTGCGCGCGGATAAGAAGGTCTTGCGTTTCGGCGTCGAGTTCACCGGTTGGAGCAATGCGCCGTAGCGCTTCATCGAGGGTTTCGCCGGGTTGGCGTTCGGCGTCTTGAAAGCTTTCGGATTTGGCGGGCGTGGTTTGATTTTCGAGGACCGCTTCGTGCTCGCCGGGCGCAGGCTCGGGCGCGGGGGTGGAATCCTCGCTCGGCACGGGGTACGCGCCAGGGTTGTCCTCGTCTTGCGGATCGGTTTCACGCAGGGTGTCGAGTTCGCGCAGGGCATCTAGAACGCTGCCAGGTGTGGGCTGGCGCAGTTCGGCAACGATGCGTCCGTCTACAAGAAAGAGGATGCGATCGGCGTGTGACGCGGCGGTTGGGTCGTGGGTGACCATGACGACGGTTTGCTCAAAGGCGTCCACGGCTTCACGCAGGAATTTGAGTACTTGAGTGGAAGATTTGGAGTCTAGGTTTCCGGTTGGTTCATCGGCGAACACAACGGTTGGTTCGGTAATGAGGGCGCGGGCACAGGCAACGCGCTGCTGTTGTCCACCAGACATTTCGGCGGGCCGGTGGGTCAGGCGGTCGCGCAGGCCAACGGCGTCAACGATGGTGTCGAAGCGTTCTTTGGAGACGGTCTTCTTGGCGATGTCTGCTGGCAGAGTGATGTTTTCTCGCGCAGTGAGTGTGGGGATGAGGTTGAAGGATTGGAAGATGAACCCTATTTGTTCGCGCCGTAGTTTGGTGAGTTTACGTTCGGACATGTTAGAGATCGTGTTGCCGTCCAGGGTTACGTCTCCGCTTGTGATGGAGTCGAGGCCGGCTAGGCAGTGCATGAGTGTGGATTTGCCTGATCCGGATGGGCCCATGATGGCGGTGAACTCGCCGCGTCCGATGGTGACGTCTACGGATTTGAGGGCGGTGACGGCGGCGTTGCCTTTGCCGTAGGTTTTGGTGAGGCCGCGGGCAATGATGGCGGGTTCGGTGGGTGTGGTTAGGGCTTGGAGTACACTCATGTGTCTATTGTCGTTGAAATGGTCGCGGTTTGCGATGTGCACGCGAATATCCATTCACGCTGATTCTGATTTAGTGCTAGCGCTAGAGGCTTGAGTACAGAAAAACCCTCGGATTTCCGAGGGTTACCTGTGCCTCCGACCGGCGTCGATCCGGTGACCTTTCGATTTTCAGTCGAACGCTCTACCAACTGAGCTACAGAGGCTCTGGTCAAGATTCCTTGACCGAGCGACCCCGACCGGGCTCGAACCGGCGACCTCCGCCGTGACAGGGCGGCGCGCTAACCAACTGCGCTACGGGGCCAACGTACCCCCAACGGGATTCGAACCCGTGCCGCCGCCGTGAAAGGGCGGTGTCCTAGGCCGCTAGACGATGGGGGCCTCTGCTCGCAATGCGTGCGATCAGACTCGTCAAAGTCTACGCGACTTACCTTCATGTTGGCAAAGTGTGAAGTTGTGAAGCCTCTCACCGGCGATCAAGTTGTTGCGGGTATGCCGCGCCGAAAAGAAAATGTCCGCCCCAGCCCCTACTCTTTAAGTATGGATGGTAACGCTGAAGAAGCTGTGCAGGATGCGCTGAACCTACTCCAACTTTTTGCGGGTGTGGCGGTTGGCGTGCTGGTTTCGCTGGTGATAGCGATGCTGGCGTGGGCCGCGCTGCGGGTGGTGTCGCGCAAGTCGGAGAACTTTGCTTGGCTTGCAAGACGTGTGAAGATCCCGTTCTTCGCGCTGTTCTTGGTTGCGGGCGCATGGGTTGGCCTGAATTACACGGTGCAGGTGCTTCCAACAGATGCGGCTACATGGATCCCGCCCCTGCAACATACGCTGCTGATTATCACAATCGTGATGGTCAGTTGGATGTGTTACGCCAGTGCGTACGTGATTGAGGACATCGCGAAGCAGCGTAAGGAGGCAACGGGCTCGCGTCGTCTAGCTACGCAGGCTCAGATGTTGCGCCGATTCGTGCAGTTGATTGTCGTGATTTTGGGTGCGGTTGCGGTGATTTTGACGTTCCCGTCGGCTCGAATAGCGATGGGCTCGATTTTGGCGTCGGCCGGTGTGATTTCTTTGGTCGCTGGCATTGCGGCGCAAGATTCGCTGTCGAACACGTTCGCGGGTTTGCAGATCACGTTTACAGACGCGATTCGTGTGGGCGACGTGGTGGTGGTTGATGACCAGTTCGGAACGATTGAGGAGATCACGCTGACCTACGTTGTGCTGGCGGCGTGGGATGATCGGCGCTTCATTGTTCCGTCCACCCATTTCACGCAGAATAAGTTTGAGAACTGGACGCGCGCTAATACGAAGCTTGCCGGCACTGTGGAGCTGAAGTTGGATTGGCGTGCGCCCGTTCCTTTGATTCGTAGGGAAGTTGAGCGGCTGCTTGAGGAAACGGACCTGTGGGATAGGCGCAGTTCTAGCGTGCAGGTTACGGATGCAACAGATGGGTGGATGCTCGTTCGCGTTGCGCTGACGGCCAGGAATTCTGGTGACCTGTGGGATTTGCGTTGTTATATGCGTGAGCATTTGATCGATTGGGTGGTTCAAAATGCTCCTTACGCTCTGACTCGTACTCGCGTGCAAAAAGAGGACGTGGTTGAAGTTAACCTGGATCGCTCCGAGCGTGAGATTGTGGAGCTCGCTAACGAGTTGCGCGATATCGAGCGTGAGGGAGAGAAGAGTGCGGTGCGCCCTGACCCTGAGGAGCCGCCGGCGCAAACAAAGCAGGAGGCTCGTATGCGTGCGGCGAAGAACCGGGCTAGTAAGGTGCGTCGCAAGCGGTTGCGTGATCGCAAGGTGACTACGAAAGTGCTGGCCGAGCCGGAGTCTACGCGCGTGTTGTCGCCCGCAGAACTCCTTGCGATCCAGCAGGGCACGAGCGCGGAAGTTCCCGCTAATGATGATGCCCGGGGCGCGGATGATAGCGCGGTGACGTCAACGGTTGGGGATCGTTTGTATTCGGGAAGTGAAGAGGCCGAGGCGCGGTCGAAGAAGCTGGAGGGCCCCTCCGAAGAGATGCAGCGCAAGCGGGTTGAGACGCAGACTTTGCGGGCGCTTCGCCTTGGTGATATTTCTGAGGAAACCGCGATCAATAAGCTTGGTGGCGATGAGCCTGCCCGGCAGTTGGTGGAGGCGGAGATGAAGCGGATTCAAGATGAGGAGCAGGAATAGTTATGGAAACTCCTAAGGTTGATGTGAATGCGGCGGCCCGTACGCAGGCGCAATGGCGTGAGATCTTGAATCCGATGGAATACCACGTCTTGCGTGAGGCGGGCACGGAGCGTCCCTTCACTGGCGAATTGTTGAATGAGGACCGCGAGGGGATCTACCGTTGCCGCGCGTGCGGCGCGCAATTGTTCCGCTCGCAGACGAAGTTTGATGCTGGATGCGGGTGGCCCTCGTTCTATAAGTCCGAGGACGCCGCGGTGAAGTATGTTGAGGACACTTCGCATGGAATGGTACGCACGGAGGTGCGTTGCGCGAATTGCGATTCTCACTTGGGACACTTGTTTGATGACGCGCCGCAGACTCCTACGGGGCAGCGTTACTGCATGAACTCCGTGTCGCTTTCGTTTGAGCATACTGCGGGTGAATAGTTCGGGAAGGCGCGCGTTAGCGCCGGCGCTGTTTATTGCGTCCGGGACAACCCAGTACACGGGTGCCGCGTTTGCGGTGGTGTTGTTTTCGGTTATGGCTCCCACGATGGTGGCGTGGTGGCGAGTCACGATTGCTGCACTGGTGTTGCTGGCATGGCGCAGGCCGTGGCGGGAGCATTTGACGCCTCGCGAAGTGGGCGCGTCAGCTCTGTTTGGCGTGGTCATGTCCGGAATGAATATAGCGTTTTATGAGGCTGTAGCTCGCTTAGATTTAGGTGTTGCTGTTTCGCTAGAGTTCCTCGGCCCCGTGGTGGTTGCAGTGATTTTTGGGCGAGGGTGGCTGAGTAAACTTGCGGGCCTGGTGGCTTTCGCAGGGGTGGTGCTGATCTCCGGATTCGGTATTGACAGGACTAGCTCCGCTGGAGTGTCCGGGTTCTTGTGGGCGATGTTGGCGGGCGGCTTGTGGGCGGGCTATATCCTGATTGGGCGCCGGATCGCGAGGGCAAGGTCGGGCCTTACTTCACTCTCGATTGCAGCGGCCACGGGTTCGCTGGTGTATTTCCCGGTGGTGGCGGGGGACTTCTTATCGGCGTTCGAGTCTGCGCAAATCTTTTGGACGGTGGTGGGCGTAGCGTTCTTGTCTACTGTGGTTCCGTATTCCATTGAGCAGGTCATTATGAGCTGGATCGATGCGCCAACATTCGCGTTGTTAAACGCATTGCTCCCAGCAACCTCCTTGGTTGTGGGGGCTGTGGTGTTGCGGCAGTTCCCCGCGTGGCCCGCGGTTGCAGGTTTGGTGTTTGTGTCGATTGCCGTGTGGATGGCGTCGAGGCCTCCTACGCCTAGGCAAAAGAGAGCATTAAAGATTAAGAAAACCTGACCGAACCTTTATTGAAACATTACTTCTGTAGTCTTGGTTGCCCTATTTTTGTGCGAATCGTCGCTCATTTGGGTTTAGCGCGTGAAGTCTGGCGCGCTTTCTGAAAGGTTGGAAAGTGTCAGGCCTGGCGTACGCGAGGCTTGTTGAGACATTGAAAAGGGGTTTTCCATAATGGGAGCTATCATTTGGTATATCGTTGTTGGCGCGATTATTGGCGCGCTTGCTCGCTTGTTCATGAAGGGTGAGCAGCCGCTGGGTATTGTGTGGACGATTATTCTTGGCGCGCTTGGTGCAGGTATTGGCGGCTGGATCGCGGGTGCGATTGGCGTTGGATCTGTTCTTGAGTGGGTCATTTCGATTCTGGTTGCGATGGGCTTGATTAGCTTGTACTTGAGCTTCGCGGCTAAGAAGAACTAGTTTTCGCATTGTTGAGGAGGGAGCCGCTGGCTCCCTCCTCTTTTTGTTGCTGCGGTTATGGGTTTAGGTTTTGGCAGTTGCCCTGCTAGGCGTTAAAATGATCTGCACGGGCCTATAGCTCAATTGGCAGAGCAACGGACTTTTAATCCGTGGGTCCCGGGTTCGATTCCCGGTGGGCCCACCCGTCGGAAGCCCCTGCGAGAGCAGGGGCTTCCGCATGTTCCGAAGCTACGAATCCTGACACGCTGGACATCCAACGCGTTATTTGTAGACCTCACGACGATGTCCTACACGCAGGACGAGTACCGTGAGCACGTCAGATTGCACGTCACAAATTACGCGGTAGTTGCCCACTCTGTAGCGCCACAGTCCTCCGAAGTTGCCGGTTAGAGCTTTTCCGCGTGCGTGCGGATTTCCGAGCCTGCTGATTTGCTCCATATAGTTCAGGATGCGTTTTGAGTCGGCGCGGTCAATCTTTCGTAGTTCCTTTAACGCGTCCTTAGAGACTCTAATCGTCCAGGCCAAGGTCAGCCTTTACTTCCCCAAGCGAGTAGGTCTTCGACCTGCCGGCACGGATCGCTTCTAGTTCTTCTGCAGCCAGGTAGTAGTCTTCTAGATCATCTAGGTATTCTTCGAGCGCCTCGCGAACGTAAACGGAGGCGGGGCGGCGAGTTTGGGCGCTGAGGTTGTCGAGGCGCTCTTTCGTGGCTTTCGGCAGGCGCAAACTAAGAACATTACTACTCATGTAAACAAGTATACGGCAGGCTCCCGCATATTCATGGACGAATGGCGCAGGAGTCAAGCGACCCTAGCCGGATGGTGTTGTTACCTATTTCCCGGCTGGAGCGCTTGAAAGCTAGTTTTGCGAGACAATGGGGTTAGCAGTTTTTAATGTAAGGGGTTGAAATCATGAGTCAGCCAAGGTTCCACCGTCCCGCAATGCTTAGTTTCGAAGACGCTGAGAAAATCGAAGGTGATTCAGATCCGGCAGCTGCGGCTTTGGTAGCAATGACGTCCGCGCGCGCCCTGCTGGGCCTCGCTGATGACGAGTTTGGTGACAACGCGGTGCAGAAGCTGGTTGCGGCAATCCAAGAAGAGGGTGTGGACATAGTTTCTGACCTGTGGGAACGCAGCCCCGCGTTCACGCTCCCCGGCGCGCTGTGGCGTCTGTATTTGCTGAACGAGTGGTACCAGCGCGACTCAATCAAGGTTCACGAGAGGTTCGTGGAGGGCCTGAATGCCCCGTTTACCGCAGGAGTGGATGACGCAGATCCGCGGCCGCAAATGCCGGATGATGCCGAGTTTTTTGAACGACTGAATGCGCTGATGACGGGAGGCGGATGCGCAGATTTATCTAAGCTCTTGCGCGACGCGGCCCTAGTGATGAGGATCCTCGCATCGGGCGCAACGTTTGGCACCACCTGGATTCGCACAGACAAAGACAGGCTCGCGAATATGGTGACCCGTCGTGCTCGCGCCCTGATTGAAACCGCTAAAGAACTGGATGAAGCGGCGATAAGATCGGAAAATGGCCGGCTAATCTGATGCCCCTTGGGTTCTGAATAGAAAAGTGAGACCGAGAAACGATGGCTGAAAACATTTCGTCCAGCAGGCAGCCGCAGGCCCTTGAAAACACGGACCAGGCTGGTGCGCCTTTCGCATCTGCAGAGCAAAAGGACATGTTCCTGCTCGTCAAAAAGAAGGCTCCAGAAGCTGTAGATGAGTTACCAAAAGAGAGGTTTGCTGACCGCGAACTTTCATGGATGAGCTTCAACCGCCGCGTCCTCGAGCAGTCTGAAGACACCGAACTCCCACTACTTGAGCGCGCCTGGTTCTCCACCATTTTTTCGTCGAACTTAGACGAGTTTTACATGGTGCGCGTTGCCGGTTTGAAGCGCCGCATTGCGGCAGGCATCGCAAAGGTCGCGGCATCGGGGCTGACCCCGCGTCAGATCCTGGACGGTATTACGCAGTTGACGCGTGAGCTTACAGCCCGCCAGGTGAAGTCGTTCCACGAGGATCTCCTGCCCCTCCTCCATGAAGAAGGTCTGCACTTGCGTTCGTGGAGCGAACTCGATTCCGCGCAGCAAGACGCATTGTCGAAGTACTTCCAAAAGCGCGTTTTCCCCGTGTTGACGCCGCTCGCGGTCGACCCCTCGCACCCGTTCCCATACATTTCGGGCCTATCATTGAACCTTGCTGTGGTGGTTCTAAACGAAGCCACGGATAAGACGTATTTCGCGCGGGTTAAGGTGCCGCAGTCGCTGCCGCGCCTTGTTAATGTCGAGTCTGTTATGCCAGATTTTGAGGGCGTAGCTACGGAAGACCTCGCGGCCACGAAGGCCGGCACAAACTTTGTTCCCCTCGAAGAGGTAATAGCCGCGCATTTGGATACGCTATTCCCCGGAATGAAGGTGCTGGAGTCGCACACGTTCCGCGTGACCCGTAATGAGGATTTGGAAGTCGAAGAGGATGATGCGGAGAACCTGCTAACCGCGATGGAGCAAGAGCTACTTCGGCGTCGTTTTGGCCCGGTGGTGCGCCTGGAGGTGGCGGAGGATATTTCGCAGACGGTGCTGGATTTCTTGATCGACCGGTTGGAGATTTCAGATCAAGACGTGTTGCGCCTGCCAGAGCCGCTTGATCTGACCGCGCTTAACGACCTGCATGATTTGGATTTGCCGCATTTGAAGTATCCCAAGTACGTGCCGGTAACGCCGAAGGGGCTGGCGGAATACGAGTCTGCGAGGGCGGGGGATATCTTTTCGTCCATCCGCAATCACGACGTGCTACTCCACCACCCGTATGATTCTTTCGCAACGTCGGTGCAGCATTTTGTGGCTACCGCTGCGGCCGACCCGAAGGTTTTGGCGATTAAGCAAACTCTGTATCGCACGTCGGGTGATTCCCCGATTGTGAAGGCCCTAATCGATGCCGCCCACGCCGGCAAACAGGTTGTGGCTATCGTGGAGATCAAGGCGCGTTTTGATGAGGAAGCGAACATTTCGTGGGCGCGCAAGCTTGAACGCGCGGGTGTGCACGTGGTTTATGGAATGGTTGGGCTGAAGACGCACTGCAAGCTGTCAATGGTTGTTCGGGAAGAATCCGATGGTTTGCGCCGCTACTGCCACGTGGGCACGGGCAACTATCACCCCAAGACGGCTCGTGGATATGAGGACCTGGGCCTGCTTACCTGTGACCGCGAAGTTGGCCAGGACCTCACGCGTTTGTTCAACCAACTGTCCGGTTATGCTCCGCGCACCACGTTCCACCGCCTGCTGGTTGCTCCAATGTCGATCCGCTCGGGCCTGATTGAGCGCATTGATGAACAGATTGAGCGCAAGAAGCGCGGCGAGGAAGCCTACATTGGAATCAAGGTTAACTCGATTGTTGACGAGGCCGTGATTGACGCGTTGTATCGGGCCTCGAGGGCGGGTGTGCCCGTCGATCTGGTGGTCCGCGGTATTTGCGGGATCCGCGCAGGTGTTAAGGATCTGTCAGAAAACATTCGGGTTCGCTCCATTCTGGGCCGCTACCTGGAGCATTCGCGTATCTACTGTTTCGGGCCAGAAGGTAGCGAGGAGGTGTGGATCGGCTCGGCCGACCTCATGCATCGCAACTTGGATAGGCGCGTGGAGGCCCTGGTGCGAATCACAGATGAGGGCCAGGTTGCGTACTTGTCGAAGTTGTTGCGCACGGAGGCCTCTGACGATGTGACTTCGTGGCATTTGCGCGGCGATGGCTCTTGGGTTCGTCACACGCACGGTAAGAAGGGCCGCAAGCTCACTGATATTCAAGAGGTGCTGATGGAGAACGCTTCTTCGCGGGTGAAGGGCCGGAAGGTTTTCTAGCGGTCAGGTCCGCATTATCACCAATCCCGAGGATGCCCCGCGGCGTCCTCGGGATATCTATATGTGACTTTCGGCGCTTTATGGCAGAGTTTGTCTGATTCAACGTCAGGGTCCGGCGCGGTTTTACATACGATTAGGGCAAACGAAGCTAGGAGAACCGATGATCGAGTTCGACGACGTGTCAAAAACCTACCCCGGGGGCACGCAGGCCGTTTCTGACGTGTCGTTTACTGTGCCAAGTCATTCAACCACGGTGCTTGTGGGATCATCGGGGTCGGGTAAGTCCACCCTGTTGTCGATGGTCAATCGCATGATTGAGCCTACGAAGGGGCGGGTTCTTATCGATGGGGTTGACGTAGCTACGGTTAATCCGGTGAAGTTGCGTCGCTCTATCGGCTACGTGATGCAGGCGGGCGGTCTGCTACCGCATCGCACGATCATCGACAACATTTCAACGGTTCCATTGCTGGGCGACGTGTCTCGTTCTAAGGCGTATGAGCGCTCCCGTGAACTGATGGATCTGATGGGCCTGGAGGCGCAGTTGGCTAATCGCTACCCGGCGCAGCTCTCGGGCGGACAGCAGCAGCGCGTGGGGGTGGCCAGGGCACTTGCCGCCGATCCCGATATTTTGCTTATGGACGAGCCGTTTTCTGCGGTTGATCCGATTGTTCGCCGCGAGTTGCAAGATGAGGTTTCGCGGTTGCAGCGTGAGCTGGGCAAGACGGTTCTGTTCGTAACCCACGATATTGACGAGGCGTTCACGCTGGCTGATGACGTGATTGTGTTGGGCTCGGGCGGGCAGATAGCCCAGCGGGGTACCCCCGATGAGTTGCTTACGAATCCAGCTAGCGATTTTGTGGCGTCATTTATTGGCCTCACGTCCGGTGCGCGCAGGTTGCGTGTGCGGGGTGATTCGAGGATTGTGGAGGACGCTACGGGCCGGCTGCTTGGGGCGCTTGAATGACTTGGGTGGCTAATAACGCGCAGTGGATTGCGCAGCTAGTTTGGCTTCATCTGTGGCTGTCGGTGAGTGCGATTTTGGTTAGTGTGCTGATCGCGGTGCCGGTGGGTTGGCTGGTGAATCGTCACAAGCTGACGCGCGAGGCTTTGATTGCGCTGATCAGCGTGATTTATGCGGTGCCGTCTTTGCCGATGTTTATCGTGATTCCGGCGATTACGGGCGTTTCGATCCGGTCTGCAGCGGCGGTTGTGATCGTTTTGAGCATCTACGGCGTTGCTCTGCTGCAACGCACGGCTGCGGACGCCTTCGCAGCCGTGCCGCAAGAAGTGCTGGATAGCGCCACGGCCATGGGTTATTCATCTTGGCAGAAGTTTTGGCGTATTGAGTTGCCGCTTGCCGGTTCGATCATCATTGCGGGCCTGCGCGTGGTTGTGGTGAACACGGTCAGTTTGGTAACGGTTGGCGCGGTGATTGGTATCCAAAGTATCGGCACGCTGTTCACGGATGGTTTCCAGCGTGGAATCATTGCCGAGGTCGTGACGGGTTTGCTGCTCACGATTGTGCTGGCGCTCGCGTTGGATGCTCTGACGGTGTTGGCTGGTTGGCTACTGTTCCCGTGGAAGAGGGCGGAGCGGCCCGGGCCGGGGCCGCTGGTGGTTGCGGGCGTGACGCAGGATGAGCCGGCCGATGAGGAGGGCGCACGATGAACTTGTTGGTTGATGCGCTTGCGTGGGTGGCGGATCCGGGCAACTGGTTGGGTGCGTCCGGGATCTGGGTGCGCCTGGGCCAACATCTGGCTATCGCGCTCGTGGTGCTGTTGATTGCTAGTGCGGTGGCTCTGCCGGCAGGCGTGGCAGTGGGGCATACGCGCAAGGGACAGGGCGTGGTGGCTGCGATTGCCGGCGCTGCTAGGGCGGTGCCAACTCTCGGTTTGCTGACGCTGCTCGGCCTTTTGATGGGAATCGGTTTGAAGGCGCCGGTGATTGTGTTGGTGGTGCTGGCTATCCCGCCTTTGTTGGCTGGCGCGTATTCGGGTGTGGCAAATGTTGATGTGACTGCGGTGAAGGCGGCTCGCGCGCTGGGCATGTCGGAGTGGCAGATTGTGCGCGAGGTTGAGCTACCGTTGGCTAGCCCGGTGATTATGGGCGGTGTTGGCTCAGCGGCGGTACAGGTGGTGGCTACGGCAACGTTGGCTGCGTACGTGGCGGATGCGGGTTTGGGCCGGTTCATCTTTTCGGGCTTGTCGGCTCGGCGTTATGACGAGATGCTGGGCGGCGCTATCCTGGTGATTTTGCTGGCGTTGTTTGTGGATTTGGTGTTTCATCTTGCGGTAAAGGTCAGTGAAAGGCATGCTCGCAGAAGCACCGGTTTAGCGTAGGCAAGAGTTGCCGCCCGCTTTGGTTTGTTGAAGGTATCGATAGTAGGAGTGTTTATGTCTTTGAAACGTGTTCTGGGCGCCGCGTTGGCGGTTGGTTTGACGGCGTCGCTCGCGGCGTGCGGCGGTTCGTCTTCGTTTGAGCAGGGCGAGGCGTCAAAGCCTGCCGAAGATGCGATCGTGATCGGCTCGTCGAATTACTACTCGAATGAGATCATCGCGGAGATTTACGCGCAGGCGCTTGAGGCCGAGGGATTCGCCGTGAAGCGTGACTTCAAGATCGGTGCGCGCGAGGTTTTGAATAAGGAAATGGAAGACGGATCCATTGACGTTCGTCCTGAGTACACGGGGCCGCTGCTACAGTTCTGGAATCCGGATCATGAGGTAACCGGCAAGGATGCGATTTATGAGGAGTTGAAGAAGACTGCTCCGCAGGGCTTGCAGGTGCTGGATCAGGCCGAGGCTACGGATCAGGATTCATACGTGGTCTCGCGCAAGTTCTCAGAAGAAAACGGAATCACGTCGCTTGCTGATTTGAAGAACTATGACGGCAAGATCGTTGTTGCTGGTAGCTCTGAGTTTGAGAACCGTCCGAATGGCCCGAAGGGCTTGAAGAAGCATTACGGTGTGGATGTTGATTTCGCACCGATTGAGGACAAGGGCGGCCCGTTGACGGTGAAGGCGCTACTTGATGGTGACGTGCAGTTGGCGAATATTTTCTCGGCCAGCCCGGATATTAAGGTGAATGATCTTGTGGTTTTGGACGATCCGCAGGGCATGTTCCTCTCGTCGCACGTGGTGCCGCTAACGGTGTCTGATCTTGATCCGAAGGCTGTCGAGGTGCTTAACAAGGTGCAGGCAAAGCTCACTGCCGATGGTTTGCTGGATCTGAATGTGCGTTCGTCGCAGGATCAGGAGTCCGCTGATGTGATCGCTCGCGAATGGATTGAGCAAAACCTGTAGATAAGGGCATTTAACGCTTTGTGCGGCCTTACCACTTGAGGATTTCGGTTAGCCGAAATACGATGAGGGTTATTCGTTAGGCTTCGGGTGGGAAGAGGTCGCTGTGGCGCCCGCTAAGAAAGTTCGCAAGCACAGGCTTTGGCCCATGTTGGGGCCGGCTTTTGTTGCCGCTGTCGCCTATGTTGACCCCGGTAACGTGGCTGCGAATATCTCGGCGGGCGCTACGTATTCCTACATGCTGGTGTGGGTGCTGGTGCTCGCGAATCTGATGGCTGTGCTGGTGCAGTATCAGAGTGCTAAGCTCGGCCTGGTTACCGGTCGCTCACTGCCTGAGATTCTGGGCGATCGTCTACCCAAACGGCGCCGCATCGCGTTTTGGATGCAGGCCGAAACGATTGCTGCAGCCACTGATCTGGCGGAGATAATTGGCGGCGCTATCGCATTGCAGTTGCTGTTCGATTTGCCGCTGATTGTGGGCGGTTTGATTGTGGGCGCCGTGTCGATGTCGTTGCTGATTTTCCAAAATGCGCAGCGCCAGCGCCAGTTCGAGGCCATCGTGGTTGCCTTGCTGGTAGTTATCACCGGCGGTTTCTTAGCGGGGTTGTTTATAGAGCCGCCCTCGGCAAGCGGCGTGGTTTCCGGCCTCGTTCCGCGTTTTAGTGACACGAACTCGGTGTTGATCGCCGCGTCGATGCTGGGCGCAACCGTTATGCCTCATGCGATTTATTTGCACTCGTCTTTGGTGAATCACCGGTTCAATAAGAAGAATCGGAATTTGAAGATTTTGCTTCGTGCAACGAGGACGGACGTGGTGTTCGCCCTGATTATTGCGGGAGCGGTGAACCTGGGGTTGCTGTTGCTTGCCGCGTCCGCGCTGGGCGGACATGCGGGAACCGATTCGATCGAGGGGGCCCACGCCGCGATCGAGGCCGTGTTGGGCCCGGGTATCGGCGTGGTGTTCGCGGTGGGTTTGCTGGCATCCAGCCTTGCGTCAACGTCGGTGGGAGCGTATGCGGGCTCGGAGATAATGGGCGGCCTGCTACATGTGCGAGTTCCGCTGTGGGCGAGGCGCTTGGTTACCCTAATCCCTGCATTGATTGTGCTTTGGGTGTACCCAAATCCCTCGTGGGCGCTGGTGATTTCGCAGGTTGCGCTTTCGTTTGGTATTCCGTTCGCGATCATTCCGCTCACCTGGTACACGGCCAGTAAGGACGTTATGGGGGATTATCGCGACGGCACGGCAATGAAGATAGCAATGGCGGCGGTTTCCGCCCTGATTGTAGCGCTGAACTTCGCCCTCATTTATCTAACCTTCACGGGCGTGGACATGCCCGCTTAAACGCGAGTGTCACCTATCGTCTCCCTGTCCGCGCCACGCAAGCTGATGGCATAGCCGGGGCACGGACTCTCTTACAGCTCAGAGTGAAAACCGGTAGAATCGAATCAGATTTGTCCGTATCCGCAACCTTGAAGGCTCTTGCCACCGCAGTGGCAACGCGTTTAGTGGTATGTAAGTTTTGAAAGTTCACCGTGGCTAAATTTCGACCCAGCCCAGTGCCTAGCCGGATTGTTAGGTCTGCGGGCGCTATTGTTTGGCGACCGCGAGACCGGCATGTGCCGGTGGAGTTCGGCCGAGAGTACAGGGCAGATGAGATCGAGGTATTGATCGTCCATCGGCCTCGTTATGATGACTGGTCTTGGCCGAAGGGCAAGGCGGAGATAAACGAGCCCCTCATTGCGGCGGGTGTTCGCGAGGTGGAGGAAGAAACGGGCGTACTCGTGCAAATGCACGCCCCGCTGAACACGCAGCGTTACCGCCTTGGTTCAGGGCAGACAAAGGAAGTGCACTACTGGATTGGTACGCCGGTGATGCACGGGGGAGTGGAGCGTTCGCGCATTCCGGTGGTTCCTGCACCCGCTAAAGAGATTGATTTGACGCGCTGGGTGGATCCGCGCACGGCGCTGGACATGCTTACGCGTCGTGGTGATAGGCGCTTGTTGGATGATGTGATTGCGAGGGCGGAGTCCGGCCGGCTGGTAACGGCAACTCTTGCGATTGTCCGTCACGGGGCGGCGCTGACGCGGGCGCAGTGGGATGGCGCGGAGGCAAAGAGGCCGCTGAATCGCACCGGCGTTGTAGAGGCGCTGGATCTGGTGGATATTTTCTCGGCGCTTGGTGTTTCGAGGCTACTGTCCAGTCCGTGGGTGAGGTGTAGGTCTTCGTTGGAGCCGTACGCGGCGGTGGCAGGTCTTAATCTGGTTACTGCACAGGAGCTTACGCAGGAGCATGCGCAGGCCGCGCCGGATGAGGCGGCGAAGGTGATTGAGCGCCTGGTGCAGCGCCCGGCGCAGCCGGTTGTGGTGTGCGGTCATAGGCCCGCACTGCCGGCAATGTTTGAGCCGTTGCAGGCGATTGCGGCCAGTCAGTTGGCTCGCCTGATTCCAGCGGAAGACCCTTATTTACGGCCTGCACAAATGCTGGTTGCACACGTGGCTTACCCCGCCGCGAATGCGAAAACTCCGAAAATTGTGGCGTTTGAAACACAAAGGACCATCAAACGGTTTTAAGTTGGCCGCGTGTGCTTTAACAATTCACCGTTCGTTTACCTAGTTCGCGTCCGGCCTTAACTTTGCGTCGATACTTTTTCTAGCGGTTGCAGAAAGCAGCTTCTCCCGCGCGTTTGCGTCTGGGAATACTTTATTGAAGAGGACTATTTGACGTGATGAACCTTCGACTCTCTAGAGTAGCTCTAGCTTTTGGAGCGGGCACGATCGCTTTTGGTCTTGCCGCTTGCGGTTCGGATAACCCGGTTGCCCAGAATGAGGGCGATACCTCGACGGGAATGGCTGAGGGCGCAACGCTTTCTGGCTCCGTTGCGGGTGCGGGCGCTTCTTCTCAGGAAGCCGCTATGAATGCGTGGATCGCTA
Source organism: Actinomyces sp. S4-C9 (assembly GCF_000758775.1). Classification (NCBI taxonomy): domain Bacteria; kingdom Bacillati; phylum Actinomycetota; class Actinomycetes; order Actinomycetales; family Actinomycetaceae; genus Actinomyces; species Actinomyces sp. S4-C9. The sequence continues at coordinate 111,438 of NZ_JRMU01000004.1, read as the reverse complement.
AGTACCAGGCACAGCAGCAGGGCGTAACCGTTTCTTACGATCCGGTTGGTTCGGGTGCTGGCATTACCCAGTTTGTTGGTAAGCAGGTTGCTTGGGCGGGCTCAGATGCCGTCCTAAAGGATGACGAGGTTACGGCCGCTAAGGAACGCTGTGGCTCGGACGCTCTTAACTTGCCGGTCTACATTTCCCCGGTTGCGGTTATTTTTAATCTTGAGGGCGTCGATACCCTGAACATGGATGCCGAGACCATCGCGAAGGTGTTCTCCGGTGAGATCACCAAGTGGAACGACGAGGCGATTGCTTCGCAGAACCCGGATGTTGAGCTTCCGGATCTGGCAATCACCCCGGTTCACCGCGCAGACGAGTCGGGTACCACGCAGAACTTCACTGACTACTTGAGCAAGGCCGCCCCGGATGCGTGGCCGCACAAGGCCGGCAAGGCATGGCCGATTTCTGGTGGCGAGTCTGGTGACAAGACCTCGGGTCTTGTACAGGCTGTGACCGCTGGTACCGGCACGATTGGTTACGCGGATGCGTCGCAGGCTGGCTCACTCGGTACGGTCGCGCTGAAGGCTGGTGATGGCTACGTGAAGTTCTCGAACGAGGCTGCAGCGGCTGCTGTTGACTCGGCTGAGCGCGTAGATTCGGGCGTTAAGGGCGATCTTGGTTTGACCATCAACCGCACGCCGGAGGATCCGAAGGCTTACCCGCTGGTTCTGGTCTCTTACTCGATCGTCTGCTCCACTTACGAGGATCAGGAAACGGTTGACCTTGTGAAGAGCTTCATTGGCTTCCAGGCTTCCGCTGAGGGCCAGGCCGCGGCATCTGAGGCTGCTGGTTCGGCTCCGATCTCCGCTAACATGCAGGGCGAAATCAAGTCCTCGCTCGACATGATCCAGGTGGCTAAGTAAATGAACAACACCGGGAAGATCGGTAACAAGATCTTCCGGTCAGGGGCAACTGCTGCGGCGGTCACGATTCTCGTGACCCTCGCGGCGGTTGCCACATTTCTGATTGTGAGAGCCTGGCCGGCGATCAGTGATTCTTCGGTGCGTATCCGAACGGTTGGCAGTGCGGAAGAGCTAAACATTTGGCAGTTCACTGGCCCGCAAATTTTCGGTACGGTGCTGGCGGCTGTCCTTGCCATGTTGCTTGCCGTGCCGCTCTCCATCGGAATCGCACTCTTTATTAGCCATTACGCGCCAAAGCACCTTGCTCAGCCGCTCGGTTACATGGTTGACCTTTTGGCTGCAATCCCCTCGGTTATTTACGGCCTGTGGGGCGCGATGTGGCTTATTCCAAGGCTCGTGCCGTTCTACGAGTTCTTGTCTAAATACTTTGGATGGATCCCGCTTTTTGCAGGTCCTGTGTCTACAACCGGCCGCGTGATCTTCTCCGCTTCTTTGATCCTTGCGGTGATGATCCTTCCGATCGTCACCGCGGTTGCGCGCGAGGTGTTCTTGCAAACCCCGAAGGCGCACGAAGAGGCCGCATTGGCTCTTGGTGCGACGCGTTGGGAAGTTGTGAAAATGGCGGTATTGCCGTTTGGTCGCTCCGGCATTATTTCAGCTGCAATGCTCGGTTTGGGTCGCGCTCTTGGCGAGACGATGGCGGTTGTAATGGTGCTGTCGGTGGGGTCGAGCTACTCGTTCAACATTCTGCAGGCGGGTAGGCACTCCACCATCGCGGCAAACATTGCCCTACAGTTCCCCGAGGCCACGGGCACGTACACTTCTGCCCTCATCGCTACGGGTCTGGCACTGTTTGCAATCACGATGATCGTTAATATGCTTGCGCGTTGGATTATTGCTCAGCGCGCCGAGTTCTCGGGGGCCAACTAATGTCTGTCGAAACTCAAAACCCAGCGCGCCCTAACCCGTTCGCTTCGCGCAATCCCGCCTTGGATAGGCGCCGTAAGCTGGCTGACAAGAGCTCGGTCGTGCTGGTGGTGCTGGCATTTGCTTTCGCGATTATTCCGCTGGTTTCACTACTGTGGATTGTGGTGGAGAACGGTTGGGGGCGCCTGTCTCCGTACTTCCTCACCGTCTCGATGAATGGTGTGTACGGCGGCATGGATGCGGGCGGTATTTACCACGCGATTATTGGCACTTTGCTGGTCACGGGCTGGGCCACGCTCATCTCGGTGCCAATCGGTTTGGCAACCGCGATTTACCTGGTTGAGTATGCGGGTAACTCGAAGCTTGCGCGCGCAACCACTTTTTTCGTGGACGTGATGACGGGTATCCCTTCGATCGTCGCCGGCTTGTTCGCCGCAGCACTGTTCGGCCTGCTCGTTTCGCCGGCATATCGCGCGGGCATTATGGGTGCGGTAGCGCTGTCGGTGCTGATGATACCAACGGTTGTGCGCTCGAGTGAAGAGATGCTGCGCCTAGTACCTAACGAGCTTAGGGAAGCGTCTTACGCTCTTGGCGTCCCGAAGTGGTTGACGATTGTGAAGGTCGTGCTCCGTACGTCCGCTGCCGGCCTAACAACCGCAGTGATGCTTGCAATCGCACGCGTTGTTGGTGAAACCGCGCCGCTGCTTATGACCGTGGGCGTGATTGATTCGATCAACTACAACGTGTTCGAGGGGCGCCTCATGACGCTTCCTGTGTACGTGTACCGCCAGTATTCACAGGGTCTGGCCCCGTGTGGTGCGCTGGAGAACTGTGTGGAGACGATCAACTACGATCGGGCTTGGGCTGCCGCCCTGGTGCTGATTTTGCTGGTAATGCTGTTCAACCTGATTGCTCGAATCGTGGCGTACTACTTTGCGCCTAAGGGCAGGAGTTAAAAGAGAATAACGATGGCTAAAGAGATCATTGTTGAGAATGAAGACATTTACTACGGCGATTTTTTGGCCGTAAAAGATGTGAATATGCGGATCCACGCGAAGTCAATCACCGCGTTGATTGGTCCGTCGGGATGTGGAAAAACTACGTTCCTCCGCACGCTTAATAGGATGCACGAGGTCGTCCCAGGCGCTCGCGTGACGGGAAGCGTGAAGGTTGGGGATAAGAACATTTACGACAAGGATGTGGATCCGGTTCAGGTTCGCCGTTCCATTGGCATGGTGTTCCAGCGTCCAAACCCTTTCCCGACGATGAGTATCCGCGAGAATGTTTTGGCGGGCATCAGGCTCAATAACAAGAGGATGCCAAAGTCGGATCAGGATGACTTAGTTGAAGAGTCCTTGCGTGGAGCTAATCTTTGGACAGAGGTCAAGGATCGTTTGAACAGCCCCGGATCTTCTCTTTCGGGCGGTCAGCAGCAAAGGCTTTGCATCGCGCGCGCCATCGCGGTTTCGCCCGATATTTTGCTGATGGACGAGCCGGCATCCGCGCTTGACCCCATCTCGACCCTCGCAATCGAGGACCTCATGATGGAGCTGAAGGATGACTACACGATCGTGATTGTTACTCACAACATGCAGCAGGCGGCGCGCGTTTCGGACCGCACGGGTTTCTTCAACCTGCGCGCGGCGGGCGAGCCGGGCGGCTTGGTGGAGATTGACGACACGTCAAAGATCTTCTCTAATCCAACTGAGAAAGCGACTGAAGACTACATTTCAGGACGCTTTGGATAGATTTTTCAAAAGGTAGAGGGCGAGGATTACATCCTCGCCCTCGCTTTATTGTGCTATCGGAATTTGCGGGTCGCGTTGGCGCGAATAAGCTACAGGCCGGAGTTTTCAAACGTGTTGGTAACCGGCGTGGGGCTGATAGCAACGCAAAGAAGCGTGCGGTCTCCTGCTTGATCCCAGCTTTCTGCGGTAGGCATCAGCGGGTAAATATCTAGGGTAGAGGTGCCGATTTCGCTTCCTACAAACGTTTTGAACTCGGCGGTGCAAAACTCAGATGCGAGGTTTTGAATGGCGTCCGTGCCGGGGAACTCGTCTCCGGTTAGTTCTTTTTCGGCATATACCTGGGCTTCGTGCTCGCTGGTGCAGGAAACCGTTATGACGGTTGCCAGTTCAAATCCTGCAGACAGCTCGGCGTTGTCAGGCAGGTCCAGACAGTTCCCCGCTTCGAGTTCGAGCGCCGAGGTGTTGGAACAGGCGGACAAAAGTAGCGCTAAAGCGAGGGCACCGCCAATGTAGCGGGGCTTCGCATTGTGGTTGAAGGTTCTCATCAGTTCTCTACGGTAACACTAGGTGCAGTAATCGGTAGATTATTGCTGCCACTGCGGCGGCCGCAGGGAGGGTGAGGAACCAGGCGATAACGATGTTTCCGGCCACGCCCCACCGGACGGCGGATAGTCGCTTGGTGGCGCCCACACCCATGATGGCCGAGGTGATGGTGTGCGTGGTGGAGATCGGAGCGTGCACTACGAATGCCGTGAAGTATAGGACGGTCGCGGATACGGTTTCGGCAACGAATCCGCGCGCCGGATCAAGCTCGATGACGCGGCGTCCGAGGGTGCGCATGATGCGCCAGCCGCCGGAATACGTGCCTGCAGAGATTGCGAGTGCCGCTGCGAGTTTAACCCACGTGGGGATGGTGAGCTCACCGTTCACGATCACGTTGTGGGTTTCGCCGTAACCACCTGCAAGGAGGGCCATGACGATGATACCCATCGTCTTTTGGGCGTCCTGGAGGCCGTGGCCAAGCGCCATTGCGGCAGCGGACACGGTTTGCGCGAAGCGGAACTTACGCATGGTTCGGTGGTAGGCGAAGTTGCGTACAAGGTACAGTGCGATCTGCATGATGATGTACGCCAGGAAGAAGCCCACGAGCGGCGAGAGGAACATCGGGATGATGACCTGCATGGTGATGCCGCCCCACAACACGGTGGTGGAGGACGCTAGGCCCGCGCCCACAAGGCCGCCGATGAGGGCATGTGAAGACGAGGACGGTAGCCCAAACCACCAGGTGATGAGGTTCCAGGTGATCGCGCCGATTAGTGCGGCCAGGATGATCCCGAGCCCGTGTAACTGCATGGTCGGGTCGGTAGAGATGGTGAAGTGTTGAATGTCGATGATGCCTTCACCGATAGTTTTTGCAACTTCGGTGCCGAGCAGGGCGCCAACGATATTCATGATCGCTGCCATGCCAAGTGCCGCGCGGGGCGTTAGCGCCCGGGTGGACACGGATGTTGCGATGGCGTTTGCCGCGTCGTGGAAGCCGTTGGTGTAGTCAAAGCCAAGCGCAATGACGATTACAACAACGACGAGGATGAGATTCAGATCCACCGCTTAGGACTCCTTGATCGCGATGGTCTCAACGCCGTTTGCGAGTGCTTCGAAGGAATCGATCGCTTTTTCGAGGACTTCGATGACGTCCTTCAGCTTGATCACTTCGAGGGCGTCGTGTCCGCTTTCGAAAAGTGCAGAGATGGTCTTCCTGTATGCCTGATCGCCGTCGTTCTCAAGGCGGTTGATTTCAACCCAGTAGTCGCGTAGGCCGCCAAGGGTCTTGAGACGAGGCATCGCTTGTGCGGTGAGGTCGCAGCAACGCTGGATGACGTTCAGTTGCTCTGCCACGCCGGGAGGGAGCACGCCAACCTTGTATAGGACGATGAGGTCACCGGCCTCGTCCATGTAGTCCATGCAGTCGTCGAGGCGGCTGGAGATGTAGGTGATGTCGTCGCGGTCGAGCGGAGTGACAAACGTTTGGTTGAGTCGCGCTGCAATCTCGTGGGTTACTTCGTCACAGGATTGTTCAAGCCGGTGTAGTTCGTCGCGAAGCTCGACGCGACGTTCCGGAGTTGCAGCGCTGATTTTTGCTAGTAGCTCAGCTGCAGATACCAAAAAAGTGGCTTGTTTGGTGAAAAGAGTGAAGAAGATGTTGTCGTCGTTGGACCTTGAAAAACGCACTTGTCATACTCCAATACGCGGTCGTTGGTCACATGCAAATTCAACATTAGTGTACTTTACCGATTTGACCTATTTCAGTAATCCGCCGTTTAACATTTTGTAACATTTTTAGGGTCCCAAAAGGGCGCATATAAGTTGTTTGGCCTTGAGATTAGGTGATTGTGCGGTGGTGCGTGATTCTATAGATTGCAATCTGTCGGTCACGGTCAAAGGTAAAACGAAGATAAAAGAACGTGAAGCTGGTGGACACTAGCGATGTTTTGAATCTCGCGGTATTTGTAGCAGTTTGTTTTATTATTCCTATGGTTTTAGACATTGTGTCTCGCTAGAATCGTCATATGAGCGGTGAGCATTCTAAAGATCCAGAATTCGAGTTGGATGAAACTTATTTGGAGATCCTTCGTCAGTTGCGTCGTGACTCGCGAATGTCTGTTGCGGCGCTTGCAGAGGCCGTGGGAATCTCTCGTTCAAATGCGTATGCGCGGCTAAATACTTTGGTTGAGGCCGGCGTTATTGAGCGGTTCACGATCGATATTAATCCGAGCTTGATTGGCAAGAAGGTGAGCGCATTCGTATTCGTCTCACTTGACCAGAGCAAATGGAAGCAGTTCGGTATGCAGCTTAGCGCCTTGTCAGAGCTTGACTATTACGCGGTGACTACTGGCGAGTATGACGTTATGTTGCGGTTGCGCGCTGACGATGTGCCCGGGATCCAGCATGCGGTGGTGGATGTCATTTCTCAATGGGAATGTGTACGCGACACCGAAACGGTGTTCTTAATGCAAGAGCAAGACAGCGATTTTGATTTGGCTCCGCAACAGGTTCAGCCCGCAACGCTTGATTTGCTTGGGGTTTTGAAATTTGAGTCAAATGCGGCGCGCGGTTTTCGCGATGGGTTAGGTGCAGGAGACTAGCGCTGCGAGCGGACATCAACGCAAAGTAAAAGACACCGAACCAAAATGCGCCTGTTGGCGCGAAGGCCGCTCGTAGCGGCAGAAGTTGGAGCCCGGGGCATAGTTGGTTCGGTGCCTATTTCAATACTAATGCATTTTGTGAACTGCGCACCTCAAAATGCCCCCGTAGTGCGCGTTGGTTTTGTTGGAGCGCGCCCGATTGCCTGTTGCGGTGGGGATTCTTAGTTGAAAGTGTGGGAGCATTTGGGTGTGGATGACAAGAATACGCAAGATCAGGCAAAGAACGATTTGGGCAAGCATAGGCGTGCTTCGCGCTTAGGCACGCCGGGTTTGTCAGCCCCGAAGGAGGGGGCGGATTCGTCTAAGTCTGCGCGCGTGTCTAAGAGCTTGAAGAAGGCGTGCGTGTCGCAGCGCCGCGCGGGAACGAAATCTCGCGGCAGGGCAGAGCAAATCTTGTCTATCCCCGCTCGTTATCTTTCTGCCACTATCGCTATTTTGCTGGCGGCGTCCATCGTGATTTCAAACCTGGTGTTCGACACCAGGACTGTGGTGATGCTTGTGATCGTGGTTGCGATAGTTGTCTTCGCGCGTGGTTGGGATGATCTGGTTCAAACTCCAGTGCGTTACACGTCGCTGGTGACGATCCTGATCGTCGGGATCGTCACGGTGATTGCCATTAGCGTAAGTGATGATTTTGCGTGGGCAACCGTAGGGCTTGGCATGGTGGTGCTGGTAGCGGCAGTCATGGAGGCCACCCGGCCACTTCCACGCACAGACCTCCTCCATTCACTATCGGCCTCGGTGTTTGGTGGATTTGTAGTGGTGATCGGTAGCGCTTGGGTGACGCTGTGCGAGTCAGAATTGTGGTCTGCCGTTATGGTCACCGCTGCGCTCGCATTCATTGTCACCATGGTGGGTAATCAGCTGGGCGCAAGCGCGGGGGCAAACGCGTTTTGGGCGCTGCTTCTGGGGCCGCTTAGCGCCGTTATGGTTACAGGTATTGCGCTTGTGGTTGGTGAGCCTGCCAGCCTGCTCTCTTTCGCATTAGCGAATACGTCGTCAGCCGTGCCGCCGCAGGTGTCGCTTTTGCTAATGTCCGCACTGCTAGGTTTGGGAGTGGGCGGCGTGATCGTGATAGTAGACATGCTGTTTGGTGAGCATAATTGCCGTATTTCCGAGGCAGGAGCGTTCGCCCGCGGGGCAATGAAGTTCCTGCTCGCCGTGATGCCTATCTACGTGATTGTGCGAGTGGGCGCTCTGCTCTAGCTCATCAGTGCCGGTTCTCTTTTGAGAACTTGGCGGCATGTGTGGGTTTGTCCGCACGCCTCAAACAATTGTCCGCACGCGGCTTTAGCCTGGGTACATGATCGTTATTCCGCAAAATCTTCCCAGTCAGGTTGCGCCCCTAACTTGGCTACTGGGCACGTGGGTTGGTTGGGGCACCCAGAGCTCGCCGGATGGCAGTAACTTGGTGACGTTTGAGTTTGATTGCCAGGTGGTGGGCGAGCAGGTGTCTACTCGCCTCGCTGTGTTTAACACGGATGCGGTGGTGGAGGTAGATGCGCAGGTAGGCGCGTTGGAGGGCATTGATTTGCTGCCCCGCTCGGGCGTTGCCAGTGAGGAAACCGCCTACTGGAAGGTGCTCAAAGACACCGATGGGGAGGATAACTATCTGCAGGTAACTTCCGCGTCCACGGACGGTATTGCCGGGCTTTGGGTGGGCAGGGTGCAGGGACCGCGTATTCGCCTGCTGATTGATACGGTTGTGCATAAGGAGGGGGCGCCGGCCGCATCGCTCGGCGAGCGGATGCTGGGCCTGGTGAACTCCGATATTTTCTTTAATGAGACTTTGAATACCGATAAGGGAGATTTCGTGGTCTCAGGCCGAGTGGCCCGCATTAAGGAAGCAAAACCGATCGAGACATTTGAGAAGGAATAGTGATGCGCTCTCCACTGCTTGATATGCCCGGGGCCGTGCCGGATGAGTTTGATGAGGATGTGCCGGCTCGCTTTGGTGATTGGAGCGGCGAGCAGTGGCAGTTGGAGGCGGGGCAGGCGCTTTCTGACCTCTCGGACTTAGGGGTGGTGCAGGTTTCGGGGCCAGATAGGCTTTCGTGGCTAACTACCATCTCGTCGCAGGTGGTGAATGCGCTGCAACCGGGGGAGTCTCGCGAGCTACTCCTTTTGGATCCGAATGGGCGCATTAGTTTTGCAGCTGGCATTGTGGATGACGGGCAGGTCGCAACGCTCCTCGTGGAAGGCGCGCAGGCGGGGGACTTAACCGAGTTCTTACAGCGCATGCAGTTCATGTTGCGAGTGGAAGTGCGCAACGTGACTAGCAAGATCGCGGTGGTTGGAAGCATCGTAAAGACGGGCGCGGATGATTTGCACCAGGTCGCGAGCCGGCCCGTAGCGGACTTGCCGGGCTACCTGTTCACATGGGTGGATCCGTGGCCGGGCGTGGCCGAGGGTGGGGCGAGCTACACTCCGCAGGATTTCGCCCATCCCGCGCAAGGGCGCACTCGAGCCCTACATGGCGTAGACCGAGAGCAGTTTGCACGGTTTGCGTCCGCGTGGGCCCAGCGCGGCAGTTGGGCTGGCCGCAACGCTTGGGAAGCCTTGCGGATCGAGGATTTGCGCCCGCGCTTTGGGCGCGAGGTAGATGATAAGACGGTTCCGCACGAGCTTGACTGGCTACGCACCGCAGTGCATTTGAATAAGGGCTGCTATTCGGGACAGGAGTCGGTGGCGCGCATCGTGAATATGGGGAAGCCGCCGCGAAGGCTGGTGCTGTTGCAACTTGACGGATCGCAATCGCGCGTGGTGAAGCCGGGTGCGGATGTGATGCTCAAAAGCCGAAAGGTTGGCCAGGTGACCTCGGTTGCGCGTCATGCAGATTGGGGACCGGTGGCGCTCGCGGTCATCCGCCGCGCGATTCCGCTGGACGTGCAGCTTGACGTGCAGACGAATGAGGATGAGGTCGCCGCGGCTCAAGAAGTGGTTGTGGATCCGCTGGGGCGCTCGTCGGCGTCGCCTAAGGAGAGGCCGGGCGAGGATCTTCGCAGGGCGCGCCGCGAAATGCCGGGTGCGGGCCATCCGGGCGCTCCGGGCGGTTTTGGTATTGGAGGCCGGTCACTGTGAGGGCTGTGATTCAGCGCGTTAGAGGAGCGTCAGTCTCCGTTGATGGCGAGGTCGTGGGTGCGATCACCGGTCAGGGGCTTTGCGTACTGGTTGGCGTGACGCATGATGATGGGCCGGCCCAGGTGGAGACGATCGCGCGCAAGATCGCTTCGCTTCGTATATTGGATGATGAGAAGTCTGCAACTGATGTGGACGCGCAGGTGCTGGTGGTTTCCCAGTTCACGCTCTACGGGGATGCGCGTAAGGGGCGGCGGCCCACGTGGCAGGCTGCAGCGCCGGGCGGTGTGGCGGAGCCTTTGGTTGCGGCGGTGGTTGAGCAGTTGCGCTCAAAGCACGGCCTGCATGTAGAAACAGGCGTGTTTGGGGCGGATATGCAGGTTTCGCTCACAAACGATGGGCCGGTGACGATACTCCTGGAGGCATGAGCCTGCGCGTTTCTCGCTTATGGTGAACAAACGCGATTTTATGTAGCAGTGCCTCTACTGTGTAGTTAGTAGATTCTTAGGAAGGCTGACTATGTTCGAGAGGTTTACCGACCGCGCTCGCCGGGTTGTCGTTTTAGCGCAGAATGAGGCGCGCGGACTCAATCACAACTACATCGGCACTGAGCATTTGTTGCTGGGTTTGATTGAGGAGGGCGAAGGCGTTGCTGCTAAGGCCCTGGAGATGACCGGGATTGAGCCGGAGGCCGTCCGGGCTACGGTTGTGGAGATGATCGGGAAGGGCTCTTCCGCTCCGGAGGGCACGATTCCGTTTACTCCGCGAGCGAAGAAGGTTTTGGAGTTCGCTTTGCGTGAGGCACTTCAGCTTGGCCATAACTACATCGGTACGGAGCACATGTTGCTCGGCTTGATCCGTGAGGGCGAGGGCGTGGCTACGAAGGTCCTCGTTGAGCTTGGCGCGGATTTGGGCCAGTTGCGTGAGACGGTTATCCAGTTGCTTCGCGGCTACCAGCGTCAGGCTGGGGGCGGGCGTGAGGCCGTGGGTGTGGGCGGTCCGGCGCGTGAGCCGCAGACAAATTCGGCGTTGCTGGAGCAGTTTGGCCGCTCGCTCACTAACGCCGCTCGCGAGGGATCGCTTGACCCGGTGGTTGGCCGCGTGCAAGAGATGGAACGCGTAATGCAGATTCTGTCGCGTCGCACTAAGAACAACCCGGTGTTGATCGGTGAGCCTGGCGTGGGTAAGACCGCGGTGGTTGAGGGTCTTGCTCAGGCGATTGTGCGCGGTGATGTTCCAGAGACCCTCCGAGATAAGCAGATTTACAGCCTCGATATGGGCTCGCTGGTGGCGGGTTCGCGTTACCGCGGTGATTTTGAAGAGCGCTTGAAGAAGGTGCTGAAAGAGATCCGCACACGCGGCGACATTATTTTGTTTATTGACGAGATCCATACGCTGGTTGGTGCTGGCGCAGCTGAGGGCGCGATTGATGCGGCTCAGATTTTGAAGCCTATGTTGGCGCGTGGTGAGCTCCAGACGATTGGTGCAACCACGTTGGAGGAGTACCGCAAGTACATTGAGAAGGACGCGGCTTTGGAGCGGCGTTTCCAACCGGTGAAGGTAGAAGAGCCCTCGGTTGAAGAGACCATCGCTATCTTGAAGGGACTGCGTGACCGTTACGAGGCCCATCACCGCATCATTATTTCGGATGAGGCTCTTGCGGCCGCGGCGCAGATGGCTGATCGTTACATTTCGGATCGCTTCATGCCGGATAAGGCTATTGACCTTGTGGATGAGGCTGGCGCGCGTATGCGCATTCGTCGAATGACGGCGCCGCCGGAGCTTCGCGAACTTGATGAGCGTATTTCTGAGGTGCGTCGCAATAAGGAGTCCGCGATTGATGATCAGGACTTTGAGCGCGCGGCCGCGCTTCGTGATGAGGAGAAGAAGCTGACGGAGCAGCGCGAAGAGAAGGAACGTTCGTGGCGCGCTGGTGATATGGACACGATTGGCGAGATTGGCGAGGCCGAGATCGCAGAGGTCCTGGCAATGTCTACGGGCATTCCGGTGGTGAAGCTAACCGAGGCTGAGTCACACAAGATTCTCAACATGGAATCTGAGCTTCATAAGCGCATTATTGGCCAGGATGACGCGGTGCGTGCTCTGGCACAGTCGATTCGTCGCACCCACTCTGGTTTGAAGGATCCGAAGCGTCCGGGAGGCTCGTTTATTTTTGCGGGTCCAACGGGTGTGGGTAAGACGGAGCTGGCGAAGGCTCTTGCCGAGTTCTTGTTTGGTGATGAGGACGCCCTGATCCAGTTGGATATGTCGGAGTTCTCCGAGAAGCACACCGCCTCGCGCCTGTTTGGCGCACCTCCGGGCTATGTGGGTTACGACGAGGGCGGCCAGCTTACTGAGAAGGTGCGTCGCCGCCCGTTCTCCGTGGTGCTGTTTGACGAGGTGGAGAAGGCGCACGCCGATATCTTCAACTCGCTACTACAGATTTTGGAGGAAGGCCGCCTGACCGATTCGCAGGGCCGCGTGGTTGATTTCAAGAACACGATCATCATCATGACCACGAACCTCGGTACGCGCGACATTAATAAGGGCGTGCTGACGGGCTTCCAGGCTACGGGCACGCAGGCGAATGATTACGATCGCATGAAGCAGAAGGTCAACGAGGAACTGAAGCAGCACTTCCGCCCCGAGTTCTTGAACCGCGTGGATGAAACGATCGTGTTCCCGCCGCTTCAGAAGGATCAGATCGTCAAGATCGTTGATCTGATGATCGCAAGGCTTGATGAGCGTATGCGCGAGCAGGACATGAAGCTGGAGATGACTGAGGCTGCACGCTTGCTGCTTGCCGATAAGGGATTCGACCCGGTGCTCGGCGCTCGTCCGCTACGTCGCGCTATTCAGCGCGAGATTGAAGACATGCTGTCTGAGAAGATCCTGTTTGGCGAAATCAAGAGCGGCGATACCGTGCGCGTTGATGCCGAAGGTGAGGAAGGCGAGCGCCACTTCACTTTCGCTCCGGTTCGCTAACGCAAAACTAGGTAGCAAAATAATGCGCGTGACCTCCCGGTATTAATGCCGGGAGGTCATTCTTGCATAAGGGGTGGGCATTTTTGCAGCGCTTCGGCTCAGTTAACGCAACTTGGCCCCAAGTTGTTACCCTTGAAGCAGTGTGCGAGCACTAGCCGCAATGGTGTGGCTATGTAGAAAATTGGTTATAGAAAGTAGAGGCCACGAATGGTCAAGTACGTCTACCGCTTCTCCGAAGGCGATAAGGACATGAAGGACTTGCTTGGCGGCAAGGGCGCAAACCTTGCTGAGATGACCAAGCTCGGACTCCCGGTTCCTCCTGGGTTCACGATTACCACGGACGCTTGCCGTGAGTACATGAAGCAGGGTGGCGTCCCCGCGGAGCTCGCGCCAGCAGTCACGGAGAATCTGGCTGCTGTTGAGGAGAAGATGGGACGCAAGCTCGGCGATCCGGACAACCCGTTGCTGGTGTCAGTTCGCTCCGGCGCTAAGTTCTCGATGCCGGGCATGATGAACACGGTGCTTAACATCGGTCTCAACGATGAGTCGGTGCTGGGGCTTGCAAAGGTTTCGGGTAACGAGCGTTTTGCGTGGGACTCCTACCGTCGCCTGGTGCAGATGTTTGGCGACACCGTGCTTGGCGTCGATGGAGCTCTTTACTTAGATGCGCTTGACCACATCAAGGAAAGGCGCGGCGTTCACTTTGACCACGAGCTTTCCGCAGAGGATCTGAAGGAGCTCGTCGCCGAGTTTAAGCAGATCACTAAGGAAGCTGCGGGCCGTGACTTCCCGCAGGATCCGCGCGAGCAGCTTGATCTTTGTATTGAGGCAGTGTTCCTGTCTTGGAACACGGAGCGCGCAAAGATTTACCGCCGTCGCGAACGCATTTCTGACGATCTGGGTACGGCTGTGAACGTTCAGACCATGGTGTTTGGCAACATGGGCGAGGATTCGGGCACGGGTGTTTGCTTCACGCGTGACCCCTCTACCGGCCACTCGGGTGTGTACGGCGACATTCTGATGAACGCCCAGGGCGAGGACGTAGTTGCGGGTATCCGTAACACGGAGCCTTTGGTTCAGCTTGCAACGCATGACAAGAAGTCCTACGACGAGCTGATTGCAATCATGGATAAGCTCGAGAAGCACTACCAGGATCTGTGCGATATTGAGTTCACGATTGAGCACGGCAAGCTGTGGATGTTGCAGACGCGTGTTGGTAAGCGTACGGCTGCCGCCGCGTTCCGTATCGCCACCCAGCTGGTTGACGAGGGCTTGATCGATATGGATGAGGCTCTTACTCGCGTGACGGGTGAACAGCTTACGCAGCTGATGTTCCCGCAGTTCGACGCGAAGGCTAAGAAGACCTTGCTGACGAAGGCTATGGCTGCTTCGCCGGGCGCTGCTGTTGGCGAGATTGTTTTCAATAACGAGGACGCCGTTGCCGCTGCTGCGGAAGGCCGCAAGGTCATTTTGGTTCGCCGTGAGACCAACCCGGATGACCTTCCGGGCATGGTTGCCGCAGAGGGTATTTTGACCGCTCGCGGTGGTAAGACCTCGCACGCGGCCGTGGTTGCTCGCGGCATGGGTAAGACTGCTGTTGTTGGCGCTGAGGAACTGGTTGTTAAGGAAAAGAAGAAGTTCATCCGGGTTGGGGACCAGGTTCTGCGCAATGGTGATGTGATTGGTATTGATGGCATGACCGGCGAGGTGTTCGTCGGTGATGTTCCGGTTACGGATTCTGCTGTGACCACCTACCTTGCTGAGGGGCTTGAGGCTGGTCTAGCAGCGGCCGCAGATGACGAGATGGTTGCAGACCTGATTAAGTCGGTGGACCGCATTTTGACGCATGCCGATGAGAAGCGCCGCCTCTCTGTCCGTGCCAACGCGGATACGCCAGACGATGCAGCTCGCGCGCTGAGCTTCGGTGCGGAGGGCATTGGTCTTTGCCGTACGGAGCACATGTTCCTCGGTGAGCGTCGCGCCCTGGTGGAGCGCGTGATTTTGTCACCTGCCGATTCGCAGGATCGCGCTGACGCTCTTGCAGAGCTAGAACGCCTCCAGTTTGCTGACTTTGAAGACATGCTTCGCGTGATGGATGGCCGGGAGATGACGGTTCGTTTGATCGACCCGCCACTCCACGAGTTCCTTCCGGACCTCACCCAGCTTGAGGTGAAGGCTGCGGTGCAGCGCGCCCAGGGCGAGGAACTTTCCCCCGAGGATCGCACGATTCTTGAGGCGGTTCGTCGTCTGCATGAGACCAACCCGATGCTCGGTACCCGCGGTGTTCGTCTAGGTATCTTGCTGCCGGGCTTGTTCGCACTTCAGATCCGCGCTCTTGTTGAGGCCGCGTTGAAGCTGAAGAAGGAGGGGTTGGATCCTCGTCCCGAGATCATGGTTCCTCTCGTTGGTTCGGTTCGCGAGTTGCACAAGGTTCGTGAAGAAGCTGAGGCTTTGATCCGTGCCGAGATTGCTGCCGCCGGGGTTGAGCACGACTTCCCGCTTGGTTGCATGGTTGAGCTTCCGCGCGCGGCTATCACCGCTGCTGACTTGGCTACCGAGGCTGACTTCTTCTCGTTCGGCACTAACGACCTCACGCAGACGGTGTGGGGCTTCTCGCGTGACGACGTGGAGGGCACGATCTTCCCGACCTACATCCAGGATTCTGTGTTCGGTGCCTCCCCGTTTGAGACCATTGACCAGGAGGGTGTTGGCGCCCTCGTTCGCATGGGTGCAGAGCGCGGTCGAAGCACTAAGCCGAACTTGAAGCTCGGTATTTGCGGTGAACACGGCGGTGACCCGGATTCGATCCACTTCTTCCACAAGACGGATCTGAACTACGTGTCCTGTTCGCCGTTCCGCGTTCCGGTAGCTCGTCTAGAGGCCGGCCGCGCAGCGGTAATGGAGGGCTAATCAGGGCTTCTAACGAGCTTAACTGACAGCTTCTTTGTAGTTGGGGCTGGAGAGAGTTTTAAAACCTTTCTCCAGCCCCAACACTATTTATGAAACATAAACGTTTCATGAATACAGGCATTTACGATCGTATATTGTTGCGTAGTTCATGCATTGTTACGGCTATGGGCATTTGGAGCATTGATAAATTTGCCCGCAATCACGCGAAAAAGCGATTTTGGCGTTCTTGAGGTGGGTTGATTTACGCAACGGTCGTTGCAGGTTAGGTATGCCGTATCTAATCTTTTCGGTGTGAAACTTTCTGAGTGTAAGCGCGGCGATACTGGCCAGCTGCAAAATGTTGAAATCCAACCGTGTTATCAGCTACGGGTGCAAGAACTGGGCTTGCGTTCAGGAGCGCATTTCACAGTCGTAAACCGCGCCGCCTTTGGAGGCATGGTCCTAAATATCGGAGGAACTCGAGTCGCGGTAGACCATCGTTCTTCAAAATTGATTGACGTGGAGTTAGTTAAGTGAGTTGCCCAAAGTGTTCGCCCAAAAATCCGCAGTCTTGCGATAACCCGCAGGCCAGGTCTGTTCTCTTAGACGTCAAGGATGTTCGCCATCCCCGTGACACCGTGGTGCTGGTTGGTAACCCAAATGTTGGTAAGTCCACCTTCTTTAATGCGGTTACGGGTGCTCATCAGGCGGTTGTGAACGCTCCGGGTACAACCGTGGAGCTCATGCAGGGTCGTTCTACGGCGCTGGGAGCACGTGTTATTGATCTTCCCGGCACCTACTCGCTGGTGGCCAATTCTGAGGACGAACAAGTCGTCGTCGATACCTTGGCAGGTGCAACAGGGTCTGCTACGGACATGGCGTCGGGCCAGTCTATTGACCTTGTGGTCATGATGCTGGATGCCTCGGCAATGACGCGTAGCTTGTACCTGCTTGGCCAGGTAGCACAAACGGGGCGCCCGATGGTTGGCGTTATAACGATGGCGGATGTTGTCGAGCACGAGGGTGAGGTAGTTGATGCGGCCGCACTTTCAAACACGCTCGGCATCCCGATTCTGGCGGCGGATGTGCGCACGAAGCAGGGAGTGCGCGCGGTTGAAGACATGATCCGTTCCGCTCTGATTTCTCGGCCTCGCGTAAAGTCGATTCTGCCCGATCCAACTGCTCCCGGTTTTAACCAGGTGGCGGCACAGGCGGCGTTCGAACAGATTGATAAGTCGAAGTCCCCGAAGATTTTGGGTATTGGTGAGGGCGCTCCGGTCTCGAGTGCGGTAGATTGCGGATGCTCTCGTGCAGAGAATACAAGTATGGGCCCGGCTGATTCTTCCGCGGAAGCGGCACGCTTGGCTGATACGTCCGAGTTCGATCGCGCGGCAAAACTGTTTGCCTGGGTTGAGCGGGTTGAGGAACAGGCGGGACGCAAACGCGATTCTGCGCGTAAACCGTCTCGTTCAGACAAGATTGATTCACTCCTTCTTCATCCGCTGGTTGGTATCCCAGTATTCTTCCTGCTCATGTGGCTTTTGTTCCAGGCTGCGGGCAGCTGGGTCGGCCCCGTGCAAGACTTCTTCGACGGGCTGTTCTCCAGCACCGACGAGGGTGCCTTCTCGTTAGCTAACCTCTTGAAGTTTGCGTTCGCAGGCGTGGGCTTGTCCGGCACTTGGGTTGAGTCGCTGTTTGTTAACGGCCTCGCAGTTGGTCTGGGCGTAGTTGCCTCGTTCGTTCCTCTTATGTTCGTGATCTTCTTGGCGATCGCGATCTTGGAAGACTCTGGCTACATGGCGCGCGCAGCGTTCCTGGGGGATCGCGTGATGCGTATGATTGGTCTGGACGGGCGCGTAATCTTGCCTCTGATTATGGGCTTTGGTTGCAACTTGCCGTCGCTTGCGGCAACTCGTACGCTACCAAACGCCAAGCAGCGCTTGGTTACAACGCTAATCATTCCTTATACCTCTTGCGCGGCTAGGCTCACGATCTATTTGATGATCGCGCGAATCTTCTTTGAAGATAACGCTGGCAATGTCGTGTTCTTGATGTACGTTTTGTCGCTGTTCATGGTGGTGCTCGGAGCGCTCGTGCTGAAGCCGTTCATCACGAAGGGGGAGTCGAGGGCGCCACTGATGCTGGTGTTGCCGGCTTACCAGATGCCGCGTATTCTCGTGATTTTGCAAAATACTTGGAACCGGGCTTGGGCGTTTGTGAAGGGCGCCGGCAAGATCATCGTGGTTATGACTCTTGTGGTGTGGTTGATGAGCGCAATCCCGATGGCAAGGGGCTACTCCTTTGCCGATGAGGAGTTGCCGATGGAGAACTCCTTGTACGGTTCCACCGCGCGCGTTCTTGAACCTGTATTCCAGCCCGCTGGTTTTGGTGATTGGCACATGACTGGCGCGTTGATGACGGGCTTTGTAGCGAAGGAAACGTTGATCTCTTCGATCGTTACTTCCTACAACCTGGATGAGTCCGCGGCAGGTGATGCGGAGGACGGGGGCGACGATCTTGGTTCGCTGCCCGAGTTGGTAACAGCATCATTTGAGAGGACTGCGGGCGAGCAGTACGCGTCTTTGGCAGCGTTTGGCTTCCTGGTGTTCGTTCTGACCTACACGCCGTGTTTGGCTACTGTTGCGGAGCAAAAGCGTCAAATTGGGGCGCGCTGGACGATCGGGGCAATGATCGTTCAGCTGGCTGCAGCCTGGTTGCTGGCAGTGCTGGTGTTCCAAGTTGGTAGGCTGTTCTGGTGATTGTCCGGAACCAGCCGCCTCTTTACCGGCTGATGGATGAGCTTAGGCAAGGTGCAACTTTGGAGGCTGCCGCCCAGCGGGCGGGGCTGCGAGTTGAGATTGCGCAAGTGATGGTCGACCACTTGAACCGGTCGGGGCGCTTGCAAAGCGCAGGATCGCTGTGTTCATCCGGCTTGGGAGCCTGCGGCGGTGGAACTTCCGAAGAGGTGAAGGTCCACTGCGCAGGTTGCCCGCTGTCCGTCGGTTAGAAGGTGGCCGGCTCCGTTAGCCGTGGCAGAATAAGTCTGCGTTGCAGCTAGTCGTCGAACTCCAAAGTTCCCGGCTCCCTGTACCCCCACTCCAGGTCTTCATCGGTGATTCGCCTGATGATTCTTGCGGGTACCCCAGCCACAACGCACATGGGCGGCACGTTCTTGGTCACCACGGCTCCGGCGCCCACAATAGAGCCCTTACCAATGGTGATTCCGGGAAGTACAACAGCGTGCGCACCGATCCACACGTCATCCTCAATGTTGATGGGAGCAGAAAACTGCGTGCCATCCTCACGCAACTTAGGGTGAATCGGGTGGTTAGTGGACGTTAGAGTCACGTTGGGACCAAACATAACGTTCTTGCCAATGTTGATCTCATAGTCGTCTACAAGCGTCAAACCCGTATTGGCATAAGCGTTGCCAGAAAAAGTTGTGCGGTGCCCGTAAGCAACCGAAATAGGCGGCTCGAGGAACGCATTTGAAGCACTTTCCCCAAACAGTTCCGCAATGAGTTCTTTACGTAGGGCCTCATCATCTACGGTTGTTCGATTGAAACGCGCAACCAGGCGCTTAGCCCGGTCCCGCTCACTCTTGAGTCCTTCCAAGCCCTCGTAGGCATCGCAGTACAGCTCGCGCTCTTCAATGCGCCTGCGAACTTCTTCTTCTGAAAAATAAGTAGACATTAGTCTATTCCTTCTATTCTTGGGCAGCCGCAAGATTCTCCTGGCACCAGTGACACAGGGAAGATCATGTGCTCTGGTAAAGGCTCGTAAGGTTCCTTAACGAGGGTTTCGACTGCGGTGGTAAGCATTTCGTTAATGGGCTGTCTTACAGTGGTGATTCGAGGTTGAACATACTTAACGGTGTCCGTGCCATCGAAGCCCATGATGGCAACGTCTTGAGGGACGCGCACGCCAGCTTCTGTTACGGCTTTTTGGAAGCCAATAGCTAGTGCGTCAGAAAAACAGAATACGGCTGATGGGCGCGAGTCTAGCTGTAGGAACTGCTTTCCGGCCTCATATCCGCCCTCTAGTGACCACGACGTCATGATGGGAGTGAGGGGTTGCAATCCCGCATCGGATAGTGCCCGATGGTAGCCGGCCAACCTAGTGTTATCGCCGGGGAACAAGCCTCCGAATACTGCGAGGATTTGTTCGTGCCCATGGTCGATGAGGTGCTGGGTAGCGATTCGGCCTCCCTCGGCAAAATCGGGGCCAAGGGTGGTGAAGTGTTCCAAGCCAATCTGGCGGTCCAAAAGAATTGCTGGAACGGGAAGTTTTTGGTGGCGCCAGTCGTCGTCGTCGAGCGCTGAGACCATAACGATAAGACCGTCCACTCCCCAAGAGAGCATTTCGCTGATAACGGTTTTTTCAGTTTCGGGATCGTTATGCGTGTTGGAAAGCAGCATGGAGAGGTTGTGGCGCGACAGTTCTTGGTCCAGTCTGTGCACAACGGCGGAGTTAAACAGGTGCTTTACGTTGGGAATAACAACGCCGCACGTCTGCTTAGCTCCAAGCCGTAGTGCTCGTGCCGTGCCACTGGGGTGGTAGCCAAGCTCTTGGATAGCTTCAAGCACTCTGAGCCGGGTGCTCTCAGCCACGGGCCTGGGCCCGTTGTTTACAACGTAGCTGACAACGGCGGAGCTGACGCCGGCTCGAGCGGCCACCTCATCTCGAGTTACTCGGCCTTTTGTTCCAGCCCGCACGTTGCCACCACCTTGAAATCTTTACTTTACTGCGCCTGCAAGCATGCCCTTCATGAAGTACTTTTGCAAGAACAGGTATGCCACTAGCACGGGGATTACACCCAGGAACGATCCGGCTATTGCTGCGTTCACGTTGGATCCGGCCGCGCCGAAGAAGGATGCGATAGTGGGAGCCAGCGTGCGCATCTCATTTGTAGTCATGATGTAGCTACTCAGCGCAAACTCGTTCCAAACGTTAGTGCCGGTAAGGATAACCACCGTGATTGTCACGGGCTTTAGTAGCGGCAAAACGATAGAGAAGAAGGTTCGCAGCGTTCCCGCTCCATCGATCTTCGCGGCTTCCTCCAAACTTCCAGTGATACCGCGCAAGGACTGCGTGTACAGGAAGATCGCCTGGGGAAGAGCGAAAGCTGCCAACGGCAAAACCAGGCCCATGTAGGTGTTCATCATGCCGAAGCTCTTTAGCAGACGGATCAAGGGAACAAGGATAGACAGCGGGGGAATCATCATAACGGTAAGCGTCAGCATGAGGATAGTTTGATTCCACTTTGTCCGGCGTCGCGCAAGCGGGTAGGAGGCCAGTGCGCCAACAATTACCACGATGGCTGTAGCAAGGATAGTAACAATGGCCGAGTTTAAAATGGCTTGGCCTACGTGTCCGCGCTCCCAGGCGATGACAAAGTTCTCAAATGTGGATTCTCCAAAGGGAATCGCCCACGCAGAGCTTTGATCTCGCGAACCTTTAAAGGATGCAACCACGCCTAGGTAGAAAGGTACTAACTGTACAAGGCAGACCAGTACCAGGAGGAAAAGTATGAACTTAGGAGTTTTTAAAGAATTCTTATTTTCACTCATCACAGACCCACCCTCGTAGCGCGCCTATCAAGCCAGCGGTTTGTAATAACCGTGAATAGAACGATTATGAAGAACAGCACCACGCCCTGCGCGGCTGCGTAGCCGGCGGCCTGACTGCCAAAGTAGGTGCGTCCAATCAACGTTGAAACGGAGTTGGTGTCAAAGCCCGGACCTCCATCGGTTAGAACCTTAATGATGTCGTAGAGCTTGAGTCCGCCGATTAGGTTGATAACGACGGAAGCTGCGAATGCCGGGTGGAGCATTGGCCAGGTGATGTCTTTGAACTGTTGCCAGCCGTTAACACCGTCAAGTTGGGCGGCTTCGTGAACCTCTGTTGGGATCGACTGCAGTCCAGATAGGTAGATGATCATGGAGACACCAACGAACTGGAACGAGTTGATGAAGACGATTACGGCGATAGCAAAGTTAGAGTTTGCAAGGTATGCGACGGGCTGACCACCAAACGCTTCCAGGATCCCGTTCAACGCTCCCTGGCGGAATCGGAATACGAGGTAGTAGAAGGTGCCCATAACGACCGGTGAGATGAGGACCGGCAGGTAGATAATGGCTCGCACGCTGTTGGAAATCTTGCCGGAACGCTCTAGCAACACTGCTAGAAAGAGGCCAATGATCTGCTGCAGTATCGTGCTTCCAATTCCGTAAATGAACGTGTTGCGCACTGCTACAAGAAAGTTGGGGTCGCTTACTAGCCTCGTGTAGTTAGACCATCCTGCACTGGAAAGAGTGGGAGAGTATCCATCCCAGCTGGTGGTGGAAAGGTATGCGCCCTGGAGCACGGGCCATACGAGGAAGATAGCGAAGATTGTTAAAGCGGGAACATACATTAGGTTCACAGAAGAACCTTTAAGGAATCTGCGCACCGCTGTTTTTGTATCACTCATGGTTCACCTAATCGTGGTAATGAGGTGGGGTAAAATCTGGCGATTTTACCCCACCTCTAAGCAGATGCTTACTTCTGCTGTGAGTACAGCGTCTGGTACTGGTCTGCCATCTGCTGGGCAGCAACTTCCGCTGTCATTTGACCATTGATCACGCCATCGGTGGTGGTAATAATGGTGTTCCACATGCCGTTAGGCAGGTAGAGACGGTCGAAGAACGGCATAGTCGGAATCTCGCCGCCAGCAACGTACTTGTCGAAGCTCGGCTGCAGGTTGCCCAGGTCTACTTCAACGTTGGTTAGGCCAGCGTAAGCGCCCATGGCCTCAAGGAATGGCTTTGCGTTTTCTGGCTGTGCAAGGAAGTCAACGTACTTCAAAGCAAGCTCTTCGTTCTGGCTGGTCTTGGAAACGCCGAATGCGCTCACGCCTTCGCCACCAACCATGTACGGTCCGTCAACGCCGGGCATCGGCATGAAGCCAAGGTTTGCATCCGGGTTGTACTCGTAAGCCGTGGAAAGAACGAACGGCCACGAGATCGCAAAAGCTGCGGTGTTGTCAGCTAGCTGACGCGACATGTCGTCAAGCGTCGCGGACACGTAGTCAGGGTTGAAGAATCCCTTTTCCTGCCACTTCTGAACGTGCGAAGTTACGCCCTGAGCCCAAAGCTCGGTGCTGAAATCGCCATTCTTAAACGCTTCGTTTTGCTCGGGCGTGAATGCACCAGAAGCAATGTAGTTGCCAATGTCGCCAGCGTTCGATTCTTTACCGGATGCGGTGATCGGAGAGATGTTGAGCTCGTCCTTGATCTTCTGCATTGCGGCGTCGACGTCATCCCAGGTCTTTAGCGAATCCGGGTCAACACCTACCTTGTCGAGGATTTCGTAGTTGACCAAGAGACCCGTGGTTGAGTACTCAAGAGGAAGGGCGTAGATGTTTCCGTCCGCGTCGTACATGACCTTGTCGAGGCCCTTGCTGACGTACTCTGCCCAAGGCTGGTCGTTCAATGGGCGCAAGTAGGGGCTGTAGCGGTTAACAGACCAGCCGTGCGTTGAGAATACGTCTGGAACTGAATCTGAAGCCATCTTGACCTTCATGTCATCTTCGAATGAAGAGGACGCGATGGTGAGATTTACCTTTGAGTTCGTTTCGCTCTCAAACTTGGCGTTTAGCTCCTTGATCTTGGATTCCTGAGGCGAACCGGTAGGCATGTTCAAGAACACGTCGATGGATCCGCCGTCAGTGCTGCCGCCTGCCTCAGAGCCAGAGCCTCCCGAACAGCCAGCTAGGCCAAGAGCCAGCGCTGACGCTGCCACGGTTGCAACGAAAATTTTCCCTTTTCTCATCGTGAAAAGACTCCTTCGTCTTTATTGGTTTCCTACTTTTCGACTATTTCGAAAAGTAGCGTCTGGTCAGTGTGTAGACGGGGCGTCTGCACACCAGAATTTTGGAGAATGGAACCGGTGGTGGTGATTCCATCAAAGTAGCGCCGGCCATCTTTATCGGCTTGGCTAAGCTCCCCAAACCATAGCGGTGGGACCAGCCCTGAAGGCTCATTGCCGACGATTACCGGACGAATAGTGTAGGTACGCGAATCATTCAATCCGCTAAAGCGTAGCCTTCCGCGCGGAGAGATAGCAGAGCGTCCTCGCGTAACCATCTGGAACAGTGCGCGAGACTTGTCCTTTGCAACTACTCCGTGTAGCCAAATCGTTTCATCGGGAGTTTCGCAACGAACAATATCCGAAGAGTGGAGGAAATCGCGGTTCAGCTTGTAGAACGCAATCCAATCCTTCAGGTCGGACATCTCGCTGTCGGTGGCTTCAAGAATGTCCCACTCGATTCCAAAATGGCCCCAAAGAGCGGTGCCACCGCGCATGGCCATAGTGGAGTGGCGCCCAGTGGTGTGCGATTCAGTTGATGCCACGTGCGTGCCCATGAGCTCCGGCGGTGACACCTGGTTGTACCAGCGGGTCATCTCCTGACGCTCAACCGGATCGATGCAGTCCGATACCCAGAATCGGTCGGTGTGCTGTAGGACCTCTAGATCTACGCGGCCACCTCCAGAAGAACAGCTTTCAATTTCGAGGCCAGGGCATTCCGCCTTGATCTCATCAAACAGGCGGTAAACAGCATGTGTTTGAGCAGATACGCCAGCGCGTCCGCCAAGCTGAGTGTTACCCGCTTCAATCAGGTCACGGTTGTGATCCCACTTGATGTAGTCGATCGAATACTCGCGCACTAGCGACACAACGCGGTCTTTAACATACTCAAACGCTTCCGGGATTGCGATGTTGAGAACCTGCTGATGGCGCCACTGTAACGGTAGGTCCTTCGCGTCGGTGCTACCCTGTGCGGCCATGATCCAGTCCGGGTGCTTGCGGGCCAGGTTAGAATCCTCGTTAATCATTTCCGGCTCAAACCAGAGTCCGAATTGCATTCCGAGGTCGTGCACCATGTCAGCCAGTGGCGTTAGTCCGTATGGCCAAACATCTTCATCTACGTACCAGTCGCCAAGCCCCTTAAAGTCATCGCGGCGGCCAAGGAACCAGCCATCGTCGAGGACGAAGCGCTCCACGCCAATTTCGGCAGCCTTTTGAGCGAGCTTCTGGAGCTTCGGAAGATCATGGTTGAAGTAGACCGCTTCCCATACGTTAAGGGTTACGGGGCGCTCAGTCTGAGGGTGATTCTTGCGGCTGCGGAACCAGCGGTGTACCTGCTGGGCAACGTCATCTAGGCCGTAACCGTGCACGGCGTAGAACCAAGGAGTTGAGTACGTTTCGTCCTTGCCCAGCGTAATTTCACCGGGCATGAGTACTTCCGAACCGGCAATGATCTGCTGAGCGCCGATGGACTTTTCTACCCAGGTGCGGTGGTTGCCAGACCATGCGGTGTGTAGGCCCCAAACTTCGCCCTGGCGGAACGAGAAGCCTTTGGGACCAACGAAAGTGAAGCCTGGGGCGTCAAATCCGGTGCGCCCGTGGCGTCCTTCGCGCAGGTCGCAACCGAGAACCACCGGGCGACGCTGACCTACACGTTCCTTGCCCCACCTTCCGGTGGTGTCGAAAATTTCATTAGCCTCGAGTGGCAAGTTAAGTGAGATGCTCAGCTCTTCCAAGTGGTAATCGAACTCAGAGAGGTTGGTTAGCTCCGCGCGGATACGCAGTGGGCCCTGTTCGAACGGCTCCACGAAAATCTTCAGAGCGAGCTGTGAACCTTCTGAAGTTGCAGAGAACGCAACGGGCTGGTTGTCGACGAATGCGACTCCGTCTTCAATATGGCAATTCTCAGGGAGTTCTATGGCCGCGCATTTAAAGCGGGGCGACCAGCTAGTTCCATCGGCGCGGTGTCCTGCAAGCGCGGGGCGTCCCAGCCAGCCGTCGGATTCAAGTGGGATGAGGGTGGAGGAAACGTGATCATCGGGGGCGTTTCCGTCCAAAGACTCTCGGTTGCTTATTACCGCTGCTTTCACGTCAGCTGGGGTGAGAGTGCCTAAGGCTGGGCCCCAATAGCAAACCTGGGGGATTCCGCCGAAGGAATTGTCCAGAATAAATCCGGTATCTCCGGCGCACATATAAACGGCGTCGATTGTTTTATCTTTCACGCGGGTCTCCTTTGAACTGCGTTAAAGCGCTTCTGCAGTGACAAAGCTAACACGATCTACACGCGTAGACCAGCCCTCAGAGAGTAGTTACCAAACCGTTATGTTTGTTCTCAGTCTCAAGTTCCTTTAAAGGCTTCACGCCTGATCCCACGTGCCGGCACACCTTGAGCCGGATTGTTAGGCCTGTCATTATTGCTACGTGAGCGACACAAGCGTGCAGGATGAAAAAGATATTCGAGGTGGGCTCACTGGCGGCATGGCCAGTGAGAAGCCCCGACAAATCCAGGTGGCGGACTTCGATTCGGTTCGCCAAGCCAGCATGTGGCGCCAGCATGGCAGCGTGGAAGCCACGCGGCGCCTAATCGCAGTTTTGCGGACCGCGATCTTGCTCGGAGACGTCCTCACGATCGATCGCAATCAGCTGTTTGACGGGATCTTCTTTCTCTCACTCGGGCCGCAGGGCATTGCCAGGGAGCTGGGACTAGGTCCCGAAACCGTACTTCCTCTCAAAGTGAAATGTCAGCCCGAGCCTGACCAAGCTACCAGTAGCTCTGGCAAAGACAATGACCGGAGGGTTCCGGCGATGCGGGGAACAAAGGCCGGCCAAGGTGACCTCGTCAACGTTGATCTGCAACTTCAAAAAGTGCGCGAGCCGGCGTTCCTGCAGGCATCGTCCGCACGCATGGCAACAATGGCCGATGCCGCTCCAAATGACTGGCTGTGCCACGCGATTGGTGAACAATGGGTGCGCGGTGCGGGCCTCACGAATTATGCGAACGAGCTTGAAGATGAGCGCATTGAAGCGCTAATTCGCCGCGTGCAAGATCAGTGGGCGCAGGCCATCGTTGACGGCCTCGTGGCGGTTGACCGCTGGAATCGAGGGACGGGTACTGTCACTCTGGATGTGCCGGGCACGCTCCGGCAGACGCTTGCGCAGCAACTGGGGGATGAACAACCAAGGCCTTTGGCACGATTCGTCCTAGAACAAACGTCAAATTTCCGCAAAGAAGTGACGGGCAATGTTTTCGCGTGGATGACCGCGAATGAGGGACAGGCCGAGCCGGCTCCAAGCACGCGAGACCGCTCCGCGCGCGCACTCGCCACGGACACCACGTGGCACGAGGCGCGCATGGCGATGGACATGTGGTCGCGCGCCTACTATCGCGCCATTGCTAACCAGGACGGCGCAATGTACCTGTCGTTTTATGACAACTCATTCGATGCTAGTAACGAGGACTTAGCCGCGCGCTACGGCCTCACACTGCCGGGCCGCTCGCGGCTACAGCGGGTGCGTGACCGCGTTTTCTCTTCGCGTCGGGCAGAGACGATTCGTATTGAGGGAGAAATGCTTGACCATATGCTTGTGATTGCGCCTCCCGTGTTCGCGCAGTTATATCCGCTAACCCGTGAGTCTGCGCGAGACCTGATTCAACGCGGTGAACGGCAGGCAATGTTTGACATGGCCTATGCGGTGCGCGAGGCTGTGAGTACGCCCGATACGCATTCGCATAGGAAGTTCGTGACGCTCATGCGTGTTTTGTCTATGTCCGTGTTGGCGGTTGTGATTTCTGCGTTGGGTTTGATGACGGACATGACGGATATGTCAACGGGCGCGCAGATTGTTGCGGTTGCGGTTGCCGGTATTTTGGGTGTTGTTGCCGGTTTACCGTGGGATGATTTGGCAGAACTTTTCCGGCTTCGCGGATCTGCGATGACGGCTACTTTGACGATGAGTAACGAGGGGGAGCATTAATGCCGGACTGGAAACTGGAGTGGAGTGCGCCGGATTTCCCGGTCCGTGTTGACAGTAGGAGCGGCAGTACGCCCACAGGGGAACCTCAGACGCACTACCGCGTGAGCGTGGGCGAGGCCTCTTTTGCTGGCGCTGTAGCGGTTCCGATTGCTCACGATACGGGCCGCGTGCTTTTAGTACACCAAGAGCGCATCCGGGTTGGGCGAGTGCTGTGGGAGCTACCTCGCGGCATGGCGGAGGTTTCGGACCCTGATCCGGTCGCAACGGCTTTGCGGGAGTTACACGAAGAAACAGGAATTCGCGCTGAGGCCGGCGAGTTCTTGGGAATGGTATTTCCAGATTCTGGTTTCTTAGCGTCCGAGGTGGCTGTTGTGCTAGTAGAAGTGGCGGGCGAGGACGTAGCTAGAGATGCCTGTGATGGTGAGGTTCAGGCGCAGCGCTGGTTCTCGAAAGGGCAGTTGGGGGAGCTGATCCGAGAAGGTGAGCTGCGCGACTCGATTAGTTTGAGTGCGTTGGCGGTGGTGGCTCAGCGGGCTTAGCCGTGTAAAGGGCCCGGATTGTAAAGGCGCCGGATTACCAGAGGTAAGGTGCGATGCTTTTCTGTGGCTGGACATTTCCTCAAAAGAAGGCAAGGTCATGACACACTGAAGGTATGCCTACTGCTCCTGCTTCGTCGTTTCAAACGCTTTATCCGAATAATCCGGATCCTAACCAGCCGGATACCGAAGTTTTGCGCGAGTTTGCTTCCCACCTGTCTGGACGCGTCCGCGGCGAACTCGACTTCACTACCACGGCGCGGGCCCTGTATTCGACGGACGCCGGCAATTACCGTGTGGTTCCTAGCGTAGTTTTTGCCCCGGTAGATAAGGCGGAGGTCATCCTGGCTATCAACACTGCGCGGGAGCTGGGCATGCCGATTACGCCCCGCGGATCGGGTACGTCATGCGCGGGTAATGCGATTGGCCCAGGCCTCGTGATCGATTTCTTGCGTCATATGAACCGCGTGATCTCGGTTGATCCGCAAAAGAAGACGGCGATTGTAGAGCCGGGTTGCATTGAGGCAACGCTACAGAAAGCGGCCGGGCAATACGGGCTACGTTTCGGGCCGGATCCGTCCACGCAAAACCGGTGCACAATCGGCGGCATGGTGGGCAACAATGCGTGTGGTCCGCACGCTACCGCGTGGGGTAAGACGTCCGAAAACATTGTGTCTTTGGAAGTTGTGGACGGGCATGGTCGCCACTTCACTGCAAGTCAAGGAAGTCTCGCCGTTGTTCCCGGCCTGCAAGAATTGATCGAGGCGAACTTGGCTCCCATCCGCACCGAGATGGGTCGGTTTGGACGGCAAGTATCCGGCTATTCCCTGGAGTACCTGCTACCCGAAAACGATGGCAACCTAGCGGGCATGCTGGTTGGAACCGAGGGCACGCTTGCGTGCGTGCTTGAGGTAGAGGTAAAGCTGGTAGATATTCCGCGCGCCCCCGTCCTCGTGGCCATCGGGTACTCGAACATGATCGAGGCCGGGCGGGACGTGCCCGCAATCCTTGCGCATAAGCCCCTCGCTGTTGAAGGACTGGATAAGCGCCTCGTTGATGTTGTGCGCGTACACAAGGGCCCCGGCGCCGTGCCTGAGCTTCCCGCGGGCGAGGGGTGGCTCATGTGCGAGATCGGCGGCGCAGACCTCGATGATGCGATGAGGCGTGCCCAAGCCATGGCTGGTAGTGCAAACTCGAGTGCTGTTGCAATCTATCCACCCGGGGAGGATGCGGCTCGGTTGTGGCGCATTCGTGCTGACGGCGCGGGCCTTGGTGGCCGCACGCCCGTTGAACTGGACAGTGACGGCAACGTTGTGGGCGGAAATGAGCAGGCTTGGCCCGGTTGGGAGGACGCGGCTGTCCCTCCAGAAAACCTAGGTGACTACCTGGAGGACTTCACCGCCCTCATGGATAATTACGGGATTAACGGGCTGCTGTACGGGCATTTTGGTGATGGTTGCGTACACGTTCGGCTAGATATGCCGCTTGGTTCGCAGGCCGGAGTTGGCAAATCCAAAAAGTTCTTGATCGACAGTGCAAAACTGCTGGGCAAATACGGAGGGTCCGTGTCCGGCGAACACGGGGATGGGCGCTCGAGGTCCGAGCTACTCAAATACATGTACAGCCCGCAGATGCTCCAACTTTTTGCGGCTGTAAAGCATCTGTTTGATCCGGAGAACTTGATGAACCCGGGAGTATTAACGCGGCCGCAACCTCTGGTGGGGCCTGCGGGTTCACACCCGGATCACAATGCGTTTGAACAACTACAAAAAGAGATAGCGCCTGACAATCTTGAGATCGGGTTGCGCCGCCCCGCTGCTAAACCGATTCCAGCGGCAACCGGATTCCAGTTCCGTCACGACGATGCGGACTTCACCACTGCAGTGCACCGTTGTACTGGCGTGTCTAAATGCCGCGCGGACAACAGTGGGGGCGGGGAGTTCATGTGCCCCTCGTTCAATGCAACCAAGAATGAAATTGATTCCACGAGGGGCCGAGCGCGGGTCCTCGAAGAACTAGCCAACGGTGAGCTCATCGCAACGTGGGATGATCCGCGCGTGACGCGCGCTCTTGACCTGTGTCTTGCTTGCAAGGCGTGTGCGGCGGATTGCCCGGCGGGGATTGACATGGCGAAATACCGGTCCGAGGTCTACTACCGGCGCTATCGGGGAAAGGTGCGCCCCGCCTCGCACTATCTTCTTGGGCGCCTGCCGGTGTGGACCAGGCTAACCGCCACCATCCCCGGAATGGCGGCGATATCTAATACCGCAATGAAGATTCCTCCGATACGAAATCTCGCATTCAAAATTGCCGGCATTGACGCTCGCAGGCAGATGCCGCATTTGCAAAGCCATCTGTTTAACAACTGGGCGCCAAAGCATACTTGCGCGCGTAAAACCAGCTCCGTAC
This sequence comes from Actinomyces sp. S4-C9, assembly GCF_000758775.1. Classification (NCBI taxonomy): domain Bacteria; kingdom Bacillati; phylum Actinomycetota; class Actinomycetes; order Actinomycetales; family Actinomycetaceae; genus Actinomyces; species Actinomyces sp. S4-C9. Next base: position 80,929 of record NZ_JRMU01000004.1, on the reverse strand, counting down.
CTCGATCCGATAACGGGAAGAAGTATGTTGTGCTGTGGGCAGATTCGTTCTCGCAGTCCATTAATGACGAGGGTGCCCGAGACATGATTGAGGTCTTGGTATTAGCCGGATACACGCCGCTGTTACCACCGCAGGATCTTTGTTGTGGTTTAACTTGGATTACAACTGGGCAGCTCGATACGGCACGCGAAAAAATCACCGCGCTTGTCGAGCAGCTAACCCCGTTTGCACTGGGCGGCATCCCGATCGTTGGGGTGGAGCCGTCTTGCACTGCGGTACTTCGCGATGACGCTTTGGACCTGAACATTGACGCAGAGGTAGAAGCAGTGAGCTCAGCTGTCTACACACTGGCAGAACTCCTCACGGCGCCTGCTCCCATCGGACCTGATTCAACGGATTGGATGCCTAACTTGATGGGTAAAGAGGTGGTGGCCCAGCCTCACTGTCACCACTATTCGGTGATGGGATGGGACGCGGACGAGACCCTGTTAAACCGCGCGGGTGCCAAACTGATCAAGCTCTCTGGATGTTGCGGTCTGGCTGGAAACTTTGGAATGGAGGCGGGCCACTATGAGACCTCGCTAAAGGTAGCGCAGCAGTCTTTGCTCCCCACCCTCGCCCAGCACCCGGATGCGATTTATTTGGCCGACGGTTTTTCTTGCCGCACCCAGGCAGGGCAGTTGGCGGGGCGCGGCGGAGTGCACCTCGCGTCCTTAATCAGACAAAACCAAAACGGTCCATGGACCAGCTCGGAATGTCTGCAAGCTAAGAAATGAGGTGTCAAACCACACCGCGTTCATGACACAATAGAATCAGCTCAGACTAGGACGGAACGATAATGGCGCTTTTCGAATTTGATGACGGTCACTTGATCCCTGCCCACTTCGGCCGAAGTGTGCCCGGTGAAATAGCTAGCGACATTTTGGCGTCGGTGCGCGAGCAGGTGCTTCAGATCGTTGGCCGTGCGCTGTTCCCCATTTTTTGGCAAGATGCCGGCGGGGTAGGAGCAGGCCGAGATGGGGGCGAGCCGCGTCTTACGGCTTTGGACGCGTCCGGGCAGGTTGTCTCTATCGAGGTGGTTGAGCAACTGGATTCGCAAACCATGATCGATTCCTTGTCTCGTCTGGCTGACACCGCCTCGCTGGGGTGGAACGATCTTGCCGCGCAATACCCGTCGGGTATGCCGGGTTTTCGCGCTGGGTGGACCGAGTTTCGCGACGCCATGCCGCCGTCTCCCGCGCCCGGCCCGCGGTTGATCCTCGTGGCTGGGAAAATTAGTGATTCTGTGCGCCCCGCACTGGACGTGTTGGCGTCGTCGGGCGTGGAGGTTCACGAAATCTCGGTGCGCGAAATGTCGAATGGGCGCAAGTTCATCGACGTTGAGGCGGTAGGCCCGCGGCTTTACGGGCACAACCCGAACCTGCTTCTGAGATCCACCCCGCAGTCACTGGAGCTTGAACGCAAGAACAATGAAACGGATTCAGTTGAGGAGGCTGAGGGAGCAACCGGTAGGCATTCGGCCGACCCGCGGTCCTTTGACCCGTGGGAGGAGGGCACCTCACAAGAGGTTGCCTCGTCAGAAGCTACGCGCGAATCTGTAGAACCGGAAGTAGAGGCGGGACCAGCGCCTGTAGAGCCAGAGGTCAAGTCTGCTCACGGGACAGCAGAGGCAGAGATCGCGCCGGAACCTGCGTTCAAGGCTGAATCGGCGCAGGTGAGCCAAGTCGAGCCGCAACCGTCTGCACAAGAGGTCCCACAGCTTCAACCGGACGTGGATGGCCTCGAGGTGATTGCTGGAATTCTTGGGCAGGACACCGCGCTCGTGTGTCAGAGCGAAAACGGTTTGCACACGGCAACACTGGCGCCAAGTGGTCTTATTTCTTCACTGGGATGGTCAACAAAAGATCCAAACGAGGCCGCAGCAATGGTCAGCGGTTATAGTAGGTTTGACGGGTGGCAAAACTGGCGCCTAGGTGACGCGCTTGGCCCAACGCTTGCGGAGTCTCTTGAAGAGATCAACCGTGAGATTCGAGACGAATATCTACATTTGGGTAAGCCCAGGCGGGGTCGCCGCCGTCGCGGTTAATCTCCGTTAGTGTGCGGCCTTTCGTGCCACGCCCTATTTTGGTGCTATCTGCACGTCCGAAGGCTTTGGCACTCGCAGGCGAAACAGGTCGGCTGATTCGGTTTGCGCAAAGGTTTCTTGCCCTAAAACGGCGAAACGAATCCACTGGAGCGTGGCGCTCCACAGCTGCCGGCGAACGGGAGGAATCGAAAGCGCCAGATCATGCACGCCTCCAAACCGGCGAATGAGGACGTTCTTGCCCAGTCGCGCTCCGCGCTCGGCAATCAAGTCCGCGTCTAACACAGTGTCTTGGTAGCGCACGTCGGAACTCCATTCAGAGCCCTCATAAGTGTGCGTGGAAGAAATATTCATAACAGGGCAGTCAATATCGAGCCCGCCTGCCACTTCTTGGTGACCGGTGATGACGGCTGCAAGCCAGCCGGCGTATATGGACCGTCCAGTGGCTTTCCACTCGGGAATAAGCCCCCAGCCGGCTAGTGATGGATCATCTTTGTAGGGCACGAGGTCGCTTGGCATCTCTCCGTCGTCTTTGTTCCACCCTCGTAGAGAAATACCGTAAAAGTCGTTACCACCCGTGGGAAGAACCCGGCGGGACTCGCGCGATGCAATTAGTTGTACTGCTTGTTTTGTGGGCACGCGCGCTATAGAGGAAGTTTGGAGTTCTAGCCAGGCTGAGTTAAGCCACAGTCCTGCCAGGCGCCCTGGGTGGTGCGCCGCCCACAGCGTTGCGGTGAGGCCGCCCGTGGAGTGCCCCATCAAAACTATGGGCAGGTCTTCGCCCATGATTAGTAGGGCTTCGGCGATGTCTTCGTCGTAGTCAGCCAGGTTTTGCGTCCAGCCAAAGGTTTGGTTCTTTCTCCAAGATCGTCCGTATTTTCGCAGATCAAGGCCAAAGAACTGTCCCCCTGCTAGGGCTACTTGCCGGGCGAGTTCGCGCTGGTGGTAGTAGTCGTTCCACCCGTGAATGTAGAGTGCTTTGAATATTGGTTCTTTCGGGGTGCCTTCGAGGGCGTGGGGGTCGCGGCCTGCGTCATGTCGCACGATGGTGGCGAGGACTTCGCCCTCATCATCGGGTAGAAGCTGCAGGGTTTGTGCTTTAAAGCCGGGACCGAGCACATCGGGGCTCCACTGGCCCGCGCGGGGAACAGGATACTTGCCAAAACCGGCTTTCGGATTAATATCGCCCATACAACGAGCTTAAACTCTTACTCCGTAAAATACGTGGGTGCCTGCTAGGCAATTTCGAAACGGTCATGTAACAAACTTTTCAAAGCGAAAAATGTTGAGATTCAAGGCGACACGCCGAGGATTTGTGTAACTGCGGCTACGATTTGTGGAAATGAGGGGCGGTGTTGCGGTAACTTGGGTAAGAGTAATTAGCAGTCTGCATTCGTGGATGGGTTTTGTAACTGGAGATCGTGTTCAGTGAGTAAGTACTTTGGTAAAGGCGCGGTGATTGCGCTTACGGTATCTGCAAGTCTCGTGTTGGTGTTGCCGGGTTTGGCTGTCGCTGACGATGACTATAGCGATCTGTCGGTTGCGCAGCTCGAGGTAGAACTTGCAAAGGTATCTGCCGAATCTGCCGAAGCTAACGTGAGGGTGCAGCAGGTTGCTGAAGAACTTGCTGTTGCTCAGTCGCAGTTGGCTCAGGCGCAGGCCGATGCGAAGGCCGCGAAAGACGCTGTGGCGTCTTCGTGGGACAAATACAAGGGCGAGCGTGAAACGCTCGCGGCCCTCACCCAGACTACTTATCGCTCTGGCTCTGGTAATGCCCAGCGCCTGGCTCCGTTCTTGACCAAGGATGGCCTGGCGGACATGGAGCGCCGCGGCAAGATCGTTGACACGGTGTCGCAGATTACGGATGCGAAGCTCCAGCGCGTGGCTGCTATGCACCAGGTTGCGAAGGCGATGGAAGATCAGGCAGCCGCTACGGAGAAGCGTGTGCAGGAGGCACAGGCTGAGGTAGAGAAGCGTTCGCAGGAGATCCAAGCTTTCGCTGATGATAGGCAGGCCGCGGTTGCGCAGGTGCAGCAGCGTCGTGATGGTTTGATTGCGCAGTTGGCGCAGCGTCGTAGCACTTCGATTGCGGCGGAACAAGAGCGACAGGCGCAGATCGAGCGTTCACAAAATGCGCGCCAGGAGGCCGCTAACAGGGCTCGCGTCGAGCGCAGTCAGGGCTTGGTGAATCAGGCTGAGTCTGCCCGTCAAGCAGAGAACGCTAATCAGAGCTCCGCGCGCGATCAGGCCAGTGAAAACTCCACCAGGGCTCTAGAGGAAGCGGCTGCGCAGCGTGCGCGTGAAGAGGCCGAAGCTAAGCGTAAGTCTGAAGAGGAAAGGCGTGCCGCGGAGGCGCGTGCAGCCGAGGAGGCTCGTCGCCAGGCCGAGGCTGCAGAGCAGGCTCGTCGTGCAGCCGAGGCCGCGGAGCAGGCTCGTCGTGCGGCTGAGGCTGCTCAGGCCAGCTCAGGTGGCCCGGGTGCTGTGGCCTTTGCGAAGGCCCGCATCGGAGTGCCTTACCTCTGGGGTGGAACTGGTTCTGGCGGTTATGACTGCTCGGGTCTTGCCATGACGGCTTGGGCCAGCCAAGGTGTGTCGTTGCCGCGTACGTCCCAACAGCAGTACTGGGCTACCCAGCGCGTTTCTATTAATAATCTGCAGCCGGGTGACCTCGTGTTCTATGGTCCCGGTGGTTCAACCAGTGGTATCTACCACGTGGCGATTTATGCCGGTGGAGGCATGATGGTTGAGGCAACGGTTCCAGGTGACTACGTTCGGTTGAATCCGCTTCGTTACGGTGACCTTGTACCGTATGGTGGACGCCCATAATTAGCAGATTACGCCGCTAGTAATACCGCGCGGCAAGCGCAGAGGTTGCTAAGTGGCTCTATAGACAATTAGTTGGAGGTTCGCCCTTGGGGCGAACCTCCAACTAATTGTTTTGCGCGCGGCCGGGTTTAGAAGCCGGCTTCTTTGGCGCGCTGGTAGGAGCGGCGAATCTCCGCTTCTGCTTCTTGACGGCCAACCCAGTGTGCGCCCTCAACGGATTTGCCGGGCTCGAGGTCTTTGTAGACCTCGAAGAAGTGTTGGATTTCAAGGCGGTGGAATTCAGAAATGTCATCGATTTCCGTACGCCATGATGCGCGCTGGTCTCCGGATGGGATGCAGATGACCTTGTCGTCGCCACCGGCCTCGTCACGCATTCGGAACATGCCGAGTGCGCGGCAGCGGATTACGCAGCCGGGGAAGGTGGGTTCTTCAAGGATGACTAGTGCGTCTAGCGGGTCGCCGTCTTCGCCGAGCGTGTGATCAATGAAGCCGTAGTCATCGGGGTAGCGTGTTGAGGTGAACAGCATGCGGTCAAGGCGGATGCGCCCTGTTTCGTGGTCAACTTCGTATTTATTACGGTTGCCTTTTGGAATCTCAATAGTGACGTCGAATTCCACTGTTTCTTCCCTTCGCTTAGTGTGATCTCCAGATTACCTGACTAGGGGCCGTGAAAAACGCTTTACACTTAGGGTGTCAAGTGACTGGAGGGCACGTGTTAAAAAGAACTGTTACCGTGATTCTAAGCGTTTTCATAGCTATTGCGTGCATAGCCGGATATGTTTATGCCGATCTTAACGATGTTGTGCCCGGTTTTTTGACTAAGACAAAACCGATTGTTGGTAAAGAGCCTCCTTTGAGGGAATCTGTGCAGCTCAGCGATGCTATTAGCGCACAGATGGCCGCGGATGCGCCACCTGTTGATCCTCGTGAACTTGCACCCGCATGGGAGGCGTTGGAGCGGGCTGGTAAGGAGCAAAAATTCACACCGGGCGTGTATGTTGCGGACGTTTTAACCGGCGAGGTTATGCTTGATGAAAATGGGCAGACACCGATGCCCCCGGCCTCGACCATTAAAATTTTGACGGCGATTAACGCGGCGCAAAGTTTGGATCCAGCCGCCACTCTTTCCACACGTGTTTTCATTGACGAGGCCGGAGCGCTTCACCTAGTGGGTGAGGGTGATCTACTTCTAGTTGCGGGCGTTGGGGGGCCGAAGGCGAATGGTAGGGCCGGTGTGGCTGATTTGGCTGCCGCCACGGTTAAGGCGTTGGAGGGCAACGAGCGTTTCCCGGGAAAACTGGTGTTTCACGAGCACATTTTTGAGGGGCCAACGCGCGAGTTGGCTTTGACGAATGGCTTGGAGGATTGGGTGGGGCATGTTGCTCCTTTCGCGATTGATCGCGGACAGATACCGGGGGGCGGGTACCAGCCTTATTACGATGATCCGGCAACGCAGGTGGCGCAGGCGCTTCAGGAGGCGCTGAACAGTGCGGGCGTGCAGGTGGAGCTGGAGGCGTCGAGCGAGCCGTATGACGGGAAGGGTGAGCTGCTTGCGCAGGTGCATTCCGTTCCAATCTCGCAGATGACCCGCATGATGCTGATGGATTCGGATAATACGCTTGCTGAACAGTTGTGTCGGTTGAGCAGCGTGGCGCAGGGCGCGGGATCAACACTGGAGGATGCCGCGCGAAATCTTGTGGAGCAGGTGAAAAAGACCGGCGTGTACGCCGGCGGGCTGAGCGTGGTGGATTGTTCCGGGTTGAACGTGGCGAACAAGGTGAGTCCGCGAACGCTCGTGGAGTCCCTGCTGTACCTGCAGGATACGGGTGTGCCAGCCGCTTTTAACATTGTGCGTGATTTACCTGTGGGTCATTTTTCGGGAACGTTGAATAAGCGATTCGAGGGGGATCTCGCGGGGGCTCAGGTGAATGCGAAGACGGGTACTCTCGATGAGGTTTCGTCATTGGCCGGTTTTGTGATGACGAAGCGGGGTCGCGTGTTGGCATTCCACGTGCAGTCAAGCGGTATGGAGGACGGTGCGGTGTTTACTCGCCCGGCAATTGACGATTTTGCCCTTGCGCTCGCGAAGTTATAGTTCATGGTTTCTCAGTTGATTGGTTCTACGCCGCCTAAACATACGAGGGCGGTGACGTTGGCGCTTCGGGATGTGGTGAAGCGTAACGGTTTAACACCGGGCGAGTGGGTGGTTGCCTGTTCGGGTGGTCCGGATTCCTTGGCGCTCACGTTTGCAGTGGCAGATTTGGGAGGTCGGATGGGCGCTGAGGTGCGCGCGGTGATTGTGGATCACGGGTTGCGTGCGGAGTCTGCGGCGGAGGCGGAGCAAACCCGACAGGTGTTGGCACGCTGGGGGATCGCGGCCCGCGTGGTGACCGTAAACGTTGGTAGCGAGGGGGGCGTGGAGGCTGCAGCGCGCGAGGCACGCTACTTGGCGCTGCGGGAAAACTCGGGCGCGGGCGCGGTGGTGTTTTTGGGTCACACGATGGACGATCAGGCGGAGTCTGTGCTGCTCGGGTTAGGCAGGGGTTCGGGCGCGCGGTCGCTGTCGGGAATGCGGGAGGTAGTGCGCGAGGGCGCGCCGTCCTCGCGCACGTGGGTTCGCCCGTTGCTCGGAGTGCGGCGGTGGGACACGGAGGGGATGTGCGCCGAGCTCGGTTTGGAGCCGGTGCAGGATCCGTCAAACCGTCTGCAGGGTGGTTGGGCGCGCGCGGATGGGGGGCCTCTGCCTCGGGTAGCGGTACGCCATCGCGTGATCCCCGCGCTGGGGGAAGCACTCGGACGCGATGTCGTGCCGCTACTGGCGCGGTCGGCGCAGCTTCTGGATGCGGATGCGAGCGCGCTGGAAGAGTGGGCGGGCCGGTGCTGGCTTCCGGGTGAAGATCTAGTGGTTGAAGATTTAGCGGGCTTACCGCTGGCGGTGCGCTCGCGGGTGTTGAAGGATGCGGCGCAACGCGCGGGTGCGGCGCCGCTCACGCAAGCCCACATTAGTGCTCTCGATAAGTTGGTTGTAGGTTTCGAGGGGGGCGATCCGATTGATTTGCCCGGCGGTGTCAAGGCTTGGCGCGAGCGTGAATCGGGATGTAACCAACCGGGTTCCCAGGGCGTTCAGCAGTCACATCCGGGCAGTGCCCCCAGTCGCGAACCGCAAGCACACGGGGGCGCGGATTGCAAGCGAGAAGGCCGTGTTCGCCGGCTGATAAAAATAATGAAAACCAGCTGATTTGTGCAAGACTGGAAGTACCAATCACTAACTTTTCACGGGAGATGAAAATGCAAGCATCCGACATGGGTTCTGACCTCGAAAAGATTTTGTTCACAAAGGAGCAGATCGATGCGCGTCTGGTAGAAATGGCGGCGGAGATTGATCGCGATTACGAGGGTAAGGAAATTCTTCTGGTAGGTGTTTTGCGTGGCGCGATTATGGTGATGGCTGATCTTTCGCGCGCTATTTCTACGCCGCTGGAAATGGATTGGATGGCTGTGTCTTCATACGGTTCGGGCACGAAGTCTTCGGGTGTTGTGCGGATTTTGAAGGATCTTGATTCGGATCTGACGGATAAGCACGTGTTGATTGTTGAAGACATTATTGATTCGGGCCTCACGCTTGCCTGGTTGAAATCGAACCTGTCCTCGCGCGGTCCGGCGTCGGTGGAGATCGCCACGATGCTGCGTAAACCGGAGGCGGCTAAGGTCGAAGTTGATGTGAAGTACGTGGGCTTTGATATTCCGAACGAGTTTGTGATTGGTTACGGCCTGGATTATGCGGAGAAGTACCGCAACCTGCCGTTCATTGGGACTCTTGCTCCCCACGTTTACAATTAAGAGAATTTCTCGAAGCTATTTGAAAGGGTCCTTACGTGAAGCGACCGGTGCACAAGAAGGATTCGAAGTCGAAGAAGAAAGATTCGCCGAATTGGGCTGCCATTGCGGTGCCGTTGTTGATCTTCTTCCTGGTTGGTTGGATGGTGTGGAGACTGTTCCAGCCGGCGCAGATTGAGACTTATGAGGGCGTGGAGTTGCTGCGCTCTGACAAGGTTGAGCGCGTGGTGGTGAATGACCCGGCGCAACGCGTGGAGCTCAAGCTGACTGAGGATTTCGTGCATAAGCCGACTTCAAAGGATGACAGGGAAGTGAACCACGGTAAGCAGGTCACTTTCGTGTATTCAAAGGATCAGGGCCCGAGCATGCTCCGCCTGGTGGAGAAAGTAGATGCGAAGGCCGGCTATAACGTTTTGAACCCGCAGCCAAGCCTGTTTGGTTCGCTTTTGCAGCTGATGATCCCGATCCTGCTGTTGTTGGCGGGCTTTTATTGGCTGACTACGCGAGCGGCGGGCGGCCGGATGATGGGCGGTTTTGCCCAGTCGCGGGCAAAGGAGTTTAACCGCGAGAATCCCGAGGTCACGTTCGCAGATGTTGCGGGCGAGGACGAGGCGGTGGAGGAGCTACAGGAGATCCGCGAGTTCCTGGCTCACCCCGAGAAGTTCACGGCGGTGGGGGCAAAGGTGCCACGCGGCGTACTGCTGTATGGCCCTCCGGGTACGGGTAAGACGCTGCTGGCAAAGGCGGTTGCGGGCGAAGCTAATGTGCCGTTCTTCTCAATGTCTGGCTCTGAGTTCATGGAACTGTACGTGGGCGTGGGCGCGTCGCGCGTTCGTGACCTTTTTGATAAGGCGAAGAAGGCCGCTCCGGCAATCATTTTTGTCGATGAGATCGACGCGGTGGGCCGTCACCGTGGCTCCGGTATTGGCGGTGGCAATGATGAGCGGGAGCAGACACTAAACCAGATGCTGGTGGAGATGGACGGTTTTGATGACCGCACTAACGTCCTCATGATTGCGGCTACCAACCGTCCCGATATTCTTGATCCAGCTTTGCTTCGTCCGGGTCGTTTTGACCGTCAGATCGCGGTTGAGGCTCCCGATATGCGAGGCCGCTTTGAAATTCTGAAGGTTCACGCGAAGGGTAAGCCTTTGACTGCGGATGTGGACTTGTACCAGATTGCGAAGCGCACGCCGGGGTTCACGGGCGCTGACCTGGCGAATGTGCTTAACGAGGCGGCGTTGCTGACGGCTCGTTCAAATGCGGATCTGATTGATAACCGGGCCTTGGATGAGGCCATCGATCGCGTGATCGCGGGCCCGCAAAAGCGCACGCGCGTGATGAACGAACACGATAAGGCTGTCACGGCCTACCACGAGGGCGGTCACGCCCTGTGTGCTGCGGCGCTTCGTTACACGGCGCCCGTGACGAAGGTGACGATTTTGCCGCGCGGGCGCGCGCTCGGTTACACGATGGTGATGCCCACGGAAGATCGCTACTCGAAGACGCGCAACCAGTTGTTGGATGACCTCGTGTATGCGTTGGGTGGCCGCGTTGCGGAAGAGCTGGTGTTCCGAGACCCATCTACGGGCGCGTCAAACGATATTGAGAAGGCCACGACTACGGCTCGCGCAATGGTTACGGACTATGGCATGTCTGAACGTTTGGGCCTGGTGAAGCTTGGCGCTGCTGACACGGAGCCGTTTGCTACGCAGGCCGGAGGCCAAAACCACGAGACTTCCGATGCGATCACTGCGATGATTGACCAGGAGGTGCGGACGCTACTTGACCACGCGGCTCGCGAGGCTTGGCAGATCCTCACGCGGAACCGGCACGTGCTTGACACGCTGGCCCAGCGCCTACTGGATGAAGAGACGCTGAGTGAGAACGAGCTTGAAGAGATTTTCAAGGACGTCATTAAGCAAGCCGAACGCCCCGTGTGGAACTACCAGGCGGATGCTGCGGTTGAGGGGACGAAGTGGGGAGATCCGGTGGGGATTTCGGATTCATCCGCGAAGCCGCAAACCCCGCAGCAGGCGAGTCCGCAGGAAAGACTGGGCGAATAGCCATGGCTTATGACGCGGCTGGTGTTGAGCGTGCCGTGCGTGACCTGCTGGTAGCGATCGGGGAAGACCCTTCCCGCGAGGGTTTGGTTGACACCCCGGCGCGCATGTCCCGGGCTTGGGCAGAGATCGTGGGTGGTTTGGAAGAGGATCCGTCCGTACACTTGGAGACGCATTTTCGGGTGGAACACGAAGAGATGGTGCTGGTTCGCGACATCGATTTTTATTCGGTTTGTGAACACCACCTGCTCCCGTTCTACGGCAAGGCGCATGTGGCTTACATCCCGGCTAACAACACGGTGACGGGGCTGTCTAAGCTCGCGCGCCTCGTGGAGGGCTACGCGCGTCGCCCGCAGGTGCAAGAGCGCCTCACGTCGCAGATCGTGGACGCTCTCGTGACTAAGCTGAAGCCACAGGGCGCTTGCGTGATTATTGAGGCCGAACACATGTGCATGACTATGCGCGGCGTGCGCAAGCCGGGTTCGTGGACTGTCACGTCGGCATTGCGCGGCGTGATGAACTCGCCGGCAACCCGCCAGGAAATCATGACCTTGGTGATGGAAGGACGCAAGTAATGAGCTTTCTAGCTCCCCAATTCCACGGCGTTTCGCTACCTGAGGGCCGCACGCTACTGATGGGCATTGTGAATGTAACGCCGGATTCGTTCTCGGACGGCGGAAAGTGGTTTGCTACAGACCGGGCGGTATCGCGCGGTCTGAAACTGGTAAGCCAGGGCGCGGACATTATCGATGTGGGAGGTGAATCAACCCGGCCAAACTCGAAGCGCATCAGCGCCGGTGAAGAAATCTCACGCATCGCGGATGTGGTGCGCGCGCTGGTAGGCGAGGGCGTGGTGGTGTCTGTAGATACGGTCCACGCGGCAACTGCGCAAACAATGTGTGAGGCCGGTGCGCACATCATTAACGACGTGTCCGGTGCCTGCTGGGACCCACAGATGGCGCGGATTATGGCGGATACGGACGCGGTGTGCATTATTCAGCATTGGCGCGGTCTTCCGGGAGCGCCGGATGAGGACATCCTCGAAACTGGTAGCGTTGATACGGTGCTTGGCGAGCTTGACCGCCAGGTTGAGGCCGTGTTGGCCGCCGGAGTGAAGCCGGAGCGGATCGTGCTGGATCCCGGCCTCGGGTTTGCGAAAACTATGGAGGCTGACTGGCAGCTGCTGGGCGGCCTTGACGAAATGATTGCCAGATCCCCATTTCCGTTTCTGATTGGACACTCGCGGAAACGTTTCATTAAGAGCTGTGCAGACGAGTTGGCGGATGTGGATGAGCTGACGGTTGCCCTCACCGCGCTGATCGCCAAGTGGCGCCCGTGGGCTGTGCGGGTTCACGAAGCGAGAGGAAATTTGGCCGCCCTGCGCGCGGCCGAGCAGTGGAATCGCGCATCTGTGAAATAATTTGGAACGATTGGTAGAAGGGAGGCTCATGATGGATCGCGGTAAGAGCGACCTTGACGTAATCAAAATCTTGGGCCTCACCACCACTGGGCGGCATGGCGTTTATGCGTTTGAACGCCGCGAGGGCCAGAAGTTCACTGTTGACGTGATCATGTACCTGGACACACGGCGCGCAGCGCGTGGCGACGATTTGACCCAAACGGTTGACTATTCCGAGGTCGCCGCCGAAGTGAGCGCAGTCCTTGCCGGGCCGCCGGTTTCGCTAATTGAGACGCTCGCGCAGAGGATCGCTCAAGTTGTGCTGATGTATGAGGTGGTGCAAATTGTTGAAGTCGTGGTGCACAAGCCTGACGCTCCGATAGGTCTTGAGTTTTCTGACGTTTCCGTGACCATCAGCCGCACGCGAAAAACTTCTTCTGAGCCCGGATTAGCAATGTCTGCGGTCGGCTCGCTTGCTATGAGCGGAAAAGCTAAGCCAACGGTTGCGCGCAGCGGAGCTGACGCGCACTCTGCGGGCCAGGTGGGTCGAGAACACCAGGTCAGCGCGTTGCCTAAATGTCCAGGTAGCGTGTACGACCAGTTGAAGGCAGATAAGTCAAAGAATGAGGTAAAGGTTCCCCGGCCTGCTCGGAGTGCGAAGCACGAGGCAAAGCGTAGCCCCACCAATACGCGCACGCCGAAGGTTGAAACTACAGTAGCGGCTGAACCGCGGCTGACAGACTCGGATTCTCCCTTGCACGCGCAGATGATGAACACAGCGAAACGCCGCGCGGAGCGCGAACAGTGGCTTGCCGCTCATCGTAAGCAGCTGGAACAAAACCTGGAAAATCCAGCTTGCACTCCCATTGCTCGGTCCATGCAAGATTGGCAGGTAGGAGATCCGCGTCCGGTATCGAAATCGGTTAAACCATCGCTGCCTGCCCTGTCGTCACCGCTGCACGCCACGCTCATGAACTCGTATGTAGATCACGAGGGGCTGACGAAAACTCCGGCGGAGCCGGTTACTGCCATAATTGCTCTGGGCGCCAACTTGGGAACGCCGTGGAAGACACTCGCAGAGGCCGTCCTCATGCTCGATGCCATGCCGGATATTTCTGTGACTGGCTTGTCGGCGCTGTTCCGGTCCGCGCCTATGCTCGCGCCCGGTCAGGCGGCGCAGACCGACTACTACAACGCCGTCGCGCAGGTACGCACCGCGCTGGCTCCGCTAGATCTGCTCAATGCTACGCAGATGATCGAGAACGCATTTGGGCGCGTGCGCACCGAGCATTGGGGGCCGCGTACCCTGGACCTCGACATCATCACGTACGGATCGCTCCGTAGTGATGATCCAAAGCTTATACTTCCGCATCCGCGTGCCCACGAGCGTGCATTTGTGCTGGTGCCTTGGCTTCAGATCGACCCGAATGCGCGTGTTGGTCGCTATGGCCGCGTGGACGTTTTGGTGCCGGAAATCGCGGATCAGGACATTGAACAGGTTGCAACCCAGTGGGTTGAAGACGCTGCCCGTGATGATGCGATCTTCCGCGCAACCGTATTGGGCGTTAGCGTTGGGCGTGAGGAGAATAACGGCAGGACGCGTGTATTGCCGCAAATGGGTTTTCGGAAGAAGGCGGATATAACCCACAAACCCACCGGGGGCAGAAGGAACGAGGTGAACCAAGAGGATGCCACGCCAACTGATGGCCAGATGTATGGGCATGTCGCTTGGGTGTCCTCTCTAGAGGAGGAGGAATCCGCACCAAAGGCGAAACCTCGCTGGATGCCGCTACCTCCGCGTGCCCCCTCCCAAGGGTCAGCAACGAGACCTTCACTAAAGCAAAGAGAAGCACAGTCCGCTCCATCTGCGTCAACTCCTGTTGCGGGTCAGCATCAAATCTCTGGTGATAGTGCACAACAGATGAGGTCTGTTAATGACCGCGATATCGGCTTGCCTCACTGGGATCGGATACCTGAGCAGAGGACTATCGACGAGCCTGACGAGCTACACCGCGCTGATGAGCGCCAGGAGGATGACGCTTCTGCGCACAGGCCACGCCTTGAGTCGGGGTTGGCAGAGGATTTCGCATCTGGCCTCATCCCGTTGTCTGAGGAGCCTGTCCGACCGTCGCGTCGCACGATCGTTCGCCCAACAGTTACGGGCACCATCCCGATTGTGAAGCGAGGCGAAGAGAATGAGACGTCGTGAAGCCGCTGAGTGTATCCAGTATCGTCATCCTATTTGCCGCTGCCACGGCCGTGGGGGCGGCGGTAGCGGTGATACTCCCAACGCTCATGATCACTGCGTACACGGGACTTCTTTTCTTGGGCATTGCCGCGGTGCTGTTCTATTTTGGACGCCGGGTGCACGCGCTTCGAAAGGGAGAGCCTCGGCGCATTAGTGCCACGGGAGCGATGAACGTTGCGATGTTCGCGTATTCGGCGGCGTGGGTATCTGCCGCCGCGATCGGATTCTTTTTTGGAGCGGTGCTGGCGATGCTCCGTAACGCGCACGCCGAGTACGTGCAAACGTCAATGTTGGGCGCTATTTTGTCGGCCTTAGGGGCCGCGGCGTTACTGGTGGTGGCGTTCGTGGTTGAGCGTTGGTGTCATTTGGATGATGACGAAGATGCGGGTTCGTCTGGTGTAGAGCAGGGTGTTAGCTAGTGGTTCCAAAGAATGGTAACGGCAAAGGCCGAGGCGACTGGGAAGTTTGGCCCCAAAGTAGTGGTAGCAGGTCCGCAAAATCCTCACGCCCCTCAACCTCGCGCAGGTCTCCGTCCGGTAATTCATTTTCGAGGTCCCAGTCCTCGTCTGGCAGGAGCGGTAGCTCCTCGGCTCGCAGGCCCGCGAGTGGAACGCCGCGGAGTGCTAAAGGTGGCGCGGCCGCTGGCCAACGCCCCGCAGTGTCGAGAAAGCTACCCGCGCAGTCGAACAAGTCTCAGGCCACTACTCGTAGCGCTAAGGGGGGATCGCGCTCGGCGCGGGTTGCGCGGCCCGGTGTGGCGCTGACGCGGGGGCATTTGATCGCTGTGGTGCTCCTAATTTTGGCGGCTTTGGGATTGGGAATCTATTTCCTGAGTGCTTCGGCTACGAAGAGCTTGGAGCAACGCCAGCAGAGCTTGCAGGCTGTGCAAGAACAGGACGCGGTGAAGCCCATTGCAGAGTGTCGCGCTGCGGATCTGGACTTTAAGATCACTAATTATGATCGGTCTATCCCCGTTGGCGGCCCGTGGAATGCAGCGGTTACGGTGACGAATCGGGGCGCGGACGCGTGTCTTGCAGATGGGTCAGCGAAGTCACTTGGCGTGCGGGTAACATCGGGTTCCTATGAGTTGGTTGACACCTTGAAGTGTGCTTCGCCGGACGCGTCGCTTCCACTTTTGATTGGCCCGAACCGTAGCTGGAATACAACGCTGTCCTGGGATGGCCACGATTATGAGAGTTGTGAGGCGGGCAGTGTGGGCGCCGCGGGCACGTACGTGTTGCACGTGGGCTACTTGGGTGTTGCTAAGGCCGACCTGCTGGTGCAGGTTGTGGAGCCGCAAGAAGAATAGTCGCAGTTACCATCCGATGGGCCTGTAGTTACCAGCCGACGGCTTCGGCTGATGCCGCTGCATGTTGCCTGTTGAGTGACTTGCAGATGAGGCTGGCTCGATAGGGGCCGACGCCCTCGATGGTTTGCAGTTCTTCTACGGTGGCCTCACGCAGTTTAGTGAGCGTGTCCCACTTTTTAATGAGCTGTTCGATGATGTTCCAGGGCAGGCGCGGAACCATGGTGAGGGAACGATAGCCACGGGGGGATACAACACGGTCAAAGTCGGATGCGTCAACTACGGGCTGGCCGATTGCTGCAGCAATGCGGGCGAGGTCAACCATGCCTTCGCTATCGAGGTTGGACAGTTCCGTTTCGGCTTCGCTGATGCGTTCGGGCTGGCGGATGTAATCGCGTATTAGGAGGGCGCGTTCGGATGCGGAACCGCGGAGGAGATCATCGAGCTGCAGCTCGATGAGGCGGCCTTCGGTGCCCAGTTCTTCAAGGTAGCCAGAAATCTCAGTGTGAATGCGCCTGATCATTTCCATACGATGGAGGGTGGTGGCGACGTCGCGAACCGTAACGGTTTCGCGTTGCTCGAGCACGGTGAGGGTGGCCAGGTCTTCCTCAAGGCGTTGCGAGTACCGGTCTAGCGTGTCAAGGGCTAGGTTGGCGCGTGAGAGCAGGGCTTCGGGTTCCTCTAGGCTGCGCCTGAGCGAGCCCACGTAGACGGTGATGACGCGCATGGAGGCGGAGAGGGAGATGACGGGCAGTCCGGTTTGCCGCGCGGTGCGTTCAGCGGTGCGGTGACGCATGCCAGATTCCACGGTAGGTACGGCGGCGTGGGGGATTAGTTGCACATTGGCGCGGCGGATGCGTTTGTAGTCGGAAGAGATGATGACTGCGCCATCCATTTTTGAAAGTTCACGCAGGCGCGGGCCGGAGAATGCGACGTCGAGTTCGAAGCCGCCCGAACATAGGGCTTCTACATCTTTATTATAGCCGAGCACGATGAGGGCACCGGTGTGCCCGCGTTGGATGCGTTCAAGGCCTTCGCGTAGGTCGGTGCCAGGGGCGAGTGCCTTAAGGGCTTTGCGCATGGTTTCGTGTTCTGCGGTTGTCATGGTCATTCTTTTCTTTTGCGCCCTGCGTTGTCTGGTGGGGTGAGTCCGACTTTGGCGGCCGTTGCCAGATCGGTCACCGGATAGATGATGAGTCCATTAACTGCTTTGAGGTCTTCGCTTCCAGTGCTGGGAACGATGGCCTGTTTAAATCCTAGTCTCGCAGCTTCGGTTAGGCGGCGTTGCACGCCGGCTGTTGCTCGAATCTCGCCGGTCAGTCCTACTTCTCCGATGGCTACAAGCTCGGTTTTGATGGGCCTGTTCCACGCGGCGGACATGATGGCGAGAGCGGTGGCCATGTCGGCGGCCGGTTCGGAGGTTTTTGCCCCGCCGACGGTGGACACGTACACGTCGGTGGTGGAGGTGTCCACGCCCAGGCGGGCTTGGCACACGGCAAGCATCATGGCTACGCGCGAATGGTCAATTCCTGAGGTGGTTCGCCGCGGACTGCCCGCGTTGGTGTGGGCAACTAGGGCTTGCACTTCGGTTGGCATGGGGCGGCGCCCCTCCAGGGTGACGGTGATGCACGTGCCGGGCGTAGTTGTTTCGGTGTGGGAAAGGAATAGGCCGGACGGGTCGGGCAGGCCCACGATTCCGGAGTCACGCAGGTCAAAGCACCCCACTTCGTCGGTGGGTCCGTAGCGGTTCTTGACTGCGCGAAGTAGGCGTAGTCGCGCGTGGCGGTCACCTTCGAACTGACAGACTACGTCCACCAGGTGTTCAAGAATGCGCGGGCCGGCAATGCCGCCGTCTTTGGTGACATGGCCAACCAGGATGACGGGTAGGTTGCGTTCTTTTGCGGCTCTGATGAGACGGGCCGCAACCGCGCGCACTTGAGATACCCCGCCCGCAGAGCCCTCCATGTCGAGCGTGTAAATGGTTTGCACAGAGTCCACTATCAGCAAGCAGGGGTTTGTGGAGTCGACGTGTCCCAAGATGGTCTCAAGGTTTGCTTCTGCAGCCAGCAACAGGTTGTCGTGAAGCGCCCCGATGCGTTCGGCGCGCAGGCGAATCTGAGATGCTGATTCCTCTGCAGAAATATAGAGAACGGGCCCATTGCCCACGGCATCTGCAGCGGAACGAGCGGCGACGTCAAGCAGGAGCGTGGACTTACCAACCCCTGGCTCGCCTGCCAGTAGAACCACGGCACCGGGAACAATGCCGCCCCCAAGAACCCTGTTGAACTCGGAAACCCCGGTGGAGCGGTAGCGCGCAACCTCGGCGGATACCTTCGAGATCGGAGCAGCGGGAGAAGATGGGGTGAGTGCCTTTGCGCCTCCAGCTTGCGGCGCAGCCTCCAAAACTTGGGTTTGTTCCAAGGTGCCCCACGCGCTGCACTCGCGGCACTGGCCCACCCATTTGGTGGTGGTCCAGCCGCATTCGCTGCACTCAAAGTGTTCGGTAGGTTTCTTCGCCACGGCCTCTTCTTTCTTTCGCTAATAAAAGGTTAGCAGTGGGTACGGACAAGAAATCTGGCCGCTCTTACTTTGTGGATTGAAACCACCAAAACAAGGGGCAGGGCTATGTAATCTTGCCAAACCGGACAGGGCGTGGGCTGCGCGCGTTAGAGTTGAGGCATGTCAAGCACCGATAGTATTTCGCGAAACGATAATCTGCCTAAGCTCGATAAGAAGGCTTACGAGAAGGAGCTGAAGCGGCTCCAGGCTGAACTTGTTGAGATGCAGCAGTGGGTTATTGCAAAGGGTGAACGCATCATCATCCTGTTTGAGGGGCGCGACGCCGCGGGCAAGGGCTCTGCGATTAAGCGCGTCACCCAGTACTTGAATCCGCGCCACGCGCGCGTGGTTGCACTTCCAAAGCCGACGGAGCGAGAGAGTACGCAGTGGTACTTCCAGCGCTACGTTCAGCATCTGCCGTCAGCTGGGGAGATCGTTATTTTTGACCGCTCCTGGTATAACCGTGCGGGCGTGGAGCGCGTGATGGGCTTTTGCTCGCCGGAGGAATACCACCGGTTCTTGCGTCAGGCTCCCGAGTTTGAACGCATGCTGGTAGATGATGGTATTCGCGTGATTAAGTACTGGTTCTCGGTGTCCGCAGATGAGCAGGAGGCGCGGTTCCGCTCCCGTTCATCCGATCCGATGCGGCGCTGGAAGCTCTCCCCGATTGACGTGGAATCGATTACGAGGTGGGAGGAGTACTCGCGCGCGAAAGACGCTATGTTTGCAGCAACGGATACGCCGTGGGCGCGTTGGCGCACAGTTGAGTCGGAAGATAAGAAGCGTTCGCGCATCAACGTTATTAACGATCTGTTGAATGAGATTCCGTGGAAGCGTATTGAGCCCGATCCGGTGGAGATTCCACCTCGACCAAATCCGGCAGGGCAGAAGGAATATGAGCGTCTTGACCGCGGCAAGTACATTTACGTGGAGGACGTGGCTGCGAATCTTGAAAAGGATCGCGTGAAGGCCCGGAAGGCAAAAGCCAAAGAAGATGCGGACTAGCCAGCGCCGGCTATCTGCGATGGGTTAGAGGCATTAAGAACAGTGGCGGTTTCCTTAGGGTTTCGAGGGAAGCCGCCACTTTCATTTACGAGGTGATTACTTTAGCCGGGGAAATAGCTCTACGGCCGGTTGGCAAAGTACTCCAAAAGTGAGCCATCGCCAGAGACGATGATGATGTCTTCGCGGTCAATACGCGTGTCGGAGGACGCGTATTCGAAAGCACGGCCGGGGCGCAGAACTCCAAGTACGTTGACGCCGTACTTGGCGCGAACGTCAGATTCTTCCAGGGTGAAGCCCTGCACTTCTTTTGGCGGGCGCATTTTCATGATGGCAAAGCCCTGCTTGTCCATTTCGATGTAGTCAAGCATGCGGCCGCCAACTAGGTGGGCGGTGCGCTGGCCAGCGTCAAACTCGGGGTAGACAACGTGGTGGGCGCCGATGCGGCGCAGAATGCGGCCGTGTTCGCGCGAGGTTGCTTTTGCCCAGATGGAGGGGATCCCTAGGTCCACTAGGTTAGCGGTGATAAGCACCGATGCTTCGAGGGAGGAGCCCACGCCGACCACGGCGGAGGAGAACTCGCGTGCGCCGAGCTGCTCAAGCGCCTCCATGTTGGTGGCATCGGCCTCCACAAGTGGAATACGGCCGGCGAAGATCTGCACTTTGCGCGGGTCTGATTCGACGGCCATGATCTCACGCTTCAGCCGCCCAAGCGTGGCCGCTACAGCGGATCCAAAGCGCCCTAGGCCGATTACGAGCGTGCCGGACGATTGTTTCCAATCGGATTCAGCCACGTTTCCTCCCTAAAACTTTGCGTTTGCAGTTTCGCAAGTTCATATCAGTTCCACTCAAGTGTAAGGCGTGAAGGGGCTTCTAGCCGATAATCGGGTTTTCTTGCGGTTGGCGAATCACGCGGCGGCGTTCGCGCAGGGCTAGGGCAGCAGCAATGGTCATGGGGCCGGTTCGCCCCAGGTACATGAGCGCAGAAAGGGTGTGTTTGCCCGCGTCGGGCAGGCTCGCGGTGATGCCGGTGGATAGGCCGCACGTACCGAATGCGCTTATGGCTTCAAATAGCAGGCGGTCCAGCGAGTATGGCGTGATGGCTAGGAGGATCATCGTGGCGACGCCAACGAGGAATGCGCCGATCATTGTGACCGCAACTGCGAGACGCACAGTTGAAGAGGAGATGCGGCGTCCGAATGCTTCAATGTCGCGGTCACCGCGCGCTTCTGCGAGGACGGCGAGGGCGAGGACCGCTAGAGTGGTCACCTTGATGCCGCCACCCGTTGATGCGGAGCCGCCGCCGATGAACATGAGCGCGTCTTGAATCCACCAGGTGGTCGCGCGCATTTGCCCCTCGTCCAAAATGGAGATTCCCGAGGAGCGTCCGTTTACTCCGGCGAGCACGGAGTGCGCGATCCGGTCTTGCACGGACAGCACGCCCATGCCGCCTGTGTTGTTCCATTCGAGAGCCCCGATAATCAGTGATCCGGCGATGGCAAGCGTGATGTAGGTGGTGATCGTGAGCTTGCTGTGAAGCGTGAGGTGGCGGGGCTGCTTCCAGTTTCGGGTCAGATCCATGATGACCGGGAAGCCAAGCGCGCCCACCGCGGTTCCTACGACGATCGGCGCAATGACCCACAGGTCCGAGGTGAACTGTTCCAGGCCTTCGGGAATGACTACGAATCCGGCATTGTTGAAGATTGAGATGGCCATGAAGATGGCGTACCAGAGGGCCTCGGTGAACTCGTAGCCCAGGGCGAGGAAGCGGGGGAACAGTACTGCGAATAGTAGGAAGTCCATGGCGAAAGCGGTCAGGATAACCATGCGGAGTAGCGAACCAACTTGGCCAAGCGCAGCTGTTTTGGTTTCTGTTGCGGCCAGCATGCGTTGGGTGAGGCCAAGGTGGCGAGACACCGCGAGGCCAAGTATCGATGCCATGGTCATAACTCCCATGCCACCGATTGAGATCGCGGTTGCCAGCACGATCTGGCCAAATAGTGACCAGTAGTTCGCAGTATCTACGCTGGCAAGTCCGGTAACGGCAACTGCAGACGTCGCGTTAAACAGGGCGTCTGCGAAGGGGGCGCGCTGCCCGGATTGGGTTGCGACTGGCAGGCTGAGCAACGCGGTAGTTACCGCGATGATGGAGGCAAAAACTATCATCGCCAGGCGCGCCGGGTAGGCTTTCGCCCAATGGTCGATTTTGCCTCGAAACCGCTCGCGGAGTGTGGGCTCGTGCGCCTGATAGATCGCGGTTGGCGCAATGTTTGGATAGCTGGGGGCAGGGGTGTCCCGCGGGGCGGTTTCGCCGCCAGGCGCAAAGGGATCCAAGGCTGCCTCCTTCAAACACTTATGCGCTAACTTTACTAATTTATAGGAGGAATGTTCACACGCCGTTGAAAACCAGTTATTGAGCGGGGGAATCGCGCGCGCTTTTGCCTGATTACCGTTAGCTGGGTCATAACGGGTGGGCTTTGTTTGACAAATTGGGCGAATTTTCTATAGATTCTCTATGTTTGGTTAAAGGTAAGGCCATAGTTTTAGGAGGGCCGTATGGGCTCCGTGATTAAGAAGCGTCGCAAGCGTATGTCGAAGAAGAAGCACCGCAAGTTGCTTCGCAAGACGCGCCACCAGCGCCGCAACAAGAAGTAGTTCTTCATTTGAAAAAGCCCCGACTTGCGGGGCCTTTTCTATATGTCACGATATCGGAGGCCGGCTTTGCGAACCGTTATTCATTTGATGCGCCACGGGGAAGTGGATAATCCCGAAGCGATTTTGTACGGGAGGATGCCCGGCTTTGGTTTGACTGAACTTGGCCGGCAGATGGCAAGTGAGGTAGCCAGAGTTCTTGTGGATAGTGGCCACGAGATTACGGGCGTGGTCTCATCGCCGCTCCTTCGCGCGCAGCAGACGGCTCTGCCCACGGCCCGCGCGTACGATCTGCCGATTTTGAGCGACCAGCGTCTGGTGGAGGCGTGGAATACGTTCGAGGGCGAGGCTGTGAACCGTAACCGTCTGATTCTGGCTCATCCGAAGTATTGGAAGCGCTACGTGAACCCGTTGAAGCCCTCTTGGTCAGAACCGTATTCGGATTTGGTTTCTCGCATGAGTGCCGCCACCTCGGATGTGCTTTCGCAGTTCGAGGGTGGGGAGGTGCTGATGGTTTCTCATCAGCTTCCGATTTGGACCCTGCGTTCGTTCGTGGAGGGACGCCCACTGTGGCACGATCCGCGAAAGCGTGAATGCTCGTTGGCCTCGCTAACCAGCCTGCAGTTCGAAGATGCAACTTTGAAATCAGTGACGTACTGGGAACCAGCTGGCAAACTTCTAAAGCGGGCCGCGGATATGGTTCCGGGCAGTTCCGACGCTGGGGTTGCAACAGGAAAAGGACAAAAGTGAGCGAGGGCGAATCGAAGCTGATTTCGAAGATGAACCGGCACCTGGGCGATCAGAGTCAGCGCAGGCGCGCGATAGCGAAACGCGTCATTGAGCACGGTGAAGTCTCGGTTGAAGACCTTGCCACCTACACCGGTGTGTCACTGATGACGGTGTACCGCGATGTGGCGGCCCTTGAGGGCGCTGGGATCTTGCATAAGCATCGCGGGAAGGTTGTGGCGGCAGCCTCGGGCTTGCATGAGGCCACGGCCTCGTATCGTTTGAAGCAGGAAGCCACCTCAAAAAAGCAGATTGCCAAGGCGGTTGTGGCGCTTATTCCCCCGGGCAGTTCGGTGATGCTAGACGATTCGACGTCTGGAGTGTGGGTATTGCGAGAGCTGGCAGAAAGCGCCCCGATTTCGGTTATCACCAACTCTTTACTTGTTGCCCGTGAGTTGGAAGAGGAATCACGTCATTCTCTGCTCGTGCTGGGCGGTGAATACCAGTCTTGGGCCGCTGCCACCATGGGGCCCGTAACCATTAGCAATTTGGAGGCCGTGCACGCCGATATTTGCTTGATCTCGGCTTCGGGTATTAGGAACGGGACGGTCTACCACCCGTACGCAGACGTTGCAGCGGTGAAGGCAAAAATGATGGAGTCGTCTGAGCTGACGATTCTGCTTTTGGATCACACTAAGTTCAAGCGCCGCGCTATGTATTCCTTTGGCAAGCTTGCCGATGTTGACGTGATTGTCGTTGACTCGCAGACCAGTGAGGAAGATGTACAAATGCTTCAGGATTCGGGAGCGAGGGTAATCGTAGCGAAGCCGTGACGCAATAAGCTACGAGGCCGGAATGTAACAAAATATGAAACCCTAGTTTCAAATACTGCGATATGACCCCGTGACCGGGGTCATATTTGTATACTGACTTCAAGGCGTTGATGTTATTTCTAAAACAAGATTTGTTAAAAGTGACAAGTTTTGTGATACATTGATGCCGACGATGCACGCCACATGCTCCAAGGAGGGAGACATTTATGGGTTTTCGTATAGTTGTTGCCGCGGATTCTGCGGGTCTTGATTACAAGGAAATTCTCAAGAAAGACCTCGAATCTGACGAGCGCGTAGACGAGGTGATTGACGCTGGTATTCACGCCGGTGAAGATATCGACTACCCGCATGTTGCGGTCAAGGCCGCTCGCATGATCGCGGAAGGCAAGGCTGATCGTGGCCTGTTCGTTTGTGGTACCGGTATGGGTGTGGCAATGGCTGCCAACAAGGTGCCAGGCATTCGCGCTTCGGTGGCTCATGACTCGTTCTCAGTTGAGCGTTTGATCCTGTCTAACAATGCTCAGGTTCTAACCTTCGGTCAGCGTGTTATCGGTATTGAGTTGGCACGGCGCCTCGCAAAGGAGTGGTTGGGCTACGAGTTTGATACGAGCTCTCCTTCCGCACAAAAGGTTGAGGCGCTCGAGTCTTACGACGGTTGCTAACTTCTAAATCTCAGCACTGCTCGGGAAAAAGTGAGGAGCCGCGTCATGCGGCTGGGAAATTGTGCACAACGGTGAACTGTTGAGCAAAACCGCATTCACTTGGGTAGTGTTTATCTGTCAGCATTTTCGTGCGCGCAACGTTGCGTGTTTTCGAAATATTCCCATTACAGATGGTTAGACCATCCATTAACAAAAGGTGGATAAATGACTCCAGATGCAGCATTGACATTCCTTGGAAACATGGATTTGTTCTGGCTTATCGCTGCGGCCGGTGGTGGCTTCTTTGGCGCCGCTATCGGTGGTAACTTTGCGTTCGGTTTCACGGGCATCCTGATTCTCGTGGGCTTCGGTATCGCGATGGCAACGGGCTCCGACGTGGGCTTTAGCTACCTGGCTTTCGGCCCGGTATTTGGCCCACACATCGTATTTGCTGGTGCTGCTTCGGCAGCAGCGTACGCGGCTAAGAAGGGCCGTTTGCAAGATACCGGGAAGGGCCGCGATATTAATACGGCACTCGCGGGACTCGGTGAGCCCGATGTTCTTTTGGTCGGCGCACTCTTCGGTATGCTCGGCTACGTAATCAACAACCTCATTGCGATGATCCCGTGGTTCGGTTCGCACACCGATACCGTTGCTCTCACCGTTGTGCTCCAGGGCTTGATTGCTCGCGTACTGTTCTCCAAGACCGGTATGTTCGGCTGGGTGAGCAAGCTTGAAGGCGACAGGCGTTGGATTGCTTGGCAAGAGAAGCCGAGCCAGTGGATCACCATTGGTGCTCTTGGTGGCCTATTCGGTGCAGGCGTTGCAACTATGGTTTACTACCACGCTGGTGCAATGCTTGATCCGGATACCGCTGCGATCCTCATGGCGAACGCGAAGACGCTACCGTTCGCAATCTCCGCTATTACGATCTTCCTGCTCGTATTCGGCGTAACGATCCCGGTTTCGCACCACATCACCATTATTGGTGGTCTGGCAGGCGTTACCTTCTTCGAAGCCACTCAGTCGGGCGTTCTTGCGCTCATCCTTGGTGCAGTGTTCGGCGTGATGTCGGCTGCGATTGCAGAGCTTGGTAACCGTCTCTGCTACGCGCACGGCGACACCCACATTGACCCGCCGGCATTCGCAATCTGGCCGTCCACCACGATCGTGCTCGTTCTGGGTGCGCTCGTAGCCTAAGACGGTCTCTAACTAACAGTTAAGGAGTGCCGGGCAGTAGCTCATACTCCCGGCACTCCTTTCCTTTTACAAGCCGTTTCGAAAACAACTGCAAAGCACAAGTTGGGAAAATGACTGACACAAAAACTTCCTTGAGCTTTCCGTCCAAACTCTACGATGCCTACGTATTCGATATGGACGGCACCATCTATCTTGGTGATCACCTTCTTCCGGGTGTGAAACGAACCATTGAAGAGCTGCGCAGGCGCAACATTCCGGTTCGCTACCTCTCTAACAACCCGACTAAAGACCCGAGCCAGTATGTAGAAAAACTCAGCATGCTTGGGCTTCCTACCGATATTTCAGACATCGCGAACACCGTTGTGACCATGACGCGGTGGCTTAAAGATCACCGTCCGGACGCGATTGTATTCCCCATTGCGGAACAGCCTTTGATTGATGCCTTCAAAGATGCAGGTATCAAGATGAGTGATAATCCGGAGGAAATCGACATTGTCGTTGCCTCCTATGACCGCACTTTTGACTACCGGAAGTTGCAGATCGCGTTTGACGCAATCTGGTTCCACAAGCGTGCGATTCTGGTTGCCACGAACCCGGACCGCTACTGCCCGTTCCCCGGAGGACGAGGAGAACCAGACTGTGCTTCTATCATCGCTGCCATTGAGGCATGCACGGGCACGAAAGTGCAGATGATCGCCGGCAAACCTAACGCGGTCATGCTGGAGGAGGCCATCGCGGGCCTCGATGTGGATCCCACTAACTGCATGATGGTTGGCGACCGCCTTCACACTGACATTCAGATGGCTGTTCGTACCGGCATGTACTCGGCGATGCCTCTCACGGGTGATTCCACGATCGAAGAGGCCCGGGAACTCGATGAGAAGGATCGCCCCACCTACGTGATCGATCGACTCGACCGCCTTATTCCCGCTGACATTTGGGAAGAAAATGGCTGGACGGAAGACGACGCCTAAAACGTAACCCCATGACCTGTAGGGGGTTGAAAACGCCGCGCGATTTCATCCCCTACGAGTCTGCCCCGTGGCGGTCATTCACCGGACCGCTACGGGGAAACGAAATAAAAATTTTCGCCATTTATAGCAATGACGCTGAAAGGAAATCCAATGGTTAATCCGGGTTTTGAAGGTCCATACCTACTCGGTATCGACTTTGGTACGGAATCGTGCCGCGCTGCAATCTTTGATCTTAAGGGTGAGCCGATTGGTTTTGCGGCAACGCCTTACCGTACCTACCACCCGCATCCGGGTTGGGCAGAGCAGTCTCCGGCCGACTGGTGGGAGGCACTCGGCGCGTCCGTCTCTCAGGTACTCAACAACACGGGTGTTCCGGCTCGCAAGATTGCAGGTATTTCCTACGACGCCACGACCATGACGGTTGTACCCATGGATGCGAACGGCCAGGAGCTTTCGCGCGCAATCATGTGGATGGACGTGCGCGCAACTAAGCAGGCTGCACGAGCATCAACCATCGATCACTGGGCCCGCCTCTACAATGGTGGTGGCACGCTGGGTGCAACTGCAGAGTGGTTCCCGTTCAAGGCCGCGTGGCTACGTGAGAACGAGCGCGAGCTTTACGATTCTGCCTACCGTCTGCTGGATGCCCCGGACTGGCTGACCTACAAGCTGACGGGCGAGTGGACCATTAATATCAACTCGGCGGCAATGCGCGGCTACTACAACCGCGATTACGGCGGCTGGCCGGTAGATTTTTACGAGCACATCGGCTGTGGTGACGTATTCGACAAGCTTCCCGAGGCCGTGCTGGACCTCGGTACGCCGATCGGTACGCTAACCCCGGCGGCTGCAAGCCACATGTCGCTAGTGCCCGGCATTCCGGTGGCGCAGGGCTGTGCGGACGCGTGGGCAGGCCAGATTGGTATGGGCGTTGTTGCTCCGGGTCGTATTGCGGTCACCACCGGTTCGTCGCAGGTCATCAACGGCCAGTCGGACAAGCCGATTCACGGCAAGGGCTTCTTCGGTTCTTACACGGACGGTGTTATTAAGGGCCAGTACACGGTTGAAGGTGGCCTCGTCTCATCCGGTTCGGTACTTAAGTGGTTCAAGGACGGCTTCGCTCGTGACGTTGTAATGGCAACTGAGCGCGTTGGACTTAACCCGTACCAGTACCTGGATAAGGCCTCGGCTCACATTCCACCAGGCTCGGATGGCCTCATCGTCAACGAGTACTTCCAGGGCAACCGCACGCCGTACACCGACTCGAAGGCACGCGGCATCATCTGGGGCTTGTCGCTACACCACACCCCAGAGCACCTGTACCACGCCATCAAGGAGGCCGTCTGCTACGGCACGGCACACACTTTGAAGGCAATGAGCGACGCGGGCTTGCAGCCAACCGAGTTGGTGGCTGCAGGCGGCGCAACGAAGTCGCGTGACTGGATGCAGATGCACGCGGATGTTACCGGCCTGCCGGTAGTTCTTCCCGAGGTTGGAGACGCGGTAGTGCTCGGATCGTGCATCCTCGCAGCGGTTGGTTCTGGCCAGTACAAGTCGATCGAGGACGCGGTTCGCAACATGGTTCACGAGAAGGACCGCATCGAACCGAATATGGCAACTCACGAAGAATACAAGTTCTACCTCCAGCAGTACATGGATGCGTACCCGCAGATGCAGGAGCTCACCCACAAGACTGTTGACCACGTGGCAGCAAGCAACTAAGGAAAGAAGTAAGTTATGACAAGCAAATTGATCGAAACTGCTCTAAAGACAGCCACTGAGACTCGCGAAATCCTTTTTGACCACGATGCGGTGAGCCGCACCGGCGAGCTTTTCGCCCGGGTTTTCCCTGGCAAGAAGGTACTCGTCGTAGCGGATGGCAACACCTATGGTGCGTGCGGTGACGCGGTAGTGAAGTCGCTTAAGGACGCGGGTGTTGAGTTCGCTGCCGATCCGTACATTTTCCCGGGCACGCCAACCCTCTACGGCGACTACGACAACGTATCGAAGCTACGCGAAGTTATCCGTCCGCTGGGTGATGAGACCGTGGTTTGCTCCATCGCGTCGGGTACGCTAAACGACATCGCCAAGCTCGCCTCGGGCGAGTTGGGCCGCGAGTACATGAACGTATGTACTGCAGCTTCCGTGGACGGCTTCGCCTCGTTCGGCGCCTCCATTTCGCGTGACGGCTTCAAGATCACGCGTAACTGCCCGGCCCCGGCCGCACTAGTTGCGGACCTCGAGGTTATGGCAAACGCGCCGCAGCGCCTCACGGCTACCGGCTATGGTGACCTGATTGAAAAGATCCCGGCGGGCGCAGACTGGATGCTTGCTGACGAGCTCGGTATCGAAGCGATTGACGACTACGTGTGGAGCCTCGTGCAGGGCCCGCTACGTGACACACTCGCGGATCCAAAGGCTATTGCCTCCGGTGATGTGGATGCGATCGCGAAGCTGGGCGAAGGTAACATCATGTCTGGCCTGGCAATGCAGGCTGCGCAGTCTTCTCGCCCCGCTTCGGGTGCAGGCCACCAGTTCTCCCACGTTTGGGAGATGGAGGGCCACGGCCTCGACTGGGAGCCCCCGCTATCGCACGGCTTCAAGGTGGGTGTTGGCACCGTCGCGTCGTGCGCGATCTGGGAAGAGACGCTCAAGCTGGACCTCGAAAATCTGGACATTGAAGAGGTTGTAGCAAAGCAGCCCACCAAGGCTGAAGTTGAGGCAAAGGTTCGCGAAATCCAGTCCGAGCGCATCGTTGACGAGGCTGTGAAGCACACCCTTGGCAAGCACTTGGAAGGTGACGAGCTACGCGAGCGCCTGACGAAGATCAAGGCTGCTTGGCCAAAGATCAAGGAGCGCGTGAAGGACCAGCTGGTCTCGCCGGAAGAGGCTGCACGCATGCTGAAGGATGCTAAGGCCCCTTACCACCCCGAGATGATCGAGATCGATTGGGATCGCTTCCGCCTGACGCACACCAAGGCGCAGCAGATTCGTCCTCGCTACACCGTGCTTGATGTCCTCGCGGACACAGGCATGCTGGATGAGGTCATCGAGCGCCTGTTCGCTGCGGATGGCTACTGGGGCAAGCACCGCCACCCCGAGGCATAACCTCAAGTACACGCCTAATGTTTGCCCGCGCGCCCTCCATTTTCGGGCGTGCGGGCAAACCCGGCTCCCAGGTATTGGCGAGTCGTTAGAAAATACAAGCTTTGATTGGACCACAGGCCAAGTAGTTCAAGGAGGAACCTATGACCACTGAGTCACCCAAATATGTAATCGGCATCGACCTGGGCACTTTGTCTGGTCGCGCAGTAGTTGTTGACGCGAGCAACGGCGACGAGCTCGGATCAGCAGTGTTGGAATACACGCACGCGGTTATGGACCACACGCTGACTGCGGGCGACAACCAGCAGCTGCCGCCAGATTTTGCACTCCAGGACCCTCGGGACTACCTGGAAGTCCTCTCAACCGTCATTCCGGGTGCGATTGAGGACGCGAAGATTAACAAGGAAGACGTTGTCGGTATCGGCCTTGACGTAACTTCGGCAACCGTGATCGTGACTGATAAGGACGGCACGCCGCTTTGTGAGAAGGAAGAGTTTAGGAACAACCCGCACGCCTACGTGAAGCTGTGGAAGCACCACGGCGCGCAGGAGCAGGCGGACCGCATTGTTGCGCTGGCGCGTGAGCGGAACGTGGACTGGCTGGCGCGTTACGGCGGCGAGCTGTCCTCAGAAATGTTGCTGCCGAAGGCCTTGGAGACTTTGGAGAAGGCTCCGGAGGTATACAACGCAGCGGATCATATTGTGAACGCTCTGGATTGGCTCACCTGGATCCTCACCGGTCACCTGACATACGCGGCTGGCGACTCGGGATACAAGCGCATGTACCAGGATGGCAAGTACCCGGACGAAGATTTCCTCAAGACACTAAACCCTGACTTTGGGGAAGTGTTCTCGCAGAAGATGGCCGCTGAAGTTCTGCCACTTGGCGGCAAGGTAGGTACGCTGAACGAGCGCGGCCAGCGCATCACGGGCCTTTCCGGCAACGTAACGGTGGCTTCGGGCAACATTGACGCCCACGTTACCGCTCCCGCAGTACAGGCAACCGAGGCGGGCCAGTTGACGGCGATTATGGGCACCTCTTCGTGCTACGTCGTTTCGGGTAAGGACTTCCAGCCGGTGCCGGGTGTGTTCGGCATCGTTGATGGCGGCATTATCGATGGTATGTGGGGCTACGAGGGCGGCCAGACCGCTGTTGGCGATATTTACGCCTGGTTTGTTGAAAACTGTGTGCCGAAGGCCTACGAGGAAGAGGCGGAGAGCCGCGGCATTTCGCTCCATGAGCTCCTCACAGAGAAGGCGTCGAAGCAGGAGGTTGGCGAGCACGGCCTGGTTGCGCTCGACTGGCACAACGGTAACCGCTCCATCCTGGTCGATGCGAACCTGTCTGGCATGATTGTTGGCCAGACGCTGGCTACGAAGCCAGAAGATCAGTATCGCGCGATCATGGAGGCCACGGCGTTTGGTGCCCGTGTGATTATTGAGAACTTCGAGGAGCATGGCGTTGAGATCAATGAGTTCATCGCTGCTGGTGGTTTGATTAAGAACCCGTTCCTCATGCAGATGTTCTCTGACATCACTAGGCTCCCTGTTTCTACGGCGCTGTCCTCGCAGGCTCCGGCTCTGGGCTCCGCTATTTTCGGTGCTGTTGCAGCGGGCTTGTACGACACGGTTTCGGAGGCCGCCGCGGCAATGGGCAAGCGGAAGAAGGCTGCCTACACGCCGGATGAGACCAGGTCTAAGCAGTACGACGAGCTGTACAAGCACTACAGGTACCTGCATGACCTCTTCGGTCGTGAAAATGAAGTGATGCACGATTTGAAGCGAATCCGGCGTGAAGCTCACGAGCGTCGCGCGAAGTAGATGGGAGTGATCAACTAGATGATTGAACTATCGAAGCTGCCTGCAGAGGTTCAAGAGGCCGTTCAGCGTACTCGTGAGAATGTTGCGCGCCTGCACGCTGAGCTACCCCGCTGGGAGTTGGTTGTGTGGACGGCGGGAAACGTGTCGGAGCGCGTGCCTGGCACCGACCTATTTGTGATCAAGCCTTCCGGGGTGTCTTATGACGAGCTGACTGCCGACAACATGGTGGTTTGTGACCTGGACGGTAAGAAGATTGCGGATGGGACGCCCGATAACCTCTCACCATCTTCGGATACGGCCGCGCATGCTTACGTTTACAAGCACATGGACGAGGTTGGAGGCGTGGTGCACACGCATTCGACGTATGCGACGGCTTGGGCGGCGCGCGGTGAGGAGATCCCATGCGTGCTCACCATGATGGGCGATGAGTTTGGAGGCCCGATTCCGGTTGGTCCGTTTGCAATCATCGGTGATGATTCGATTGGTCGCGGAATTGTGGAGACTCTGCGCGGGCACAGGTCGAAGGCCGTGCTGATGCAAAACCATGGTCCTTTCACGATCGGTAAGGACGCGAAGGCTGCGGTTAAGGCTGCTGTGATGGTTGAGGAGGTTGCCCGCACGGTTCACATCGCTAAACAGCTTGGCGACGTGATTCCAATCGAGCAGCGCCACATTGATTCCTTGTATGACAGGTATCAAAACGTGTACGGCCAGCATTAGAAGCCGAATATAAAACCGTGGGGGTCATTCCAAAAGGAATGGCCCCCACGGTCCTATTTTGCTGAGAAGTTGCGAGTCTTATACCTGGCCGCGTGTGCCGAGGAAGGCCACAAACTCAGAGCTCATCATCGGGATCATCCTGTGCTTCTGAAGAACAATTTCGGGCTGAAACACTGATGCTGTTCAGATGTAGCGGGTCCTGCAAGTTTTCTGGGGGCGCTAGAACACATTCTCGGATGCCATCTACATGCTCACTTAAAGAATCAGTGATTGGTGACCACATTGGGTCAAGAATAAAATCTATCCCTGAACGACGCGCGTGTTTAGCGGCCGGTACAAAGTCAGAGTCACCGGCAATCATAACTATTTGATTGACAAGGCCGCGTTCCGCAAGCGTCGAGATATCAAGACCAAGGCGCATATCGACGCCTTTCTGTTTGATATCTAGAAAGAAATCCTGCTCATGCAACTCGTCAACCATAATGCGGCCTGCCAATAGCTTCTTCGTTGGCTCGGGTTTAAGCGTATACCCGCGTTGCGACTCGAGTTCTTCCCCTCGTCGCAAGGCGACTTTGCGTTTCTTTAGTAGCTCGGAGAAGAAGGCGTTTGACCATCTGTACTGGTCGCTCTTAGCCAGATTGATTTCACTACGCAATAGCGGGTGGTAAAGGACTTTGGTAGAAGGAGGGCAATCGTAGTAGAAGATTCTGTACAGGTTCGAACGTGACTTCCTTATGTGCCTACGACGATACTCCAGCAACTCGTCGGCCCGCTCTTGCGGATTCTTATCACCAAATAAGGCATACGCGCGCTTTCGGTAGAAACCACCATCAACTAGGATGGCCGTAACAATCGGCTTACGGACTATGTAGGTACTTCGCTCTGTGCGTTGGTGCCTTCTTAGCGACGCAGAGGACATGGTGCTCCTTTGCATAAAAGCTCTGGTCATCGGCGACATCCGTATAAGTGGAGCGTCAACGGCCAGAGCAACTAAACGTAAATTTAGTTTAGTTGTTAGTGCAATTCAACGTGTTTCTCAATATATATGGATATTGGACATATAGATTTTGGCTGTGGAAAACCAGCGAGACGGGCCAGGAAATGAACGATCCTTGGTTCTACTTTTTGGAGAGCTACAGGTTCTCGCCCTCATCCTCATCTTCTTCTGGCCCCTGCTGGTCTTTGGTGGCATCCGCGTCCGAGGAGTCAGTAGGTGTTGAGTGGCTTGGGTCGCCTTCGCCGCCCAGGTTGGTCAGATCCTCTGCTTCGAAATCTAGGCCTTGCGCATCGGGGTCCGAACTCTGCACGTCTTCTGCTCGTTCGGCCTCGTCCATCTGCCGCTCGAATTCGCGCATGAGATTCTCCGACCTCTTTTGACGCATCTGTTTTTCCAAGTGCCAGGCCAAATTCGGGTCATCATCAGGCGCGCCGTACATGTACGGATCCTGGTTCGTGTAGGTGCGTTTCGGCAGTTTTATTGCCGAGTCTTGCGAGTACCAAAAACCGCGATTCACCTGCCCACCACGTGCCTCTGCTTGGGTTACGCGAGACACGATAATCCAGGCCAAACCGCCCACGGGCGTCAGCAAAATCGCCAGCAAAAGCCACAGCGGTTTAGGGATTCGAGCGGGAATCTCATCTTTAGGGGTGCGCGCAATGTCAGCAACAGCAAAAATCGTCACTGCCAGCGACAGGATAGCGATCACAACCCTAGCCATTTCCCACTCCTCAATAGGTCTTTAACCATTGTATGCACTGGCCGCGAATATGCTCGCCGGGCTTAGGACACGACTAGGCCAATGCACACAGCCAGACCGGTGAACAGAGTTAAAAAGCCCGTGTTGCGTAGGATCGGCAGTAGCTCACGGCCCTTCGCCCCAGCCAGGACCCTGCGTGAAATCAGGAGCACGGGCGCGGCAAACACCAGCAAATAGGCCAGAACGAACCGGGTTTGTACCAGGCCAAGCCCCGTCATAACCACGCCAATGCCCAGCAGCCACGCGTACACGAATCGTGAGAGGCGATCTCCCAAGCGAACCGGCAGAGTCCTCTTTCCTGTCTTTGAATCGGTTGGAATATCGCGAATGTTGTTTACAAACAGCAGGGCAACCGAGAGCATGCCCGTACCCGCCGCAGCACACCACAGCCACCAGGGCGCCACCTGAATCTGCACCCAAGTGGTTGCAACAGTGGCCATGAGGCCAAAAAACACGAAGACGAACAGCTCAGACAGGCCCACGCCCATGTAGCCGTAAGGGGTGCGCCCTCCCGTGTAAAACCAGGCTGCGGCAACCGCCGCAATGCCAGGAACTAGCAACCACCACTGGCTCGAAATGTAAAGCAGAACGAGGCCAAGTACCCCCGCTAACGCGAAGCATCCCAGCGCCGCAGCGAGCACAACCTTTGGGCTTGTCTTGCCCCCGCCGGTTAGGCGAGGAGGGCCCGAACGCACCGCATCTGTTCCGCGCACCCCGTCGGAGTAGTCGTTCGAAAAGTTCACCCCAACCTGTAGCGCAAGCGCTACTGCCAGGGCAAGGATCGAGCGGGCGGCAGAAAATCCGCCTAGGAAATGGGCCGCCCCAATGCCGATAAGCACGGGCGCGATTGCTGCGGGGAGGGTGCGAAGGCGCGCGCCTTCGAGCCAGTCGTTGAAAGTCGCCATGTGCTCAGCGTACCCACGCGGCTTCAGACGCAACCAAATTTGCAACCATTGCGCCCACCGCGTGCCTATCAACTTTGCCTAGCGGCGTAACGGCAAGCTCGTCCACAACCGCGATGACTCGCGGGGCATGATCGCGCCCTAACTGCTCGCCAACCAGGTCTCGGATTTGCTTGGCGAACTTCGCGTACACCTCATTTTCGTGGGCGGACAGATCCGCACCGGCCTCGTCAATCTTCGCCCTAATGCAAGGCGAGGCGATAGCGGCAGCCACTACCTGTCCCCACTTCTCGTCAGGCAGGGCGACAACCGCAACGTCGGAAACGTCCTCTGCTGCCGCAATTACGTCCGCAACGCGCGTGGGCGCCACGTTCACCGCGCCAGAAACAATCACGTCATCAGCCCGGCCCAGCACCTGCAGACTGTTGCCATCCCATTCGCCCGCGTCAGAGGTGCGTAGCCAGCGCTGCCCGTCCTCCACATCGAATGGACGGTCAAAACCATCCACATATCCATCCATGAGGACGGGGCCGGCAATCTGGATTCGACCATCAACCGTGCGGATCTGTACGCCCGGCAGGGGAGTGCCGTTGTAGACGCAGCCGCCCCCGGTTTCGCTCATGCCGTACGTGGTGACCACGTTAATACCGGCCGCACGGGCGCGATCCAGCAGATTCGAGGAGGTGCCCGCTCCTCCTACCAGCACCGCATCTAGACGCGCGAGCTGCTCCACGAGTTCGCCCCCAGCCTCGAGGGCGTCATGCAACTGTTTGGGGACCAAGGATAGGTAGGCGCGGTGAGCACTATCGTCAGCCGCCGTTCGGCACGCGACTTTCAGGGCCTCCTCATCAAATCCTGCTGACATGTCCGCGATGATTGGCGAGGCCTCGGCAACGCAGGTGCGAATCAGCGTTTGCAGTCCCGCAACGTGATGCACGGGGAGCGCCACAATCCAGCGGCCTGGCCCGTCCAAAGTCTCGTGCGTGGCCCGGGCAGACGCTACCAGTGCGCCGAACGAGAGCCCCACAAGCCGCGGATTTCCTGTGGTGGAGCCGGAGGTCTCTAAGATCACGTCCACGCTGCCCGGCAACTGCTTGATGCGCTTTTGTAGCGCGGCGTTGGTTTGAGCCGCGCGTGCAGGCATTGCCTCGCTGGCCTCTCGCGGTGCCAAAATTATGCGCTGCTGACGCTGCACACCCGTCTTTTCAAACCGTTCGTACAGCTCCCACAGCTTGTGTACCGCCGAATAGGTTATGGTTACCGCGCCGGGCGTGGTTCCTCCCGGAACAATCATCAGTTGGGTTACGGAATCAGCAGCGTTCATCGACGTCATTACAAATCCATTCACGTACGAGGGAGCCTGGCCAATGCCGGGCGTGCAAACGGGCAAGGTGCCAGTCTGCTGGGGGAGTGGGCAGAAGAAAATGGTTAAAAATAGTACGGGTAGCTTGACCAGTCGGGGCTGCGCCGCTCTAGGAAAGCGTCGCGCCCCTCTTGCGCCTCTTCGGTCATGTACGCCAGGCGCGTTGCTTCCCCGGCAAACACCTGCTGGCCAGCCAAGCCGTCATCGGCGAGGTTGAATGCGAACTTCAACATGCGGATGGCCTGGGGAGACTTTGTTGCAATAATCCGCGCATATTCGAGCGCGGTGGCTTCCAGGTCCGCGTGCGGCACGGCCTCGTTCACAATGCCCCAACGCTCCGCGTCTTTCGCGCTGTATTCGCGAGCCAAGAAGAAGATCTCTCGCGCTCGTTTGTCCCCAGCTTGACGTGCCAACAGGGCGGATCCGTAGCCGGCGTCAAACGAGCCCACATTCGCATCCGTTTGCATAAAACGCGCGTGTTCGATGGACGCTACCGACAGGTCGCACACCACGTTGAGTGAATGGCCGCCGCCTGCTGCCCAACCTGGGACAGCGGCAATCACAACCTTGGGCATCGTGCGGATCAGGCGCTGCACCTCTAGAATGTGAAGGCGTCCGGCCCGCGCGTTGTCCATGTTCTGGCGGCGCTTCGAAACCTCAGCTTCATTAGAAATATCGGTCTTTTCGTACTGGTACCCGGCAGCGCCGCGGATGCGCTGGTCTCCGCCCGAACAAAACGCGTAGCCGCCATCCTTTGCAGACGGGCCATTCCCCGTGAGGATTACGGCCGCAACGTCCGGGCTCATACGCGCATGATCTAAGCAAGAGTAAAGCTCATCGACGGTGTGGGGGCGAAACGCGTTGCGCAGGTGCGGGCGATCAAACGCGATGCGTACCACGGGCAGGTCTTCCCCGGCCAGAGCCCCGTCTTCCTCGCCGCGCGAAATGCCGCGATGGTAGGTCATGTCAGTAAGCTCGAAACCTTCCACCTCACGCCAGCGGGAAGGGGCAAAAGTGTCCGAAACATTGGGTAAAGCGCTCATGTTGTACATCGTAGTTGTTCGCGCGATTTTTAGCTTTCGAGGCTACCTGACCCGCGCAAACAAGGTTCGGTGACGGTTGAAGCCCGCAAAAAGTCGGGGAAAACTCGGGTTGCTAAGGCTTTTAGTATTTACGTAATGTAGGCGTGACGTAATGTTGAAAAAGGTTCGGGGATGTGGTTAGGTTAGCCTTACCTACGTTAAGAAGGAAAGTGAAATCTAATGCGTAAACTATCGCTCGGCGCCGTTGCCGTTGTTGCTTCCCTTGCCCTCGCCGCATGCGGGGCTGGGGGCGCGTCTTCCGCGCCCGAAACCACGGAGACCGCAACTGAAGCAGCCGGCGCATTCCCGGCAACCGTCACTCACAATGCAGGTGAGACCACCATCGAGTCTCAGCCCAAATCCATCGTTGTGCTCGACATGGCCGCGCTCGATACCATCGACGCGCTGGGCGCGGGAGACCTCGTGACTGGCGTGCCCGTCAAGTCCGTCCCCACCTGGCTGAAGGATGACCAGGGCATCGACTATTCCACCCTCGAAAATTTGGGAACACTGAAGGAACCCGACGTAGAGGCCATTGCGAAACTTAACCCCGACCTTGTAGTTGTGGGCGCGAGGTCCGCGAAGTTCTACGACGAGCTCTCCAAGAACTTCACCACCATCGACGCCTCCGTCCCGTGGGACAAGGATGGGTACTCCCAGCGCGCTGCTGAATCCGTAGAAATGCTCGCGACCGCTGTTGGTAAGGCCGAGCGCGGCGCGGAACTCAAGGATGAACTCCTTACCAAGATCGCTGAATACAAGGCTGAAGCCGAGAAATCTGAGCGTGGCACGGCAATGGTCTTGATGACCAACGGCGGTGAAGTTTCGATGCACGGGCCGCAGTCCAGGTGGGCGCCAATCTATGATGTGTTCGGTTTCAAGCCCGTAACTGAAGGCGAAGCTGAAGAAGGCCACAAGGGTCAGAAGATCTCGTTTGAAACTGTGCGTGAGCTTGCTCCCGACTACATTTTCGTGATTGACCGCGACGCGGCCATTGGAAACACCGAGGCTGGAACCACTGCGCAGCAAGTTCTGGACAACGACCTCGTAAATGAAACTCCCGCGGCTAAGAACGGTCACATCGTTTACCTTTCGCCAGAGCGCTGGTACGTGGTCATGACGGGCGCATCCAACTTCATGGCTGAGCTAGAAGAAGTAGCGGCCGCCACCAAATGAGCGCTCCCGCTCTAACCGCTAAGCCGGTAGCCGCCAACCAGTCCCGATACGCTCTGGGGCTGGCTGGCGGCGCCGCCTTGCTCGCGGTGCTAATGGCCGTATCCGTAACGGTTGGTACCGCAGACCTATCCATTGCAAATCTGATAAGCGGCCAGTTAAGTAGCGCGGAAGCTCAAGTTCTAACCGTGTCGCGTATTCCCCGAACCCTCGCCATCGTGCTTGCAGGCGCCTCTATGGCAGTTGCCGGCCTGGTCATGCAGATGCTGGTGCAAAATCGCTACGTTGAGCCCTCCACTACCGGTGTCACCGAATCCGCCGGCCTTGGCGTGCTGGTTGTGACCCTCCTGTTCCCGGCAGCCTCGATCCTGGTGAAAATGGGATTCGCCGTGATTTTTGCCCTCGGCGCCACCCTGGTGCTCCTCGCCCTGATCCGCTCCATCCCACGCAAAGACCCAATCATCGTGCCACTGCTCGGCATTGTCTTATCCGGCGTCATCGGAGCCGGAGCCACCTTCCTCGCCTGGGAATTTCAACTGCAGGGCACCCTGCAGGCATGGCTAACCGGTGACTTTTCGGGCACTATTTCCGGCCGTTACGAACTGCTGTGGATCGTGGCCGGGGCGTGCGCTCTCGCATACCTGTTTGCAGACCGCTTCACAGTGGTGGGGCTGGGCGAAAACTTTTCCACAAACCTTGGCCTTAACCACGCCCGCGTCACTCGTGTCGGCCTAACCATAGTCGCCATCGTGGCCGGCACAACCATCGTGGTAGCAGGGTCGCTTCCCTTCCTCGGTCTAGTTGTCCCCAACATCGTGTCACTCATCATGGGGGACTACCTGCGTCGGTCATTGCCCTTCGTCGCCATGGGCGGTGCCGGTTTTGTTCTCATCGCTGACATTCTTGGACGCACCCTGATCGCGCCAGCCGAAATTCCCGTTGGCGTCGTAATGGGTGTGTTTGGCGGCGCCATATTCCTCGTTATCTTGCTGAAAACGGTGAAGTTATGACCACCATCGCCCTGCCCCTCGTGCGCCCGACTCGATCCGAATCGGCCGTTGGAAGTGCTCCCCACATCGCAGCGGTCATGGCAAAACGAGCTAAAGACGTACGGCTGCGCGTGCTCATCGCGGTAGGTCTAGCCGTGATCGCGATGCTGTTCTTCCTGCTGTATGGGGCGCTTGACGCGTGGCAAATCATTGCGGCGCTGCGCATCAAACGCCTTGCTGGTCTAGTGGTGGTGGCCGTTGCTCTCTCTGCCGCCACCGTGCTGTTTCAAACGGTCACGCGCAACCGCATCCTCTCTCCCTCCGTCATGGGATTCGACGCCATGTTTGCCCTGGTGGCAACCAGCCTGGTGTTCTTCCTTAGCGCGCGCGTAACAAACCTGATTCCACCCGCCCTCATGTTTGCCCTGCAAGCCTCCCTTATGACCCTGGTGTCCGTCACCATGTTCCTTGCAATAATACGCAAAGGTCGGGCGTCAGCGCACCTGCTGGTCCTCGTTGGCATTGTTGTTGGCGCGCTTTTGCGTTCTATCACCACGATGATGTCGATCATCATGGACCCCAACGAGTTCTTGACCGTGCAAGACCTCTCCACGGCTTCATTTGCCGCCATTAACGCAAGCGCACTCGGTATCACTGCATTAGTAACCGTGATTGGTTTGGCTTACGCCATCAAACGGTCGCGTGATTGGGACGTGTTGGCGCTAGGGCCAGACATGGCCACGTGCCTGGGCCTTAACTACAGTCGCGAAGTTAAAACTGTGCTGGCAACCTCCGCACTGCTAGTTTCAGCCGCCACAGCTCTGGTGGGCCCACTCATGTTTTTTGGCCTTCTGGTAGCAAATATTGCCGTTCATGCCCTCGGATCTACGTCAATCCGTCACCTCGTACCCGGCGCAAGTGCGATTGGCATCATCGTCCTCGTAGGCGGACAAGCTATCTTGGAGCATGTTCTTTCAGGAGGCACCATTTTGCCCGTTGTGATTGAACTGGTCGGCGGCGCACTACTGCTGGTCATGCTAGTTAGGGGATCAAAATGATTGAACTACGTAACGTGACCATGTCCTACGGGGTTGATCCCGTAGTGAAGAACGTGAGCTTTAACCTGGCTGATAGCGGGCTCACCGCCCTCATCGGGCCGAACGGGGCAGGCAAATCCACCCTCCTTTCCGGCATTGGGCGCCTCATCCCGCTCGTGGATGGCCACGTCCTGGTAGACGACATTGACGTGAAAGATTGGAAAAGCGAAGAACTTGCCAAGAAGATTGCGATTTTGAGGCAGGAGAACCATCTTTCGGTACGGCTCACAGTTGCCGAACTTGTTATGCTGGGACGCCACCCGCATGGACGGGGACGCATCGGCTCAAAGGATCAAGAAAAAGCAGCGGAAGCCCTGAAGTCAGTGGACATGCTTTGCCTCGCCGACCGCTTTTTGGATGAGCTTTCTGGCGGTCAACGCCAGCGTGCATTCATCGCCATGACCCTCGCGCAAGACGCCAAATACCTACTGCTCGACGAGCCGCTCTCCGCCCTCGACATGCGTCATTCGCGTGACATGATGCGACACCTCGTACGCGCCACAAAAAACCAGAACATGTCCACCGTGGTTGTCATTCACGACATCAACACGGCCAGCGCCTACGCCGATCGCCTCATTGCTTTGAAAGATGGTGAGGTAGTAGCGGACGGTACTCCGGATGAAGTTGTGCGCCCTGAAGTTTTGGAAGACATCTTCGAGGTCGATGTTGAAGTTGTACACGTGAACGGGCGCCCAGTAGCCGTGCCTCTCGCTTAGCTGCCTCGAAGCCCCGCAGGTGTTTTAAGGCGGAAGGGGAGCGGCCACCTCGGCAACGAAGAAAGCGTGGACACGCCTGCATACGCCGGATGCGATTAATAGACTGGACGCATGGATTTTCCTCTACGTGGACGCAGTTTTTTGCGTGAACTCGACTTCAGCTCTAGCGAATGGACCTACCTGCTTGACCTTGCCGGGCAGCTGAAGAACGCGAAGGCTCAGGGGCGTGAAACCCAATATCTGCAGGGATTGCAAATCGCCCTCGTATTCCAAAAAATGTCTACTCGTACCCGGTCTGCCTTTGAAGTCGCAGCGTTTGACCAAGGCGCAAACACCACGTACCTAGATCCGGCGTCATCTCACGTTGGTTACAAAGAATCCGTAGCAGACACCGCGCGCGTGCTTGGCCGCATGTTCGACGCAGTTATGTTTCGCGGTGACAGTCATGACACTGTGGAACAACTACACCGGTGGGCAGGTGTACCCGTCTTCAACGGTCTTACAGACCTTTGGCACCCCACGCAGATGCTTGCCGACGCCCTCACCATGCGTGAACATTCCAGCGCGCCGTTAGCCGAAACAGCATTCGCTTACGTGGGCGATGCGCGCTACAACATGGGCCGATCGCTCCTCGTTCTTGGAGCAATGTTGGGCATGGATGTGCGCATCATCGCGCCATCCGCACTGCAGCCGCCCGCTGAGCTGGTCAAGCAGGCTCAAGATTTAGCGGCTGCAACCGCGGGAACAGTTACAGTAACCGACGACGTCGAGGCCGTCGCGGGCGCAAACTTTGTGCA
This sequence comes from Actinomyces sp. S4-C9, assembly GCF_000758775.1. Lineage (NCBI taxonomy): Bacteria > Bacillati > Actinomycetota > Actinomycetes > Actinomycetales > Actinomycetaceae > Actinomyces > Actinomyces sp. S4-C9. Next base: position 39,059 of record NZ_JRMU01000004.1, on the reverse strand, counting down.
CACCGACATGTGGGTATCAATGGGGGAGCCCGAGGAAGCATGGGACGAGCGTGTTCGCCTACTCACTCTCTACCGCGTGGACGCGGCCCTCATGGATCGGGCCGGTACAGACGCGAAATTCATGCACTGCCTGCCCGCGATTCACGACATCAACACTCAAGTTGGCAAGATGATACTTGAGCGTTACGGCCTGAACGGGTGCGAAGTGAGCGACGAAGTATTCGAGTCGGAACGCTCCATCGTGTTTGATCAGGCCGAAAACCGCATGCACACCATCAAAGCCGTTATGGTCGCTTCCCTCGGACGCGAATAAACCTCAAAGCAGAAGGACTGCGCAATGAACCCGATTTTGCCTACAAACGAACTTTGCTACGGAGGCGACTGGAACCCCGAGCAGTGGCCCGCTGAAACCATTCGCGAAGACATCGAGCTGATGCATGAAGCCGGGGTGAACCTGGTAACGCTCGGCGTTTTTTCATGGGCCAAACTAGAGCCGCGTCCTGGCGAGTACAACTTCACGTGGCTCCGCGAAATCATGGACCAGTGCGCAGCCGCTGGCATCTACGTTGATTTGGCCACCGGTACGGCCTCGCCTCCCGTGTGGATGGCTCGTCAGCACCCCGAATCCCTACCCGTAGATGAGGCCGGAGTGCGCCTCTCTTTTGGCTCGCGCCAGCAGTACTGCCCCTCCAGCGCCGTGTACAAGGAAAAGTCGGTGGCGCTCGCGGCAGCACTCGCGAAGGAGTTTTCTAACCACCCAGCTCTCGTCATGTGGCACATCAACAACGAGTATGGTTGCCACGTGCACGGCTGTTACTGCGATGCCTGCGAGGGGGAGTTTCAGGCGTGGCTGCGTGAGAAATACGGTTCTATTGACGCGCTGAATCACGCGTGGAACACGAGATTTTGGGCGCAAACCTACAGCGACTTCACCGACGTCTACCTGCCGCGCAAGATGCCCGCACAGCACAACTCGTCGCAGGTGCTGGATCATGCACGGTTTGTTGATAGTCAGTTGCGCGGCCTGTGTATAGCTGAAGTGAAGCAGGTGAGGGAGGTCAACCCCTCTATTCCGGTAACTACGAACTTTATGGGCGAGTTCCCCTTCACTAACGGGCGCGAGTGGGCTAAGCATCTAGATCTGGTTTCCGACGATTCCTACCCGGATCCTGCGCTAGCCGGTAGCGCTCACGAGGTTGCGTTCACTTCTGCCCTCATGCGCGGATACCGCGGAGGCCAACCGTTCCTTCTGATGGAACAAACCCCCGGAGCGGTGCAGTGGCGCCCTGAAAACAGTCCGAAGAGGCCCGGCCAGCTTGCCCTCTGGTCGCTTTCCCGCGTGGCGCACGGTGCGGACGGCATCTTGCACTTTCAGTGGCGGCAAAGCCCGGGCGGAGCTGAAATGATGCACTCTGCGATGGTGGCGCACGCGGGTAAGAACGCGCAGTCTTGGGCTGAGGTTGTGCAACTTGGGGAGTACTTACGTCGCCTGACCCCGGTGCTGGGGCAGCGCGTGCAGGCCAAGGTTTGCATTGTGGCGGATTGGGACAGTATGCAGGCACGAGCCGCTGTGATCGGCCCCGATAGCCTGCCGCCAGCCATGCACGGGGTCAGGGCGTGGCATCGCACCCTATGGGAGATGAACATTGCTGCTGACGTGGTTGGTATTGAAGATGACTTGGCCGGCTACGATCTGATGGTAGTTCCTGAACTGTTCATTGACTACCCGAACTTCGCTGAACGTCTCCAGGCTGAAGCGCGCCGCGGCGCACACGTCTTGGTTGCGGCTCCCTCGGGCGTAGTTGATGAATCCGGCCGCGCGATTTTGGGCGGCTACTTGGGAGCGCTAACAAATCTGCTAGGCGTTCGCGTTACGCAGCACGCCGTAGCATCGCCAAATGCGCAGCGGTGGAATATTCCAAACCTGGACGAAGTGGACCCGCGCGTTGACCGGATTACGAGGGCGGTGCACGTCCCCTCGAAGCAGGGCTTCCACAACTTGGAGGTTCGCGCCGAAGAATTGAAGCGGGCGCTGGATCAGATTGGTACACCGCAACCAACCCCGCGCGGGGGCACGTGGGGCGAGTATGTGATGGCAACAAAGGAAGCCAGCGACTTCACTGATCCGATGTGGCTAAACGACGAGGTCGAGGTGATGGCGCAGTTTGGTTACGAGTCAGATCTTGGAGGATGGCCGGCAATCACGCGCAGGCGAATCGACAAGGGTAGCGCGTGGTACGTTGCAACGGATCTGGATGCTACCGGCCGAGCAGCCCTCATGCGCGTGCTCGGTGCGTTCTCGCGCTTGGATATGAGCGGCATGGAGCTACCTGATGGTGTAGAGAGAGTCGCACGCGGACCGGTGACGTTCTACATGAACCACTCTGACAAGGCTGTGCAACTATCTGGCGTTACCGGGTTTGACCTGATTTCGCAGGCGGATGCGACAGGCCATGCCGTCCTCGCGCCCCGCTCCGCAATGGCGATCCTGAACCGCTAAGCAAAGCACCAGCCCCGCCCCTTTCTCGCACGCGGGTAGGGGCGGGGCTGGTAGTTCTGCTGAAGCAGGTGGACTCGGCGAACTTGATGGCCTACTTGCGGCGCGGGCTTTCTAGCCTCCACTTCGGCAATAGCCACAGCGGGTACTTATTTGAGAACAGGCCGACCACGGTGCCAACCGCTCCGACGGCGGACAGTAGACAACCGAGGATAAACAGTACCCACACGCCTCCGGTCAACTCGTTGAACAGGCCGGACAGTCCGATCACTCCCAGGCCGAACAGTAAGACGGTGAAACTGGGGAGGAACACGAAGGCGAATCGTTCATCCACGATGCCATCTTCGGTTTCCCACGCCCGCGACGAGGGCGTGTCTTTGCGTAGCCACACGGTTGCGATTAGGGCAGCCAGGCCCAATACGAATGCGATGATCGTCATGCTCCAAGCTTACCCACACGAGCCGGCGTGGACCCGCGCTGATCTGTAGTTGCCGCGCATCGAGTGTTGAGGGGAACATGAGCGGGGGTCGGCGGCGCCACGAAATACGCGCAAGTTTGGCAAAATGGGGTTGTGAATGATGCGCTCCCCACTGATTCTACCCGGCTTCTCGAGGTCGCGATTGAGGCGCTTCCTGCCTCGGTTGTGAACGTGTTTGAAGGAATTGATCGGCTGCTCTATTTTCGGTTGCCACTAAAGAACAGGTTTCGGCGTATCACAGTGCGTGACGGCCTGATTTTGCGCGGGCCGGGCGGTTGGGCGGAAGTTTCACCATTTTGGGATTATGACGCGCGCGAATCCGCCCAGTGGTTGCGTGCGGGGCTTGAGGCCGCGCAAAGTGAACCGTTGCCGCGTAAGCGTGAGGCCGTGCCGGTTAACGCAACCGTGCCGGTGGTGGAGCCGCAGGTGGCGTTCGACATCGTGAAGAATTCGGGTGGGGCTCGCACGGTAAAGGTAAAAGTGGCGGATCCAAACTCCACTATTAGCGAGGATTGCGCGCGTATCGAGGCGGTGCGCGACGCCCTCGGCCCGGCGGGACAGATCCGCGTGGATGCAAATGCGGCGTGGGACGTGCCTCAAGCGCTGGAGGCCATTCGTGAACTGAACCGGGCGTGCCAGAGTGGGGGCGGTGCGGACCTGGAGTATGTGGAGCAACCGTGCGCAACGGTGGAGGAACTTGCGCGCGTTCGCCAGCAGGTGGACGTGCGGATCGCGGCGGATGAGTCGGTGCGTCGTGCTTCGGATCCTCTGGCGGTGGCACGCGCGGGCGCTGCGGACTTAGTGATCGTAAAGGTGCAGCCACTGGGCGGAGCAAAGCGCCTGATCGATGTGGTTGAGAGGGCGGGCTTGCCCGCGGTTGTCTCCTCCGCCTTGGATTCGTCGGTGGGTCTAGTCCGCGGCGTGGAGTGCGCGGCGGCGTTGGACGAGCTACCGTTTGCCTGTGGCCTCGCTACCTCGCAAATGTTCACGGCGGACGTCACCAAGACTCCGCTTCGACCGGTAGATGGGGTTATTGTTCCTCAAGAAATCGAGATTGACGAGGCCGCCGTATCGTTCTTGCCGCATAGGCGTGACGAGGCGGAGCATCTGACGCGGTGGCTCGCTAGGCTTGAAGAAATGGTTCACTGCCTGTAGTGGCGGGGGAGGGTTATGCCTGCTTCTGTTGATGCACGCTGGTTGGTTGCGGCGCTGGCTCCGTACGTGCGCGATTTTGTGGTTGCTGCCGGTTCGCGTAGCGCTCCGCTTGCGTATGCGATTGCTAGTGCGGAGGGCAGTGGGCTGGTGCGCGCGCACCCCGCGTTCGATGAGCGTAGCGCAGGGTTCTATGCGCTGGGTTTAGCGCAGGCTTCGAAGGCTCCAGTTGCGGTGGTGACAACTTCCGGCACCGCCCCCGCACACCTGCTACCAGCGGTGATTGAGGCGTTCCACACGGGCGCGCCGCTCATTGTGATTTCGGCGGATCGGCCCTTTGAGATGAGGGGCGTGGGCGCGTCGCAGACCACGGATCAATCTGGGCTGTTTGGCAACCACGTGGTGGCGCAGCTGGATGTGCCGGCGGAAGTGGGGATTAGTCCGGATGCTCGCGCGGTGTCCGAGGACCGCGCTGCGAAGGCCTTTGTTGCGCGCGTTCGCCGCCTGGTGGGGCAGGCCGTGGGCGCGCGCGAGGCGGGTGGTCCGGTGCATATCAATATCGGATTCCGCGATCCTTTGACCCCGGAGGGGGCGCCTGCGGTAGCGGATTTAGACGCGGGGATCCCCGCCCGGCTTGCGCGGCGTCAGCCGGTTGTGACCGCGTGGGAGGATGCCGTGCAAGATTTGCGCACGGTCATTGTTGCGGGAGACAAAGCCGAGGGTGCGGCGCAGCTGGCTCAGGCGGCTGGGGTTCCACTTTTGGCCGAGCCCTCCTCCGGCGCATTTGGAGCTGCTACCTTTTGCGGATTCCAGCAGCAGATGCTGACTCGGTTTGCTGGTGAAATTGAGCAGGTCGTGGTGCTTGGCCATCCCAGCTTGTCTCGCCCGGTTTCGCGCCTGTTAGCTGGCCCTGCCCGGGTGGTTGTAGCTTCGAGCGCGCGCGAATATCCCGATGTTGCGGGTAACGCCGACCTCGTGGTGGAACAACTTGCCCCTGTCAAGCAGAAGATGCCACAGGGTGCGTGGACAAGAAGCTGGGCCGAGCATGCTCAAAACGTTGGCCAGTGGATCCGGGCGCGCGAACTCAGTCAGCTTGCTGCTTCCTCCCTCCATGAAGGAAATAGCCAGGGCGACAATCCGCGCGCGACGGATGTCAACTCAGGCGCCCACCACCCAATACCGCACGGCGCTATTGCCGCCCGCGCGGTGTGGGACGCGTACGCAAACGCCTCGCGCGCGGCCGAGCCGGAAGGTGGCGGTCACGCCCTGGTCCTCGGCGCTTCAAATTCGATTAGATACATTGATCTGGCGGCGGATTCGCCCGTGGGGAACGGGGCAAAAGGGGTATTTGCCGCGCGCGGCCAGGCGGGAATCGACGGCACTATCGCAACGGCAAAAGGCATTGCGCTCGGCCTTGATTGCCCCGTGCGCGCATTGGTTGGGGACCTCACGTTTATGCATGACATTGGTTCGCTCCTGCTCCCCGCGGGGCAGGCAGTGCCGAACGTAGACGTGGTGGTGATAGACGATCAGGGAGGACGCATCTTCCAATCGCTCGAACACGGCCTAGCTCCATGCGCCGTCTATGAAAGGTTTTTTGCGGTTGCGCATAGTCTCGACTTTGAGGCGCTTGCCGTTGCTACCGGCTGGGAGTACGTCCGCGCGGACTTCACCACCTCCACCCGAAACGGTGCGGAGGGAAACGGCAAGAACGCGGTTGAAGCAGATGCTTTTGAAACATTAACGAGGGCGCTCGCAGACCGGCCGCGCGGGCGGATCATTCACGTGGTGGCAGACCACAGCGGAGTGCGCGCGGGCGTGCAATCACTTTTTCCAGAAAAAACCCAGGTGCACTGAAGAAATCGCTCAGAACAGCCGGCCACCATGTACATTGTTTTGAAAAAAGTACAGATATTTTTTAGGAGCCACGATGGAGAATGAGCGTCCCAGGGATTACGAGGGCGAACCAGATTCCGTTACCCCTGAAACCCCGCAGGGTGAGCCCATCAAAACCCCGGACCAGCCGCGCTACGTTTACCGAACAGCAGATTCGCAGAGCGCAGACCAGCAGGATCCACGTGAGCAAGAAGAGGTAGAAGAGCAAGTACAACCTCAGGCCTACTCTGCGCCCGTTGCCGCGCAAAACTATCCGCAGCAAGGCGCCTACCCGCAGCAGGCGTATGGCCAGCAACAATATGGCCAGCAAGCTAGCGGGCAGCAGGGAGCATACGACCGGGCTGCTTACGGTCAGGCGAATTACGAGCAACAGGGCTTTCAACAGGCGCAACCCGAGCAGTCGTATGGCCAGCCGTTTGGCTATGCCTCTCAGGTGCAGACAGCGCCGCGTAAACCGGCTAATAAGGGGCCAGGTTGGGGCGCCCTCATAGTCGCGATGTTGCTTGCCGCGTTCCTCGCGGTTGGTGGCACGATCGCTACGCTTAAGTTTTCGGGAGCATACGCGCCCGCGGCCAGTAGCCAGCAGATTCAGCAGCCGTCAGGTGAAAAGACTCCAACCGTTCAGGTTTCCGGAGAGGGCACTGACTGGCAGGCGGTAGCTAACGCGGTTCGTCCCGCCACAGTGTCCATTCAAGTCAGCACGGGGGATGGTGGTGACACCGGTTCGGGTGTTGTTTGGGATAGTAACGGCAACATTGTCACGAACTATCACGTGGTTTCTGCCGCAGTTAATAACGAGCAGGCAAAAATCACGGTTCGCGCCAGCGGAAGCCGACTTTACGAGGCGGAGATTGTGGGTATCGACCCAACTACGGACCTGGCTGTTATCCGTATGAAGAATCCGCCCGCTGATTTGGTTGCCGGTAACTTTGGTGATTCCAGCCAGCTAAAGGTGGGCGAGGCCGTGATGGCGATCGGCTCGCCGCTGGGGCTCACGGACACGGTGACCACCGGTATCGTTTCGGCGCTGGATCGCCCGGTGGCGGTGAAGACGGCTGTGCCAAACGATCAAAGCGAGCAGTTCAACTACCAGTTCCCGTACTTCCTGCAGCAGTCGCCGCAGTCAGAAACCGTGGTAACAAACGCTATCCAGGTGGATGCCTCGATTAACCCCGGTAACTCGGGCGGTCCGTTGTTTGACGCGCAGGGCCGTGTGATTGGCATTAACTCCTCAATCGCGTCGATGGGTAAAGAGGGCTCGGCTGGCTCTATCGGCCTCGGATTCGCGATCCCGGTGAACCTGGTGAAGAACGTGGTGACGCAGTTGATTGAGAAGGGCGAGGCGGTGCACGCTCAACTTGGCGTGAGCATCTCTACTGCGGCGATCCAGGTGGGTGAGGAAACCCGTCTGGGTGCGAAGGTGGAGTCGGTACTGCCAGGAGGAGCGGCCGCAGATGCGAACCTGCGGGTTGGTGACGTGATCGTGTCAATAGATGGCAACGACGTGGTGTCCTCCGCTGCACTTACGGGATTTGTGCGCAGGTACAACTCGGGTGACACAGTGACGTTGGGGATCGCTCGCGGCGGTGAGATCACCGAGGTCCAAGTGGCCCTCAAAGCTAAGTAGCTAACTCGGCCAGCTCGCATTCACCACGGATTTGGAGCTGCCCGGGTGGCTCAGAGCGCGTGTAGCATTGGGTTTGCAACGCTCGGTCTAGGAGGATCCCGTGAAGCGAAATAGTCAGTACACCATTCCGATTGTGTTGGTGATGCTAGCTGGCCTTGCCCTGCCTTTCCTCGTTTGGTTTGAACAGGTTCCCTTTCAAGCGCGTTACATGCGCGGCGAAGCCGGGGCGGGGGATTGGCTACTTTTGATCGGTGGAGCTCTCGTGTGGGCCGGGTTGGTTTGTGTCGCTTCGGTGATGGCAAATGTGCTGGCTGCGGAGTATTACAAATCGGGCGGCATTTATCTTGTGGCGGCGATAGCGGCGGTAGTGTGCGGCGTTTTCACCGCATTCGCGTTGAACGTTTTCTCTCCCCTGGCGTTGACCATTGGTTTCACGGTGATTTTGTTCCCTGCGATCTACGTGGTGCTCCCAGACTATTCGCCGCGCTAGGCGAATGCGCAAGCTTTAAGCTTTCACCAATCGGCCTCGAAGATTAGTTTTCGAGGCCGATTGCCTGCAGTACGGGTAGCATTTTTGCCCCAGTTTCGGCTAGTTCCACCTCGGGAATGGATTCGGGCATGATGCCTCCGCCGGCAAATACGCGGATCGAGTGCTCGTCGGGAAGAACCTGGCCGCAGCGCAGAGCGATCGCGCACGCTCCCTCACCCGCCCCGTCGATCCAGCCAACGGGCCCGGAGTAGCGTCCGCGGTCGGTCAGTTCATGCTTGGACAAAAGCTCGAAAGCGTCCTGTGTGGGGGTGCCACAAACCGCGGCCGTGGGATGCAGGGCTCGAACCGCTTCGCAAACGGGCGCGTGGCCCACCGCAATCGCGGTGAGGTCGGCGGTCACGTCGGTAGCAAGATGAGTGACGTTAGGAAGGTCCAAGAGGAACGGCTGGCGGGGAGCGTTGAGGTCGCGGCTGAGCCCGGCCAGGGAGTCCACCACCGATTGAACGGCAAGAGCGTGCTCTTCACGGTCTTTAGCTGATTCCCACAGGGTGGCGCCTTCCCCCGGAGGACAAGTGCCGGCAAGTACGCGGGACTTCAACTGCCCGCCGCGCACGAACGCGAGCATTTCCGGCGATGCGCCGGTGAGGCCGGCAACGCTAAACGTCCAGGTGGTGGGGTAGGCCGTAGCGAGCTCTTGTAAAACTGCAACTAGGTTAATCGGATGGTCAGATCGAGCCGTAATATCGCGAGCCATAACAGCTTTTTGTGCCCGGCCGTCGCGCAGTTCGTCCACGACCATGGCAACCGCGTGCTTCCATGCGGAGCGTGACATGGTGCCCGGATCTAAATACCAGTTGGGCGCTCCATCAAGGTTCTCGCTCTCGGTGTTGCGCTGACCAGCGCCGTCCTCGATTGCGTGGAGGTCTTCGCCGTCTGCCTCAATAACCGTCTCGATCTTCCACGTGGCATCGCCCAATGCCACCCATGCAATGCGCGGCAGTACCAGCGCCCCCGGCGTTCCGGGAGCAAAGCCAAATGACATTAGCCCTAGCGGAGCGTGCATCCCCGTCCGGGCGAAGAACTCCTGGCCGCCTTCCACGCTTGCTTCAGCGATTAGCGCCAGCCAGTCTCGGCCCGCGACCTGCATGTGCGGCTGGTTTTGAACTATCCCGGGATTCTCTGGCCGCGGGTTGGGCAGTAGCGCGCGTGAAAGCATTTTGAAAGTGGGATGCGCGAGGCCGTAGCTGCCTTCCTCTGTCGCAATGATGGCAAGTGCTATACCGTCTCCAACGATGATTGGCTGAGCGTCAGTAGCTAGTGCAGGCCCGCTCCAAACCGAGAGATTACGTGCGCCGTCAACGCGGTGCAGAAGCTCAGAGAATGTGGAGGGGCCACCAACCTCGCTGATCGAAACGCGCAGTTTTGGGCGCGCATGCGGATCGCGAAGGCAAAATCGTCGTGCGGAGTTCAATACTGTCACGGTATCCCATACTACCTGGCCCCGTATTTTCGTTGCGCCAGGCATCCTAACGATCGACTTTGCTTGAAATCCTAGGCAGTATGCCCCCTCGAAGAAGGATCTTATTTCGCGGCAGCTGGTTGAAGTTCACCTCTGGCGTAGAACCATGACAAGATAGATCTCATGGCAAAACGTGACCTTAAAGCTTCAGACGTAAATCGTGCATCGCTAGAGAAGCGTCCCCACGAGGTCGCGGGCATGTTCAACAAAGTGGCCAGTCGATACGACCTAACTAACGAGGCGTTGACGTTCGGTCAGGTGCATATTTGGCGCAGGGGAGTGGTGCGTGCCCTCAACCTGAAGCCGGGCGAACGAGTCCTTGATCTGGCTGCTGGAACGGGTGGTTCCACGGCGGCGCTCGCGGAAACCGGTGCGCATGTGATCGCGTGTGACCTGTCGGAGGGTATGATCGAGGTCGGGCGCCAGCGTCACCCGGAACTAGAGTTTGTGCAGGGGGACGCAACGGATTTGCCGTTTGAGGATGCCTCGTTTGACGCGGTAACTATTTCGTTTGGCCTGCGCAACGTGCAAAACACCGAGAAGGCGTTGCAGGAAATGGCGCGCGTGACCAAGCCGGGCGGGCGTCTTTTGATCTGCGAGTTTTCGCGTCCAACTTGGCCGGTGTTTAACGCCGTTTACGGGTTTTATTTGGAAGAAATTTTGACGCGAGTGGCGAAGCTACTGTCTTCAGACGATGAGGCCTATGACTACCTGATTGAGTCGATTCGCGAGTGGTATGACCAGGAGACACTGGGCAAAATGATTGCCCAGGCCGGTTGGGGGCGGGTGCAGTACCGCAACTACACGGGCGGTATCCTCGCGTTGCACCGCGCTATCAAACCCTGAAGTGCTGATGCGCGATTTTCGCGATAGCCTCACTGTGATCAATAAAATAAGTAACACGGTTGTGATCAAATACGATTGTGTTTGCGGCGGCCGGGCGTTCGTTTCCCGTGCCAAATCGCCTTTTTTCTGTATCTTTTGTGGACCTACCCCACCCGGTGGATAGGGTAGGGACATATGGGCATTTCGCCTCTAGAGGAATGCAAATTTGGTAAAAGTTATATGAGTAGCAACGAGCGGGAGGAACACGTGGAGCTGGCTGACGCGTCCGACTTCAGTGCTGATGTCGTCGTTGTGGGCGCAGGCCCTGCAGGTTCTGCAACGTCTTATTACTTGGCGCGGGCGGGGCTTGACGTTGCTCTTTTAGAAAAATCTACGTTCCCGCGCGACAAGATTTGTGGTGATGGCTTGACGCCAGCCGCGGTTGCTGAGGTTCAACTCATGGGCGTTGACACCGCGGGGTGGCAGCGCAACAAGGGTCTCAATGTAATTGGCGGCGGCCACTCTATTTATTTGCCGTGGCCAGAAACGAAGTCGGCTCCTAACTTTGGTATGGCGCGTGCCCGCATGCAGTTGGATGAGGATTTAGCGCGCCGCGCCGAGTCTGCGGGAGTCCGCTTGTACGAAGGCTTCAACGTTACGGGCGCTCTGCAAACTCCTACCGGCCGCGTGTGCGGCGTAACCGCGAAGGTCGGCAAGGGTAAAGATGCTCGGGAAATCGAGTTTCGCGCGAAGGTCGTTGTTGAAGCCGGCGGTGTAGCCGCCCGCCTCGCCACGTCCCTCGGTATTGAAAAGCTAGAGAACCGCCCGCTGGGTGTGGCAGCTCGCGCATACTTTAAGTCGCCAAATGGCGATGCAGAGTGGATGGATTCGCACCTGGAGCTGTGGAGCGGCAAGCGCGGTGAATCTGATCTTCTGCCCGGCTACGGCTGGCTGTTCCCGCTGGGCGACGGCGTTGTTAACGTTGGGCTCGGCTCCGTTTCTTCTACGTCAAAGGCAACCAAGTTGCCGTATCGCGAGATCTTCAAGACCTGGATCGCGAACCTGCCCGAAGAGTGGGAGATGACCGAAGAGAATCAGATCGGTCAGCTTCGCTCTGCCGCTTTGCCGATGTCGTTCAACCGCAAGCCCCACTACCGCGACGGCCTCGTAATCGTTGGTGACGCGGGCGGCATGGTTTCTGCTTTCGATGGTGAGGGTATTGCCCCCGCTATGAGGGCGGGGCGCTACGCCGCGGAATCTATTGTTTCTGCGCTAAGCCGCACTTCTGATGCGGGTTTTGATCGCGCAATGGAAACGTACACGGAAGCGTTGACCGCAGACTGGGGCGGCTATTACCAGCTGGGCCGCGTGTTTGTGAAGCTGATCGAGAACCCGAAGATCATGCACGCCTGCACAAAGTATGGTCTGCCGCGTCCCAGGCTCATGAAACTCGTTCACAAACTCCTTTCGGACGGCTTTGAGCGTTCGGGCGGAGAGTGGGATGACAAGCTGATAACGGCTCTTGCGAAGGTGGTTCCAAAGGTATGATTAAGAGTTTGGTATCCCCAGCAAAATCTACAAAGAATGATCTGTTAACCGCCAGGTTGGAGGCATAGTGAGCAATCCGTATATCCCGATATTGATCATGGCCGCGATGGCAGTCTTGGTCGCACTCGGTGGCCTGGGAGCCTCCGCGATCCTGGGACCCGTTAACAAGAACAAGGTCAAGTCCAGTAACTACGAGTGCGGTGTGGACCCGATCCATCACGACGCTGATGTCGGCCGTTTCCCCGTGAAGTACTACCTGGTGGCTATGACGTTCATTATTTTCGACATCGAGGTTGTCTTCCTTTACCCGTGGGCTGTGACCTTCGGGAAGTTGGGCCTGTTCGGCCTCGTTGTCATGTTTACGTTCATCGCGCTGATCACGGTTCCATTTATTTATGAGTGGCGCCGCGGCGGCCTGGATTGGGACTGATAGGAGGGAGTAGTAAATGGGTATCGAAGATAGTCTTCCCGCAGGCGTTGGCCTAGCCTCCATTGAGGCGGTTCTAGATCTTGCCCGTAAGCACTCTCAGTGGCCTGTAACAATGGGTCTGGCATGCTGCTCCATTGAGATGATGGCTGCGGGCACGCCGCGTTTCGACATGGCTCGTTTTGGTTTGGAAGTGTTCCGCGCATCGCCGCGCCACGCTGACCTCATGATCGTGTCCGGCCGTTTGTCGCACAAGATGGCTCCGATCGTTCGCCGCGTTTATGACTCGATGCCAGAACCTAAGTGGGTTATTTCGATGGGCGCGTGCGCCTCCACGGGCGGCATGTTCAACAACTACGCGGTTGTGCAGGGCTGTGACCACGTTGTTCCGGTTGATGTTTATTTGCCGGGATGCCCGCCGCGTCCAGAGGCTTTGATCAACGCGATCATGGTGCTGCGTGAGCAGATCGGTAAGGAGCCGGTTGGTGCTCACCGCATTGAGGTTGCGCGTAAGGCGGAAGAAGCTGCTCTTGCAGCTACCCCAACTCATCTGATGAAGGGACTGCTTGCATGAGCGACAACTCCCCATCCTCGAAGAAGTTCGGCGAGGTAGCCGAGCAGGCCAGCCCAACTCGCGGCGGAGCGGCTCCCGAGGTCGTTGACGTCCGTCACGGCCAGTGGGGCGTTCGCGGTTCTGGCGATACCACCGGTTTTGGTGGTCTCACGCGCACGGTTGATCTTCCCGGTGAATCGGCTCGCCCTTACGGCGGTTGGTTTGACTCTGTTGTGGATATTCTTGAAGAACTCATCAAGGATGCCGGCATTGAGGTCAAAGATGTCATCGAGCGCGTGGTTGTAGACCGCGATGAGCTTACGATCTTTGTGCCTCGCGAGCACATTCTGCAGATTTGCCGTTGGTTGCGTGATGATCAGGATCTGCGCTTTGAACTCTGCCTGGGCGTTTCCGGCGTGCACTACCCGCACGCGGTGGGCCGCGAACTGCACGCTGTCTACCACCTCCTCTCGGTGACGCACAACCGCATGCTCCGCCTGGAGGTAACCGCTCCGGATTCGGATCCGAAGATCCCGTCCGTCGTTTCGATCTACCCGGGTAATGACTGGCATGAGCGCGAAACGTGGGATTTGTTCGGCATCGTATTCACCGGTCACCCCGGCCTTACTCGTACCGCTCTACCCGATGACTGGGTAGGCCACCCCCAGCGCAAGGACTATCCGCTGGGTGGTATTCCGGTCGAATACAAGGGAGCTACAGTTCCGCCGCCAGACACTCGGAGGTCGTACAACTAATGAATAACGAAAAACCGGTATTTTACGCAACGCCCGGTGGACTCGATATCGACGATATTCCTGAGGTTCTAGCAAGCGGCGGCGACTGGGAAGATGTTCTTTCAGAGATCGAGCGTCTTTCTAACGAGCGCATCGTTGTTAACCTCGGTCCGATTCACCCGTCCACGCACGGCGTGCTACGCGTGATCCTCGAGATCGATGGTGAGACTGTGCGCGAGTCCCGTCTGAACACGGGCTACTTGCACACGGGCATTGAGAAAAACATGGAGTACCGCACGTGGACGCAGGGCGTAACGTTCTGTACGCGTATGGACTACGTGGCTCCGCTGTTTAACGAGGCTGTTTACGTGCAGGCCGTGGAGAAGCTACTCGGTATTACCGACGAGGTTCCGCAGCGCGCTAACTGGATCCGCATTCTGCTGATGGAGCTGAACCGTATTGGCTCGCACCTGGTCGCAATCGGCTCCGGTGGTAACGAGCTGGGCGCAACCACGATGATGACGATCGCCTTTAGAGGCCGTGAGAACGTGCTCCGTATTTTTGAGCGCATCACGGGTCTGCGCATGAACCACGCGTTTATGCGTCCGGGCGGTGTGGCTCAGGATCTGCCGTCGGGCACCACGGATTACATTCGCGAGCTCCTTCCTAACTTGCGCAATGACATTGGGGAGTTGCAGGACCTCACGCAGGAAAACCCGATCTTCAAGCTTCGTCACATTGATGTGGGCTACATGTCGCTCGCTTCGATGATGGCGCTTGGCATGACCGGTCCGTGCTTGCGTGCTGCTGGCCTCCCGCTCGATTTGCGTAAGACACAGCCGTACTTCGGTTACGACCAGCTTGAGTTTGACGTTCCGGTTCGAGACAAGTCTGACGCGTACAACCGCGTGCAGGTGCGTTTCGACGAGTGCTACCAGTCGCTGCGAATCATTAACCAGGTTCTCGACAAGCTTGATGAGTGCGAGGGTGACCCAGTTATGGTGCAGGATCCGGCAATCAAGTGGCCGGCACAAATGTCGATTGGTTCGGATGGTCAGGGTAACTCGCTGGCGCACATTCGCGAGATCATGGGTGAGTCCATGGAGTCTCTCATTCACCACTTCAAGCTTGTAACCGAGGGCTTCAAGGTTCCGGCCGGCCAGGCGTATGGAATGGTGGAACACGCTAAGGGCGTTATTGGCGCTCACGTTGTTTCGGACGGCGGTACGCGCCCGTACCGCGCGCACTTCCGCGACCCGTCGTTCTCTAACTTGCAGTCGTTTGCGATGATGACTGAGGGCGGTCAGCTTGCTGACGTCGTCGTGTCTCTCGCTTCGATTGACCCGGTACTGGGAGGTGTTGATCGCTGATGTACAGCGACGAAGTTTTGGAGCGCCTGCGTGCTGATGCCGCTGCGATTATGGCGCGCTACCCGAAGGGCCACGAGCGTTCGGCACTTTTGCCCATGCTGCACTTGGTGCAGTCGGTGGACGGCTACATTTCTGCTGATGGCGTGACTTTTTGTGCACAGACTCTGGGGATTACTCGCCCGGAGGTTTCCGCTGTTGCCACGTTCTACACGCAGTACAAGCGCCACCCCAACGGTGAATACAACGTGGGGGTTTGCACGAACGCCCTGTGCGCTGTGATGGGCGGGGACCAGATCTGGGAGGCCGTTTCCGGTCATCTCGGGGTGGGCCACGACGAAACCACGGCGGATGGCAAGATCACGCTGGAGCGCCTTGAGTGCAACGCGGCTTGTGACTACGCGCCCGTAGTGATGGTCAACTGGGAGTTTTTCGACAACCAGACGCCGGAATCAACGATCGCCCTCGTGGATGATATTGAGGCCGGGCGCCCGATCAAGTCCACGCGAGGTCCGGAGCAGGTGCCCACGTTCAAGGAAATCTCTAGGCTTCTAGCCGGTTTTGAAGATGGCCTCGTGGATGAGGGCCCGTCTGCTGGACCGGCGTCGCTACGCGGTCTGGAGATCGCGAAAGAGAAGGGCTGGGTGGCTCCTGAAGCTACCGGCACGGCCCCGCAGGTTGAGGAGGGCAACTGATGAGTGAAGTAACGTTCTCCAAGCCGGGCATCCTCACGCCGATCGTTTCGCGCGGTTGGGACGAGGAACGTTCATGGACGCTTGAGTCGTACCGCTCGCGCGGTGGCTACAAGGGCCTTGAGCGCGCCCTAACGATGGATCCGGCTGACATTACGAATGCGGTGAAGACGGCTGGTCTTCGCGGCCGTGGTGGTGCTGGCTTCCCCACGGGGCTTAAGTGGTCGTTCCTGCCTCCTGACGATGGCGGCCCCCGCTACCTCGTTGTGAATGCGGATGAGTCCGAGCCGGGAACCTGTAAGGATATTCCGCTACTGATGGCCAACCCGCACGTTTTGATTGAGGGCATGGCAATCACGTCTCGAGCGATTCGCTGTGAGCACGCGTTTATCTACCTGCGTGGCGAGGTCGCCCACGTTTACCGTCGCCTTCTCGCCGCGGTGCGTGAGGCCGAAGAGGCCGGCATTATCGGCCAGGGACGCGGACCCGCAGGGGATTTCAACCTCCGCATCACGGTGCACGCCGGTGCGGGCGCTTACATTTGTGGTGAGGAAACCGCGCTCCTTGATTCCCTCGAGGGCCGCCGCGGTCACCCGCGCCTAAAGCCTCCGTTCCCCGCGGTTGAGGGCCTTTACGCCCGCCCCACCGTTGTGAATAACGTTGAGTCGATCTCGTCCGTGGCTGGTATTTTCCAGCACGAGGACGGTTGGTTCAACACGATGGGTACCGAGAAGTCGGCCGGCCACGGCCTCTTCTCCGTGTCTGGTCATGTGAATAATCCGGGCCAGTTCGAAGCTCCCCTCGGTATCACGATGCGTGAGCTGATCGAGATGGCCGGCGGTATTCGCGACGGTCACAAGCTGAAGTTCTGGACGCCCGGTGGTTCCTCCACGCCGATCTTTACCGAGAAGGAACTGGACGTTCCGCTCGACTACGAGTCGGTGGGAGCGGCGGGCTCAATGCTTGCAACCCGCGCCCTCCAAGTGTTTGACGAAACCACTTCAGTGGTTCGCGTCGTCACTCGTTGGACTGAGTTCTACCAGCACGAATCGTGCGGTAAGTGCACGCCGTGCCGCGAGGGCACCTACTGGATGAAACAGATCCTGCTGCGCCTCGAAGAGGGTAGGGGACTTCCCGGTGACGTGGACAAGCTTTTGGAGATTTCCGGAAATATTGCGGGCCGCTCGTTCTGCGCCCTCGGTGATGCTTCGGCAGCTCCCGTCCAGTCTGGTATCGCGCATTTCCGCGAAGAGTTCGAAGCCGGCCTCACAACGCCTGCGCGCGAACTATTCCCGTATGAAGCGTCCGCCCACTTTGCTAAAGGAGGTGCCCGATGAGTGAGGAGTTGGTAACTCTCACTATCGACGACACTGAGGTGTCCGTCCCGAAGGGTACGCTTATCATCCGCGCTGCCGAGCAGGTCGGTATCCGCATTCCGCGTTTTTGTGATCATCCGCTTTTGGCTCCAGCTGGCGCGTGCCGCCAGTGTCTGGTTGAGGTAGCGGCGCCGGACCGTACCGGTGAGGTGCGTCCGTTCCCGAAGCCACAGGCCTCGTGCACGATGACGGTCATGCCCGGCATGGTGGTAAAGACGCAGCGCACGTCCGAGGTAGCCGAGAAGGCCCAGAAGGGTGTGATGGAGTTCCTCCTGATCAACCACCCGCTGGACTGCCCGATCTGTGACAAGGGCGGCGAATGCCCGCTACAGAATCAGGCGATGTCTGAGGGCCGTGAAGTTTCGCGTTTCGATGATGCCAAGCGCACGTTCGTGAAGCCCATCAAGCTCTCCACTCAGATCGCGCTTGACCGTGAGCGTTGCATCCTGTGTCAGCGTTGCACGCGTTTTTCGAAGCAGATTGCGGGCGATGCTTTCATTGACCTGCAGGGTCGCGGCGGCGGCACCGCTCCAACCGAGGACCACCAGTTCATGGGGGAGCAGGTTGGACGCTTTGACACTGCCGTTCTCGGCTTCCATAGCGATGCTTCGAACATCAATAGTGACGAAGGATTTGCTGGCCCGTTCGGCAACCCCGGCTACGAGTCCGGCCTCAACGCCGGCCCGGTTGGTGCCGCGGAAGCCGACACGTCCGGACGCCCATTCGCCTCCTACTTCTCGGGTAACACCATTCAGATCTGCCCGGTGGGTGCGCTCACGTCCACCTCGTACCGTTTTAGGGGACGCCCGTTCGACCTCGTATCGACGCCGTCCGTCTCTGCGCACGACGCCTCTGGCGCCGCAACGCGTATCGACATTCGCCGCGGCGAGGTTGTTCGCGTTCTGGCGGGTGAGGACGCTGACGTCAATGAAGAGTGGATCACCGACAAGGATCGCTTCGCATTCACCTGGAGCACCGGCGAGGATCGCCTGACTGCTCCGCTGGTTCGCGAGGACGGCAAGCTTGTTCCCACCTCTTGGGCGGATGCGCTTGACCGCGCGGCTCGTGGCTTGAAGGAAGCCCGCGAAGCTGGCAAGACGGTACTGTTGCCAGGTGGCCGCCTCACGGTTGAAGATGGCTACGCGTGGTCTAAGTTTGCGCGTGTCGTCATGAACACCAACCAGGTTGATGGCCGCGTACGCGCCACCTCGCTTGAGGAAACGAAGTTCCTCGGTACTCGCGTTGCCGGCACCGGCCTGGGCGTGACCTACAAGGAACTTGAGAAGGCGGGCCGCGTTCTCATCGTTGGCCTCGAGGCCGAAGATGAAGCCGGAAACGTTTTCTTGCGTTTGCGCAAGGGCGCACTGGCCGGCTCCGTTAAGGTTTCCGTGGTTGCTCCGATGACCACCCCTTCCACTCGCAAGATGAATGCCGATCTGCTTCGAGCAGCTCCCGGCACTGAACCCGAGGTGCTCGACGCAGTAAGCGGCGACCTCGCAACTGAACTTGCGAATGGTGTGATCGTTGTTGGCGAACGCGCTGTGGAGATTCCCGGCCTTTACACCGCCGTTGCCCGCCTCGCGGACCGCACGGGTGCACGCATCGCGTGGATCCCGCGCCGCGCCGGCGAACGAGGTGGCCTTGAAGTTGGCTTGAACCCGAACCTGCTTCCATTTGGCCGCTCCGCCGCGGATGCCGATGCTCGCATCGACATGGAAGCCGTATGGGGCGCCAAACTTCCGTCGGATCCCACCAAGTGCACGGTAGACATTCTGGCCGAAGCCGCAACCGATCCTCGTTCGGCGATGATCCTCGGCGGCGTTGACTCGCGCGACGTAACCGATCCGGAGAACCTGAAATCCGCTATCGAAAAGTCCGGATTCGTGGTTGCTTTGGAAGTTCGCCGCACGGATCTGACCGAAATGGCAGACGTTGTTTTCCCCGTTGCTCCGGTGACCGAAAAGAACGGCACATTCATCAACTGGGAAGGCCGCCTGCGCCCCTTCGGCCAGGCTCTTGCAACCCGCGCGCTAACCGACCGCGAAGTGCTACACCGCCTCGCAGGCCTCATGGGCGTGAACCTCGGCGTTGAAACCTTGAAGGACACGCACGCCGAAATCAACGAGCTCATGGAGTGGGATGGCTCGCGCATCGACAGCCCGGCGATTTCGCCCGCCCCCGTGCAGGCGCCCGGCGCTGGCAATGCCGTCCTCGCCACTCACAAGCTCATGCTCGACGAAGGCCGGATGCAGGACTTCGCTCCAGAGCTGGCCGGCACTGCCCGCCGATCCGTTGCCCGCATGAACGTTGCAACCATGCAGACAATCGGCGTAGCCGAAGGCGATCTCGTAAGCGTTTCTACGTCACGAGGCACGATCACCCTTCCGGTTGCTGTGACTGACCTACCCGAGGACGTTGTGTGGCTGCCCGAATGCTCGGCAGGCTCACACGTTCATGAAACTCTCGGCGCCAAAAATGGTTCCGTTGTATCCATCGCAGCCAATACGGAGGTGAACCGGTGAGTACTCTTGCGCTAACTCTTACGCCGTTTGCTCCACCGACAACCGCGCCGGCTGACTTCAGCGAAGAGACCTGGTGGCTGAGCCTACTTAAGGCCCTGTTCATCGTGCTATTCCTGATCATGTCAGTGATCATGGCGCTCTGGGTTGAACGACGTGGTCTTGGTCGTATGCAAACGCGTCCCGGCCCGAATGTTGCAGGCCCGCTCGGCTTGTTCCAAGCATTCGCGGACGCCGTGAAGCTCCTGTTCAAGGAGGACATTTGGACGGATAAGGCAGAGAAGTTCATCTACTTCGTTGCTCCCGCTATTTCCGCGTTCTCCGCATTCATGGTGCTAGCGGTCATCCCCATGGGCCCGAACGTGAACATGTTCGGCCGCTCCACGCCTCTGCAGATGGCTGACACCCCAATCGCGATCCTCTACATCCTCGCGATCGCGTCGATCGGTCTTTACGGCACGGTCCTAGGCGGTTGGTCAACGCGTTCCACCCTGCCGCTCCTCGGCTCGGTCCGCGCTGCCGCGCAGGTCATCTCCTACGAACTTGCGATGGGCCTCTCGCTTGTGTCCGTGTTCCTCGTGGTCGGCTCCATGTCGACCTCAGAAATCGTTGCGGCACAGCACAGCGTTTGGTGGGCATTTGCCCTCTTGCCCGCGTTCATCGTCTACTTCATCTCGATGGTGGGCGAAGTAAACCGCCTCCCGTTTGACCTTCCGGAAGCAGAAGGTGAACTCGTTGCCGGTCACATGACCGAATACTCGTCGATGAAGTTCGGCTGGTACTACCTGTCCGAATACATCAACATGTTCAACGTGTCCGCCGTTGCAACCACGGTGTTCCTCGGCGGCTGGCATGCGCCGTTTGGGCTGTCTTACGTTCCATTTATCGACTTCAACTCCGGCTGGTGGGGCTTCCTGTGGTTCAACCTGAAGATGTGGCTCTTCTTCTTCAGCATGGTCTGGATCCGCGGTACGCTCCTGCGTTTCCGCTACGACCAGTTCATGAAGCTCGGCTGGAAGATCCTGATCCCAACCTCCCTTGTCTGGCTGGTTCTTGTCGCAACGCTGCAGGGCGTGCGCATGTGGGTAACGGATTCGCTTCTCGCAATCACGGGCGGAATCGTAGCGGTGTTCCTCGTTGTCATGATCATCCTGTGGCTGTTTGATCGCCCCGAGCCTGAAGTCAAGGCGGACGAGGAGTTCGACCCGTTCGCGGGCGGCTACCCTGTACCGCCGCTACCGGGCCAGCAGCTACCCCCGTCCCCACGGGCGGGTTTGGTGCCGGCCGCCACCGCCGCAACTGATCAGAAGGAAGTGCGCGATGAGTAAAGACAAGAACGAAGAGATGCTCTACGAGCACGATCCGAAGGGCTTCTGGGGCAACTTGTTCGCCCCGGTGGCAGGTTTTGGCGTAACCATCTCATCGATGTTCCGCCCGGTAGTTACGGAGCAGTACCCGTTTGAGGGTCCCTTCGTGCAGCCGCGCTTTCACGGCCGCCACCAGCTGAACCGCTACGCGGACGGCCTCGAAAAGTGCATTGGCTGCGAGCTTTGCGCATGGGCATGCCCAGCGGACGCGATCCTTGTTGAGGCCGCCAATAACACTCCCGACGCCCAGTACGCTCCGGGTGAGCGCTTCGGCCGCGTCTACCAGGTCAACTACCTGCGTTGCATTTTCTGTGGATTGTGCATCGAGGCGTGCCCCACGCGCGCCCTCACGATGGGTAATGATTTCGAACTTGCCGACTACCACCGCCGCGACCTGATCTTCGAGAAGGATCAGATCCTCGCGCCGATGGAAGAAGGCATGCTTGCCGCTCCGCACCCGATGGTGGAGGGGCTCTCCGATGGTGACTACTACCGCGGCGCCGTAACCGGCCCAACCAAGGCGCAGGTTGAATGGGTGCGTGAACACCGCCCAGACGATCCGACGCTGGAGACCGCTGCGAAGGCCGCAGAAAAGAACGAAATGGCTCTCGCTAGCTTAGAAACCGAAGGAGGCGAGAGTAAGTGAACCCGACCCCAATTGATGCAGTAACCACGATCGGCACCGGTGAGACAGTCCTCTTCTGGATCACCGCCGCAATCATGGTTCTCGGCGCCCTGGGTGTCCTCTTCTTCAAGAAGGCGGCCTACGCGGCGTTGTCGATGGTGCTGGTCATGCTTGGCCTCTCCGTCCTCTACTTCGCGCAGGGAGCGCCCTTCATGGGTGTTGTTCAGGTCGTGGTCTACACGGGCGCGATCATGATGCTGTTCCTGTTCGTCCTCATGATGATCGGCCTGCAGGCAACGGATAACTACCAGAACCAAAGCCGAGGGAACATTGTCCTCGCCGTGATTGGCGCCGGCGCCATGGCGTTTGTCCTCTCCGCAGTGGTTTGGAAGGCAAATCTCCCGGCGGTCAAGGAGTTTGGGGTTGATCCCTACTCGAACGCTCCGATTGAGAACCTGGCACTCGCCCTGTTCTCCAACTACTGGTTCTCGATGGAACTCGCCGGTGCGCTACTGATCACCGCAGCCGTTGGCGCGGTCCTCCTAACGCATGGCGACCGCCTCTCCCCGAAGCGCACGCAAAAGCAGGTAGTTGACGCGAAGATGTCCGCTTACGCAGAAACCGGCCGCCACATCGGCCAGTACACTGCGCCCGGTGTGTTCGCTCGATCCACCGCATTTGACGTCGGTGCTATTTCTGGTGAGACCCACAAGCCGGTTGAAGAATCGATCCCGCGCGTTGTGCGCGTGCGCGGTCTTGACCGCTCGCTCGGTTCGCTCGATCCGGAACTCGCGCGTTCGCTCGGAGAGCAAGCCCTGGGCAAGCAGCCGGAGCACCCGTACCACGGCGTCGCCGCCACCCAGAGCGTGGCCCGCGCCCGCACGTGGGGCATGGCCGGCGAGGAAGCCCCGGACGGTCTCCTCCAGTACGAGGCCCGCCCCGAAATCGAAGCCGGCGAGCCCGAAGTTAAGGAGGATGAGCAGTGAGCATCTCGTACTACATCATCTTGGCAATGATCCTCTTCTCGATCGGCGCCGCAGTGGTAATGGTTCGCCGCTCCGCAGTGATCTCACTGATGGGGGTTGAGCTGATGCTGAACTCCGCGAACCTCACCCTCATCACTTTTGCCCGCATTTACGGTGATTTCACCGGCCAGGTGATGGCGTTCTTCGTCATGATCGTTGCCGCCGCCGAGGTCGTGGTTGGCCTCGCAATCATCGTGTCCATCTTCCGATCTCGTCGCACCACCTCGGTCGATGAGGTCAACCTACTGAAGCACTGAGGGAGGAAAGGTGAATTACTCCATGCTTCTTCCCCAGGCACCCGTCGAGGCCGCAGCGGTCTCCGGCGTAGCATCACTGGGCTGGTTGATGATCGCGATCCCACTCGCGGTTTCTATCCTTCTGCTCCTACTGGGGCGCGTGTCTGATCGGTGGGGCCACTGGCTTGCCGTCCTCGCATCCTGGTCCTCGTTCGGTATCGGCCTGGCCATCATCATTCAGATGCTCGGCGTGGCCCCCTCCGAACGCTCGATGGAGATGAACCTGTTCGAGTGGATCCCAGCTGGCGACTTCACGGTAAACTTCGGGCTCCTCATGGACCCGCTGTCAATGACGTTCGTCATGCTGGTCACGTTCGTTGGCTCGCTCATCCATGTGTACTCGATTGCCTACATGGAACATGACAAGGACCGCCGCAGGTTCTTTGCCTACCTGAACTTCTTTATCGCGGCCATGCTGATCCTCGTGCTCGGCAACTCTTACGCGATCCTGTTCGTCGGTTGGGAAGGCGTTGGTCTGGCCTCCTACCTGCTGATCGGCTTCTGGAACTACGTTCCCGAATATGCCACGGCGGCTAAGAAGGCATTCGTCATGAACCGTGTTGGCGACATGGGTCTGCTGGCGGCCATGATGGTCATGTTTGCCCAGTTCAGCTCGGTGGACTTCCGTACGGTATCGGCGGAGGTAACTGGCGCATCGCAGGGCGCGGCCACTCTGATCGGCCTGTTCCTGCTTCTTGCCGCAACCGGTAAGTCCGCACAGTTCCCGTTGCAAGCCTGGTTGGGCGACGCCATGGCCGGCCCCACGCCGGTCTCCGCCCTCATCCACGCGGCAACGATGGTTACCGCTGGCGTCTACCTGATCGTGCGCTCCGGCGCCGTCTACGTCCAAGCGCCGATCGCCGCAACCGTAGTGGCAATCGTGGGTGCAATCACCCTCCTCTTCGGAGCCATCGTCGGTACCGCGAAGGATGACATCAAGAAGGTGCTTGCAGCATCCACGATGTCGCAAATCGGGTACATGATGCTCGGTGCAGGTCTGGGCCCAATCGGTTGGGCGTTTGCGATCTTCCACCTGTTCACCCACGGCTTCTTCAAGGCGCTCATGTTCCTTGGCGCCGGTTCGGTGATGCATGCGATGGACAACCAGGTGAACATGCGTAACTTCGGTGCCCTGAAGGGCGCAATGAATATCACGTGGATCACCTTCATGATGGGTTGGCTCGCAATCCTTGGCGTACCGCCGTTCTCCGGCTTCTGGTCAAAGGATCCGATTATCGAGGCAGCTTTCGCAGCCAGTAACTTCGGCAACATTGAGGCTTCCTGGCCCGGCTGGGTCTTCGGCACGGTTGCCCTCGTTGGCGCAGGAATCACCGCGTTCTACATGTCTCGCCTGTTCTTCATGACGTTCCACGGCAAGGCCCGCTGGACTAAGACGATGGCGGGGGAACCCATCCAGCCGCACGAGTCATCGCCGTTAATGACGGTTCCGATGATTATTCTCGCGGTTGGCGCAGTGTTCCTCGGCGGTCTCCTCACGATCAACTCGACGTTCGTTACTTGGCTTGAGCCGGTCACTGGAGAGACCGTGCACGCAGAGCCGGTACTACCGGTTATTGCAATTCAGGTTCTCGTACTCCTCGTCGTGATTATCGGCGCGCTGTACGCCTGGAAGA
Source organism: Actinomyces sp. S4-C9 (assembly GCF_000758775.1). Taxonomy (NCBI): domain Bacteria; kingdom Bacillati; phylum Actinomycetota; class Actinomycetes; order Actinomycetales; family Actinomycetaceae; genus Actinomyces; species Actinomyces sp. S4-C9. The sequence goes on along the minus strand of NZ_JRMU01000004.1, from coordinate 14,412 downwards.
AGTACGGACGCGACGAGGTTTCACAGGCTGTGCCCGCAGCTGGAGCCCTCGTTCACGCGGCCCGCAACGACCTGTACCAGGATCAACTCAACGAAGGTCTGTTCATGGTTCCCGGCCAGGCGCTCATGCGTGGCGTGACCGCGGCAGATCACTCCTTCGTAGACGGCATCGTCCGTGGCCTCGCAAAATTTGCGGCTGGCACCGGACGGGCCGTATCGAAGGCACAAACCGGCTATGTCCGCTCATACGCGGCGTACGTGTCAGGTGGCGTTCTACTAGCTCTAGTCGTCATTTTGGCAACGCGGATTTAAGAGCGGAGGAAACTGATGGAAATGCAAGTTATCTCGGCAGCTTCAATCCCGTGGCTGTCCATTATGATCGCCCTACCAATGATCGCGGGCATCTTGGTGGTAACCGTGGCGCCGTTGCGCGTTATCGGTCGCCCCATCGCCCTCGTGGTGTCGATCGTCGAGCTGGCTCTTGGCGTTGCGGCTGCGGCCGCCCTCGACTGGTCTGCTGCTAATGCTTACCAGCTCGCTGAAACAAAGAACTGGATTCCAGCGATCGGTGTTAGTTGGGGTCTTGGTGTTAACCAGCTCGCGATGGCGATGATCATACTCGCGGTTGCGCTCGTACCTATCGTCCTCATCGCCGGTTGGCGCGAGGACGCGGGCAAGCGCGACGGGGCTCGCCAGTCCAGCATGTACATGGCTCTGATCCTCATTCTTGAGGGATTCATGGTGCTGATCTTTGCGGCCCGCGACGTGGTTCTGTTCTACATTGCTTTCGAGGCGATGCTGATTCCGCTGTACTTCATGATTGGCCGTTTCGGTGGCAAGAACGCTCGCGCAGCAGCATTGAAGTTCTTGCTCTACTCGCTGTTTGGTGGCCTGATCATGCTTGCCGGTGTTATCGGCCTGTGGGTGGTTTCCGATCACGGTCCAAACGCGTTCCTCATGGAAAATCTTTCCGGAACGCCGATGGCGTCGAACGTAGAGATGTGGATCTTCATATCGTTCTTTATCGCATTTGCGATTAAGGCCCCGATGGTTCCAGTTCACACGTGGCTACCCGATACAGCTGCGGCTGCTCGGCCTGGCACGTCCGTTCTGCTGGTCGGTGTCCTCGACAAGATCGGCACCTACGGAATGATCGCCCTGGCCCTGCCGCTCTTCCCGAATGCTTCGAGCGCGGCCGCTCCGGTCATCATTGTTCTCGCTGTCATTTCGATTCTGTACGGCGGCCTGGCAGCCATTGGGCAAAAAGACCTTATGCGACTCGTTTCGTTCACGTCCGTGTCGCACTTCGGTTTCATGGTCCTTGGTATTTACATCGGCTCGCACGTGGCTCTTGTGGGCGCCATGTTCTACATGGTTGCGCACGGCGTCTCGATCGCGGCGATGTTCCTGATCTCCGGCTTCCTCACCGAGCGTGGAGGAACGCGAGAGATCGCGGCCTACCGTGGCATGCAGCGCGTAACCCCGGTCATTGCGGGCACCTGGCTAGTTGCCGGCCTCGCATCGGTTGCGCTTCCGGGCTTGTCAGGCTTCGTGCCCGAGTTCATGGTGCTTCTTGGCACGTGGAAGATTAACCCGCTGGCCGCCATCTTCGCGGTGCTGGGTGTAGTTCTAGCGGCTCTCTACCTGTTGATCCCATACCAGGCGATCTTCACGGGGCCGCCAACAAATGCAGAGAAGTTCACCGACATGAACATGCGCGAGAAGGGCGTAATCGCCCCGCTTATCGTGGCAATGGTTGTTCTCGGTATTTGGTCTGCTCCTCTGGTAAGTGCGCTCAACCCGGTTGCTGACGGTGCTATTGAGCACCTGCAGCCGCGCATTGAGCTCGTTAACAGCGCCGGAGCATCCACTCTGCTCGATGGCACGGAAGGGAGCAACAACTAATGGATCTTGTAACTCAAGCCCCGCAGATCGCCTGGGTCTCATTTGCCCCAATTCTGATCGTTCTCGGAGCCGCTGTAATCGGCGTCCTTGTTGAAGCGTTTGTGCCGCACAAGGCCCGCCGCGGTACGCAGGTTCTGCTTTCGATCATTGCGGTAGTGGTCTCGTTCGTCGCCATCGTGGCGCGCTGGACCGAGATCGCACAGACTCCTCTAGCACACGGGGAGTACATCGAAGATACGCTAACGCTCGCAACCCAGGCGTTGCTTTTGGTTGTAGCGTTCCTAGCGCTCCTCGTAATCGCGGATCGTTCTGAGCTCGGTGATGGAGCATTTGCTGCCCAGCCTTCGGATCGCCCCGGTTCGTCGGATGAAGACCTCTCGATCGCGAAGGGCTACCAGCGTACTGAAATCTTCCCACTAGTGCTGTTCTCTCTTGGCGGCATGATGGTGTTCCCCGCGGCAAACACGCTGATCGCACTGTTTGTTGCCCTCGAAGTGCTCTCCCTACCCCTGTACATTCTGGTGGCAACGGCTCGCCGTCGTCGCCAGCTGTCACAGGAGGCTGCGCTGAAGTACTTCCTTCTCGGCGCATTCGCATCCGCGTTTGTCCTGATGGGTGGCGCGCTCCTGTACGGCTTCTCTGGTTCGGTGGTCCTGAGCGAAATCTCGGTCAAGGTTCCGATGATCCCGGGCATGGACTGGATGCTCATCGTTGGTGTGTTCATGGTTATGGTCGGCCTTCTGTTTAAGGTTGGTGCCGCACCTTTCCACGCGTGGACGCCAGATGTCTACCAGGGTGCTCCAACGCCGATTACTGGTTTCATGGCGGCAGCCGTTAAGGTTGCGGCTTTTGCGACGATGGTTCGTATTTACCTGACCATCGGTGTCCGCCTCGAATGGGATCTGATTTGGATCCTCGCAGCGGTTGCAGCGCTCACCATCGCGATCGGTACGTTCGTTGGTCTGGTTCAGACCGACATTAAACGACTACTCGCGTACTCATCGATCGCTCACGCCGGCTTCGTTCTCATTGGAGTTCTGGCGGCCACCTCGCGTAGCGCGGGTTCGGTCCTGTTCTACCTGCTGGGTTACGGCATCGCCACGGTTGGTGCGTTCGGCGTGGTTGCACTGGTGCGTCAAGCTGATGAGAACGCGAACATTACGGGTGAGGCTACCGAGATCTCCCGCTGGGCTGGTCTTGGCCGCAAGTCGCCGTTCGTGGCTGGCGCCATGCTGATCTTCCTACTCTCGTTTGCGGGTATCCCGCTAACGTCCGGATTCATCGGCAAGTTCGTAGTGTTTGCAGATGGTATCTCCGCTGGCTATACCGGCCTTGTAATCCTGGCTCTCGTAGCTTCGGCAATCACGGCGTTCTACTACTTCCGTCTGGTGGTTCTCATGTTCTTCACCGAACCTAGTGAAAACACCGTGGTTGTGAAGTCGGAAGGCTACACGTTCATTGCAGTTGTTGTCGCCGCTGTGGCAACGATCCTGCTGGGCGTGTTCCCGCAGCCGATTCTTGATGCGTTGGCAAATGTGGTTGTATTGCTACCGTGACGGATTCGAAGTTTTCGCTTGAAGCTCTAGAAGAGCAGGTGTCATCCGACCTCTCCCGAGTTGAGCAGTTGCTCACTGATTCGGTGAAGGGGTCGGATGACCTTATCCACGAGCTCCTCTCTCACCTTGCTAAAGCTGGTGGGAAGCGGTTGCGCCCTGCACTTACTCTCATTTGTGCGCATTTGGGTAGTGAAGGCCAGCCTGCTTCTGATCAGATCGTGGCAGCTGCAACCGCGGTTGAGCTGACCCACCTGGCAACGCTTTACCATGACGATGTAATGGACGCGGCACCACAGCGTAGGGGCGTGACTGCAACTCAACTACAGTGGGGCAACAACCGAGCTATCTTGGCCGGAGACGTATTGTTTTCGCGGGCTTCGCTTTTGGTGTCGAAGCTGGGTCAGAGGATCATTGAGTATCACGCACAGACTTTTGAGCGCCTCTGCATGGGCCAGCTTCACGAGACGTTTGGTCCGGGAGACGCGGATCCGGTCGACTTCTACATTCAAGTATTGGCAGATAAGACCGGTTCTTTGATCGCCGCATCCGCTGTGTTTGGCGGTTGGTTATCAGATGCGGACGATGCGCTGGTGGATGCGGTGTGCGTCTTCGGTGAGCGGGTTGGCGTGGCGTTCCAGATTGCTGACGACGTGATTGATTTTGCCTCTGATGAAGCACTGACGGGGAAGAGCGCCGGAACTGATTTGGTTGAGGGCGTTGCCACGATGCCGGTGCTCCTTTTGCGTAGGCGCGCGGAGGCCGGTCTCCTGGATGAAGATGGCAAGAAACTCTTGGCTGACATCGACGGTGGTGACCTCACTGATGATGACCTCCTTGCCTCTGTTGTAGAGCGTTTGAAGCATCACGAGGTGTTGGACGAGACGAGGGCAAAAGCCCGCGAATGGGCCGATCTAGCTTTGGAGGCACTCGAGCCCATCCCGGATTCGCCGGTGAAGGAAGCTTTGGTTCAGTTTGCCAACGCGGCGGTTGACCGCATGGCTTAATCAAGCTGAACTTGTAAAACGCCCCTTTCAAAAGGGGCGTTTTTGATCGGTACAATAGCGCAGGGCGGCGCAGGAGTGAGAGAAGTCCTGTAGAAATAAGGCCCCGCATTTTCGTAAACTATAGGTTGCATTATTAATCCGTAGGATCGAGGGAAGTAAGTGAGCTCTACGCGTCCACTAAATGTTGCTGTTATTGGAGCCGGCCCGGCGGGTATATACGCGGCCGACATTTTGTCTAAGTCCGGTTTGGACGTGGCAATTGATCTGTTCGAGCAGCTTCCCGCACCCTACGGCCTTGTTCGTTACGGTGTGGCGCCAGATCACCCGCGCATTAAGCAGATCATTGTGGCGCTGTACAAGATTTTGCAGCGCGGCGATATTCGCCTGCTCGGTAATGTGCACGTGGGCAAGGACATCACTGTTGAAGATCTTAACGAGCACTATGATGCCGTGATTTTCGCAACGGGTTCGGATCGCGATAAGCCGTTTAACATTCCGGGCGCGGATCTGCCGCAGGTGTATGGCGCGGCGGATTTTGTGTACTGGTATGACTCGCATCCGGATTACCCGCGTGAATGGCCGCTGGAGGCCAAGGAGATTGCGGTCATTGGCGCAGGTAATGTGGCGTTGGATGTGGCGCGCGTCCTCGCGAAACACGCGGATGACATGCTGACCACCGAGATCGCGCAGAACGTGTACGAGGGCCTGGCTAAGAATCCGGTGACGGACGTGCATGTGTTTGGTAGGCGAGGCCCGGCGCAGATGAAGTTCACGCCGCTAGAGCTTCGCGAACTGGGGAAGCAGCCAGACGTGGATGTAATCGTTTACGAGGAAGACTTCGATTTTGACGAGGGCTCTCAGGAGGCCATCCGCGCGTCTAATCAGACGAAGCAGGTTGTGAAGACGCTGACGAACTATGCGATGGAGGATGAGCACACGGCCAGCCGTCGCATTCACATCCACATGTTCCATTCGCCTAGTGAGATTGTGGCGGATGAGCAAGGTAACGTAGCGGCAATCCGTACGGAGCGCACGAAGCTTAATGGTGACGGTTCGGTAAGCGGTACGGGAGAGTTCGTGGAAACGCCGGTGCAGGCGGTTTACCGCGCGATTGGCTACTTCTCCAGCCCGATTGAAGGCGTGCCGTTTGATGATAAGTACGGCGTGATTCCTAACGTTTCTGGGCGCGTGGTTGACGAGGCGGGTGAGTCTGTCACGGGTCTTTACACTACCGGTTGGGTGAAGCGCGGTCCGGTGGGTCTGATTGGCTCAACAAAATCGGACGCACAAGAGACGATTGCGATGCTGGTGGAGGACGCCGAGGCGGGTAAGCTCCATGCGACTTCGGCAGCCGTTGGGCATGACGCGATGATTGAGCTACTTAAGGAGCGCGGTGTGCGTTACACCGAGTGGCACGGTTGGGAGCTTCTGGATGAGTATGAGCAAAGGCTTGGTGCAGACTTCGGCGAGGTCGTTGGTGGCCGCGGTGGCCGTGAACGCGTGAAGGTGGTTTCGCGCGAGGCTATGATTCGTATCTCGCTGGGGCAGGATCTTGGGGACACGGATCTGATTGGTCGGCCGGGCGAATAAAGTTTTCAACCCAGTTTAAGCCCGTGGGGTGGTGATTAAAGTCGCGACTCCACGGGCTTATTTAATGGGTTATTCGGCGGTTTTTTAGCAATCTTTAAGTATTCACATTTAGGGTAAGTCCTAGGATTTGGCATCTTTGAGGTTGAGTATGAGTAAAAACGGTTTGAAAACGGCTGGCTTATTGACGGCTATGTGGGCGCTGGTGGTGCTTATTGGCTGGGTTATTTCTCGCGGCACTGGCAATAGTTCCTGGTTGTTCGTTTCGATTGTGCTTGGGTTTGGTATGAACCTGTACACGTATTGGAATTCGGACAAGCTGGCGCTACGGTCGATGGGGGCTCAGCCGGTGACGCCGCAGGAGGCCCCGCAGCTGTACGCGATGGTAGAGGAGCTCTCTGCACGTGCAGGTCAGCCGCAGCCTCGCTTATATATTGCACCAACGAGCACTCCGAATGCGTTTGCAACGGGCCGAAACCCGCAGAACGCCGCGGTTTGTTGCACTAGCGGCATTATGCAGATATTGGATGATAGGGAGCTTAGGGCGGTGCTTGGGCACGAGCTTAGCCACGTGTATAACCGCGATATTTTGACGTCAACGATAGCTGCTGGCATGGCGCAAATAATAACGTCGATCGCTCAGTTCGCGTTTTTCTTCGGCGGCGGTCGAAATAACGAGGGCAGCAATCCGATAGCGGGTTTATTGATGATTCTGTTGGCTCCGTTTGCAGCCACGATGCTGCAGATGGGGGTGTCGAGGACGCGCGAGTTTGACGCCGACCATGATGGTGCTGAGTTATCGGGGGATCCGTTGGCGCTTGCTTCAGCGCTTCGCAAGTTAGAGCGGGGCAATACAATGTCGCCGCTACAGCCTTCTCCGTCGCGTGAAACTACCGCTGCGATGATGATCGCTAACCCGTTTAGGGGAGCGGGTATGCGCAGTTTGTTCTCCACGCATCCGCCTATGGAAAAGCGCATTGAGCGTCTTGAGCGGATGGCTGGATATTAGGTTTTCGAGGCACGGTTGGCGCGCGTGTAGGACATGCGTCACTAACCGCGGTTTTATGCCTGAATGAATTGGCGTTTTGCAGTTGAGGTTTGATAGTCTTCATTGGCGTCGCCAAGCTGTGAATGTTTGAGACGATGGCGGAGTGCCCGAGCGGCCAAAGGGAGCTGACTGTAAATCAGCCGCGTTATGCTTCGGGGGTTCAAATCCCTCCTCCGCCACAAGCCGAAAGGCTGTGTGACGATTAACTCGGTTCTGCGGGTTGCCCCCGCGGCTTATATTCGAGTAAAGTTGCACGCGTTGCCCCGATAGCTCAGTCGGCAGAGCATCTCCATGGTAAGGAGAAGGTCAAGGGTTCGATTCCCTTTCGGGGCTCTGTTTGTGGGCACAGGCAGTGTTTACAAACCCCCAAGCGGCGGGGTAGCTCAGTTGGTGAGAGCGCACGACTCATAATCGTGAGGTCGCGGGTTCGAGCCCCGCCCCCGCTACCGGCTCATCCTCAATGAGGAAACGCCGAGCAGATTGAAAGGAAAAGGGATGGCTAGCAAGGCTTCTGACGTTCGCCCTAAGATTACTCTGGCCTGCTCGGAGTGCAAGGAGCGCAACTACATTACGAAGAAGAACCGTCGTAACACGCCGGATCGTCTCGAGCTTATGAAGTATTGCCCGCGTTGCCGCTCATCTAAGCTGCACCGCGAAACTCGCTAAGTTCGGGTTTGAGAGCCCCCAGTGTTATGGGGGCTCTTTTGTTTTGCGCAAACTCGTGTTTGCGCTTTGCGGGCCTGTACTATCAGGTTAGAAGAGGGGGATGCAGTGGATATTCCTAGGCCGGATTCAGTTGTGTACACGCGCGCGTCGTATGCGACGGCGATAACGTTCTTTTTTTCTGGATTCACCCTCGCTTCATTTCTTTCGCGTATCCCGTCTATTCGGGATGCTTTTTCGTTGGATCCGGCAATGCTAGGCAACGTCCTCCTGATTGGCTCGTTGGGTTCGGTTCTCGCACTTCCATCTACGGGACCAATCGCGGGTCGTTTCGGCCCGCGAGTGACGGCGTGGGCGGGCTTTTTACTGTGGTCTGTGGGAATGTTGGCGGTGATCGTAACTCTCGATCAAGGCAATATTTTGCTTCTCGCTATTTCTCTGTTCGTAGCAAATGTCGGCACTTCCGTGGCAAATACGACCATGAATATTTTGGCCGGTTACGTTGAGGCGCTCTCGCGTAGGAGAGTTATGCCGTGGTATCACGCTGCCTACTCGATTGGTACGGTAACTGCTGCATTATCGGGTGTGCTGATGACGTACTTGCATGTGGGAGTAGAAGCCCACCTGCTCGGCGTAATTGTTGCAACCATCGTCCTCATGTTTTTAACGGGGCTGATGTATGTGCCGCAGTGGATTGTGGCAGCAATATCAACGGACGAGTCGGGTGCGTCAAACGCGAAGCGCACAAAGGCTGCGTGGCGTGAGAAGCGCACGATTTTGATCGGCGTGATGGTTATCGGAACGGGCTTGACAGAGGGCGCGGCAAACGACTGGATTCCTCTGGCGGTTGTTGATGGTTTCGATGTTTCGCACGCGATGGGTACTGCAGCGCTTGCCTTCTTCTTGGCGGTGTTGACAGCAGCTAGGCTTTTAACGCCGCGCATGCAACGGCGGTGGAGCCCGCGCCCGATGCTTCAGGTGTTCCTCGCGATTGCGGTAGTGGGATTGATCCTGTTTGCACTATCGCCGTGGCCGTGGCTGGCTGTGGCGGGTATTGCGGGCTGGGCTATCGGTGCTTCGCTGGGGTTCCCCACGGCGGCCTCGGCGCTTTCAACGGATCCGAAGATGACGGCCGCCCGCATTTCGGTGCTGGCCACCATTGGTTATGGCGCGTTCTTGGTTGGCCCGCCGGTGATTGGTCATATTGCACAGTGGGTGGGCTACCGTAATGCGCTGGGTTTTGTTGCGCTTCCGGTGCTGTTGTCTTTGTACTTGGCCCGTTATATTGATGAGGAGGCGTAGGCACTGCCGGTTTGGCTCTGCTTGCGCCATCGACTAGTGAACGGGCGTGAGAGAGGTCGATATGGATACGTGTAGCTTTTTCCCACGGACTGAGAATCCGAGTCCGGTGACGCCGGTGCAGTCGAATCGTCAGTATGACGAGGGTTCGAAGCGCCTGGCTGATTGGACCACGCTGGGCGTGGGCGGTGAAGCGGAAAGCTTTGTTGTTGCGCGTAGTGAGGATGAGATTGTTGAGGCGGTGCGTGCCGCAGATGAGGCAGGCAAGCTGGTATTGATGCTGGGCGGCGGTTCGAATCTGCTGGTGGCGGATGAGCCGTTTGCAGGTGTTGTGGTGCGCGATGGCCGCTCGGGCTACACGCTGGTGCATGACACGGGCTGTGGCGGCGCTGTGGTTCGTGTGGATGCGGGCATGGCGTGGGATGAGTTCGTGGCCGCCGCGGTGCAGAATGATTGGTCGGGCTTGGAGGCTCTGTCTGGCATTCCGGGAACTGTGGGTGCATCGCCGGTGCAGAATGTGGGGGCTTACGGCAAAGAGGTTGCGGATACGATCTCGGCGATCCGTGTTTATGACCGGCTGGAGAAGCGCCGGAAGACGCTAGTGTTAACTGATTTAGAGTTTGGTTACCGCACGTCGGTGCTCAAGCGTTCAACGTATGATTCGTCGCTGTCGCAGGGGCGTTTGTGGGGGCCAACGGGCCGCTGGATTGTGTTGTGGGTGGAGTTCCAGTTCACGCACGCCTCGCTGTCTTTGCCGATTGACTATGGCCAGTTGGCGCAGGCCCTTGGCGTGCAGGTTGGTGATCGCGCGGATCAGCGGGATGTGCGTGAGGCGGTGTTGGAGCTACGTCGGGGCAAGTCGATGGTGCTTGATGACGCGAATCGCAATACGTGGTCCACGGGCTCTTTCTTCACAAATCCGATCATTTCGAAAGACGCGGCTAAACAACTGCCGCAGGAGGCTCCGGTGTTCCCGGTCCGCAAGGTTGCGGCTGCAGGTAGCGTGCCTGATGCGGACAGCGTTGAGGAGGGCGTGGTCAAGGTTTCGGCTGCCTGGTTGATTAATCATTCGGGTTTTGACCGCGGGTTTAAGTTGGATCCAGCTTCGGGGGCGGCGTTGTCCTCGGACCATGTCCTAGCAATCTCGAATACGGGGTCGGCTTCCCTTCAGGACGTGGCGCGCCTTGCTGAGGCGGTGCGCGATGGAGTGTGGAAGAAGTGGCAGATCGAGCTGGTTCCCGAACCTGTTTGCGTGGGCTGGGATTTGCCGCCGCTCGCGGCCAACGCTTAAACAGCGCTTACACGCGTGGCTTGTGACGTTCCAATTCAGCTACGAGCACTCGCACGGATTCGGGTGCCGTGAGCAGGTTGTTGTGACCGTAGATGTTGGCAGTGACTACGCGCGCGCCAGGTAGCCACGAGCCGGTGGGGACTTGCTGGTCCCATCGGGCTTGGATTGAGGTTATGCGCGGATTCACGCGAATGTCTTCGTACTGCGTTCGCAGGCTGAGAGCATCGGTGCGCATGTCAGCAACCCGTAGCAGTTTGGGGGCGTAGTTAGCCAGGGGAGATCCCGCGTAAGGCGTGCCCAGTGTGACCATGGCGCGGATGCGCCAGCCCTGCGGGCCGGTCATGACGGTTTTGCCGATGAGCCCGCCCTTGGAGTGTGCGAACAGCACAACGTCCTGCAGGTTTTCATCGACGAGGTATTTTTCTAACCTACGGGCAAAGAGGGTAATGGGCCCGTTTAGGTGATCGAGGGCGGGCACGAAGTGTACGTCCCATCCGGCGCCGCGCAGGGCGTGACCGGCAACGTGCAGGTGCTCGCTGGTTTCGATGATGCCGGGAATGCCGATGCAAACTGGAGCTCCCTCTAGTCGCAAAGCTTCGGCGGATTGCCCGGCAAGTCGGCTGCGAATCAGGGCGGCGCGCACCGCCTGCACGCCGGAGCGAGCGTAATCGGTGAGGGCGATCGGCACGGCTGCCCACAGCGGCGGAGAGGCTACCGAGTGTTCACGCAGCTGCTCCCATACTCCGCTTTCTTTTTCAACCGTGCGCGAGGGGCTGGCTGCGGCTTCGGTAAGCTGTTTGACCTGCTCCTGCCCGGCCGCAGTTTGTCCTTTGGTCAGGCTTTCTACAGGCGGCTCTTGAGATAGGGTGATGAGGGCGCGGGCCACCTCGTCGGCGTGCGCAACGATAACGGAGTGCGCGCCGTCCTCGACTTCAAAAATTAGTGCGTCCACGCCGGTGCTGCTGACAGCGGCGAGGCGCAAGTCTTCAAGCCAAGCGCGCGGTGCCACAGCGTCGTGCTGGCCGCGCATGAGGTATGTGCGAGCGCAGGCGTCGGCCAGGCGCAGACCGATGGGATAGGCAACCATTTGCGGCAGGGTTTCCATGAACCAGGGGAGGCCGGAGCGCAGGTACGCGCCTACCGCGAATCGGCTCACTTCGAAGGGTTCGAAGATAGAGGACTGCATGAAGCGCAGTCCCACTTGGGTGAATGTGCGCTCTAGGGCGTTGACGGGCGGGCCGATGAGGAGGATGCGGTTGATCCACTCGGGATCACGCGCCGCCATTTCGGTAACTACTTGCGCGCCCATCGAGTGGCCCAGCATGACGGGATTTTTTACGTCTTCGAAGCGCATGATTTTGTGTGCGGCGGCGGCAAATCCGGCGATGGACAGTGGGTGGGGTGGGCGCGTGGTGTCACCGAAGCCGGGCAGGTCAAGCGTGATCACATCGCCATGCTCAACCAGTAGCTGTGCTAACGGAACGAAGTATTCGGATGAGACGCCGATGCCGTGAACGAGGACGAACGTGGGAGCGCCCTCGTCAACGAAGTCGCGCCGAAAGCGGTGTACTCGCATGAGGATCCCGTCGCCAATGGAAACGAGGGAGTTCGTGACGGTGTAGTCGCTCATTGCTTCCCTTCAGTGTTGAAACGCGTCGCCCGTGCATTCGTCTGGCGTAGCGGCGTCGTCTGGCCCGTGTAGCCACTGGTCGATCTCCCCCTTCCAGTGTGCCTTGTTGGTGGGTGAGGCCAGGGATACCTCGATTGAAGAACGCGCGAGGGATGCCAGTTCAAAATCAGAGAATCCCGCGGCTCGGGCGAACTTGTATTGGTCTAGCAGTCGAGAGCGAAATAGCAGCGGATCGTCGGCCCCAAGGGCAATGGTGGCGCCCGCGTCAAACATGGTGCGCAGGGGCACTTCGTCAAGGTTTTGGAACACCCCGAGCGATACGTTGGAGGTGGGGCACACTTCGAACGCAATGTTTTCGTCGACGAGGCGGGCGAGTAGTTCAGGATCTTCGTAGGCGCGCACGCCGTGGCCAAGCCGCTGGGGCTTAAGGTGGGTGACTACGTCGCGCACGTGCGCGGGCCCGAGTAGCTCGCCCGCGTGGGGCACGCCTTTTAGGCCGCCGCGACGCGCGATGCGGAAAGCGGCGGAGAACTGGGAGGTGTCTCCCGCGGTTTCATCGTTGGATAGGCCGAAGGCAACCACTTCGCCGGGTTGGTCGCCGGCGTATTGGACGGCGAGGCGTGCAAGGATACGCGCGTCGAGGGGGTGGCGGATGCGTGAGGCCGCAACGATTACGCCGATGTCCACCCCGGTCTCGCGGCTGGCGATTTTGGCTTCGTCCAAGACTATTTCGAGGGCGGGGGTGAGGCCGCCAACCCACGGGGCATAGGAGGTGGGGTCCACCTGAATTTCGAGGCGGCGCGAGCCCTCGGCGGCGTCATCCTCGGCGGCCTCGCGGACAATGCGGCGCATGACTTCTTCGGTGCGCACGAGCGCTCTGGCGGAGTCGTAGGAGCGTTGGAATCTGAACCATCCGCGTGCGTTTGCGGGCACGCGCATGGGGTCGTTTTCGAGGAGGTGGTGGGGCAGGCGGATCCGCATTTGCTGCGCTAGCTGAACCATAGTTGCGGGCCGCATCGCACCGGTGAAGTGCAGGTGCAGGTGGGCTTTGGGAAGGGCAGCTAGGTCTTTCATGCCTAAAGTCTTCCACGAAACACAGCTAATTAACCACCTGTGTGATGGGATTGGATTGTGATTTCGCATCGGAGATTGCTGGAGTTCATGGCCGGCGAGGGCGCGCGGGAGTTGATTGGCGCGGCTTTGCGTTCGGCGCCCCCGTTGCCACCTGGGCAGGTCTTGCATGGTTTGCGTTATTTGAGCGATTACGAAGTCGCTTCGTGGCAGGTGGTTTCAACCCATGCGCGGCCCAATGCGGGTGCCTCCATCGTGTTCGAGGTGCATTTGGCAAGTGCTGGGCAGGCGATGGTGGTTTGGACGGTGGCCTCAACGGAGCGGGTACGCCACGGATCTGCTGCGTCGTTGCGGGTGGACCCGAAAATCCTCGGCGCGGATCCAGAGCTCGCGCCGGTGCAGGTTAGTGTGTGGACGCTACCGCGGGATCCGGAGTTACCGGGCCTGGTTTGGGCGAGCGATCCGGCGAAGGTGCGCGCGTTTACTGACATCGCTGATCCACATTTGAAGAGGGTGGTTTACCGCCCGACCCGCAGGGCGATGGTGCGCGTGAGCGATGGGGCCCAGCCGCGCGCGTGGGCAAAGGTGTTGCGGCCGGGTTTGGAACAGCCCCTGTTGCAGGCAATTTCTACTTTGGAGGGTTCTGACTTTCCGTTTGCACCCGTGCTCGGCACTCCTAGTGAGGGCGTGATTGTGCAGGCGCACGGGCAGGGGGCGCCGCTTGCGAATCTGATTTCGCAAAAGCCGTTGCAGGCGGCGCGCATGTTCGGTCAGATAAAAGAGGTTTTGGACGCGCTTCCACCGGCGGTGGCGGATTTGCCGCGCCAGAAGTCGTGGACGGATAGGCGGCGCCACCATGCGAAGGCGATTGGGCAGTCAATAGCAGATTTGGAGGCACCCGCCGCGCGTTTAGTGGAGCAAATCGATTCGATGTTGACTCCCACCCCGCAGTTGGTGCCCGCGCACGGTGATTTTTTCGAGGCGAACCTGTTGACTGCAGACGGACGCATTTCCACGGTGTTGGATTTAGATTCGCTGGGGCCGGGAACGCGCGCGGACGATTATGCGTGCCTGTTGGCGCACGTGTCGGTGTTGCCCTTCCTATCTCCAAGCTCGTGGGTGTATGCGTCTGCAACCGAGCCGTGGCGGGCTCGCTTAGACCAGTTCTTGCCCGGCAGACGGTGCCGCTCCTATCCCGAGTCAGAAACTGTGCTTGAAGCGTGGCGCATCAGCGCACAGCGAGAGGTTCCAGCTACCGACCTGTACGCCCGGTGCGCGGCGGTCACGCTGTCGCTTGCAGCTTCGGCCTCGCTACGTTTTGGCGAGGCCGAGGCACGAGCACGCTTCAAGAGAGCGCAA
>NZ_JRMU01000003.1:0-23946 GCF_000758775.1 Actinomyces sp. S4-C9 | reverse complement strand
GCCTCGCTACGTTTTGGCGAGGCCGAGGCACGAGCACGCTTCAAGAGAGCGCAATGGTGGGCCGATCTTGGCAGTTACGACGATTAGTTGTGTTTCACTGTCAGCGATATCTAACATTTGCGGTGCTGCGTCCAGAAACCTCGTCTGGTTATGGCAAATGCCACATATATCCGCGATCGAACGTTTTCGTTCGCCTCGGGTAAACTGAGAAGAACTGAGCTTCGTATGGGTCCCACATATTGAGGAATTTGTATTGTCCGAGAGCACGTCAGATACGCCTAATGAGCTTCCGAAACGAGCTACTACCAAAACGGATAACCAGCCAATAACAAATCTTGTTCCAGCAAGATATGATGTTAGCGATTTCGTCCGTCTAAGTATGCGGCCAACCTTGTCCTCCTATGTTGCGCAGGTGTGGAAGCGGCGCCATTTCACGCTCATGGAAAGTCGAGCGCGGGCATTTGGATCAATCAAGGATACGGCCCTTGGGCAAGCTTGGCTCATCATCGAACCTTTTTTGAACTCCGCTATCTATTACTTCATTTTTGCGGTTCTCTTGAGTTTTGACCGTGGTATGGACAACTTTGTTGGGTACCTCGTGGTCGGACTCATTTCCTTCAACGTACTGGCGCAATCACTTAATGCCACGTCTGCTATTGAAGGATCAGGTCGTAATCTCGTTCGCACATTCCAGTTTCCAAAGTTTTCCTTGGTGTTGTCGTATGTAATGCGGATATATATAGATTTTATTCCGACATTCTTGGCAATGCTTATTTTCATCGTGGCGGTGCCGCCGCACTCTATGCCAATGCTGGGTTGGCTACTGGTGCCGGTGGTTTATCTTCTTGCCGTCCCAATGTGCGTAGGCATCGCTTCTATTACCGCAACGTTTGCAACGCTGGTTCCTGATATCCGGTTTGTGATCGGATTGTTTAGTCGCCTCTGGTTTTATGCCTCGGGAATCTTCTGGTCAATTGACATGTTCGCTGACAAGCCGGTTATGCAAGATATTATGCGTTTGAATCCCGCTTGGACATACCTTGAGATTTTACGAACGCTCTTGTTGCGGGGAGAGGTTCCCCCTCTCAGCTTGTGGATATATTTCGGGGTTTGGTCCATTGGACTAGCGGTATTCGGTTTCCTATTCATCTGGCGCAATGAGATTAATATGAGTAAGGCTCTGGAACGATGAAGGCCGATCAAACTATTTCTATGGTGGTTGACGGTGTTTCAGTTGAATACTTATCAACCTCTTCTGATCCGAATGAGCGATCTAAGGCAACACTGGGACAAAGAGTTATTGCCACTGCGCTTGGTCGTGCGCCGAAAGTAAAAGTGAACGCAGTTAGGGATGTTTCGTTCGTTGCATTTGAGGGAGATTTTATCGGTTTGATGGGTGCAAACGGAGCCGGAAAATCGACGTTGTTGCGGGTTCTGGCCGGAAGCGAACCCCCCTCCACAGGAACTGTGTTAGCAAAGACCAAGCCTTCGCTACTAAGTATTAATGGCGCATTGATGCCCGAGTTATCCGGAGTGGAAAACGCTGTATTGGGGCTTCTTGCACTTGGTTTTAGTCCTGCGGAAGCTAGGCAGAGAATCCCGGATATAGAAGAGTTTTGTTCTATCGGGGATGCTATCTACAGGCCAATGAAGACCTATTCTTCGGGTATGGGCGCTCGTCTCCGATTCGCTATCGCAACGTCTGCGCGTCCAGAGATCCTCCTGATTGATGAGGCTCTTTCCACGGGTGACTCGACTTTTCAAGCAAAGTCAGAGGAACGTATGCAGGCGATGCTTTCGAACGCGGGGACTATCTTCTTGGTGTCGCACTCGGTAGGTGTCATAAAGCGTATGTGTAATCGTGTGATCTGGTTGCATGAAGGCGAAGTTGTTGCTGATGGCGATGTAGAAGCAATTTCCGCCCACTACCAAAATTGGTCTGCGGCAATCAGTAAGACTGATCGTGACGCCGCAAACGCGATTATGAATGAGGCTAGTGATGCCTATCCAGCGACGAGAATAACAAAGTCAGATACAGCGCTTCGGCGCGCAGATAAGCATCAGCCGCGTCATCAAAAAGCATGATTTTAGCGGACTTCACCCGAATTCAAAGTCTCGAGTGAGTCCGAGTTATTCTTGATGAAATCTTCCGCACGATCTTCAGCGAAGGCTTGGGCTAGTAGGCCGAAGTTAGCTTCATCTAACACTACGATTGACTGCCCGTCCGCAGAAGTTGCGGTGCCATTGTTGGGAGCCGTTAGGAAATTGAAATCTGCGTTCTGAAGCGCCTTGAAGTCCGTACCTAAATCAAGGATCGTGCTCAGGCTGAACGCTTCATCAACAGCCACATATGGACTTACGGTGTTGTAAAGGCTCAAGAGGTTTGCTGGGTTTGAGAGAGTCTCGCGTGTCAATACTTTGTCCGCAACTGTTTTCATCCATAGTTGTTGGCGTCGAACCCTGTCGAAATCACCGCCCGGAAGATTCTTCCGCTCCCGTACAAAAGCAAGAGCCGCTTCTCCATCGTAAGTTTGTGTGCCTTCTGTGCTCGTAGTCATGGTTACGCCACCTAGTGCGTCGGTTAGAGCCGAGAATGAGGTGAAATCAACCACGGCTACGTGATCTATGGGGATTCCGGTTAGTTGCTCTACAGTGGCGATGGTGAGGGTAGGGCCCCCGTAAGAGAAGGCTGCGTTGATTTTTTGTTTGCCGTATCCGGGAATGTCTACCCAAGAATCACGAGGGATGGAAATGACATTAACTGATTCGCGATCGCCGGCAATCTGAAGAATCATGAATGCATCTGTACGTTGCGCCCCCTTGACCCACTGACTTGGATCCCCGGCCGATATGCGAGAGTCAGTTCCCAGCATAAGGAAATTAATCGGCTTGCTCGTGTCCGATTTAGGGTGCGATGGACGGGGTTCACCGTTGTTCGCCTCGTTCACGCCCTGGAACGGATCGCCGAGGGTGCGGATATCGTCTAATTTGGCACTTAACCAGGCGGCGCCCCCAACTAGACCGCCAAAAAGTACTCCAAAAATAAGAACCACAACTAACAGTGCACGTCGCGTGCGCTTACGTTCCTGTGGCGGAGCGTAAACAACTTCGTGCTGCTGATTGTGGTTTGAAGATGTGTCACGAGGAGTCATGGATATCCAATCTTGGGTTGCAAACCGTGCGCTCAGATTAGCTACACAACATTTTGGCAGTATGCAACATTTGTTACACAACATCATGATTGTATAGAATTAGCCGCGGCGTAGGCGACTTTCGTTGCATGAATGGTAATGTTTAGCAAAATCTCGTCGGCGCCTGGGATAGGCTGAACCCAGTATGTGTGTAACACACTTGTGCCCTGTCACAATGGGCCAATCGGAGCGGACAATGAAAAAAGTAATGGTCGTATACGGCACAAGGCCGGAAGGCGTTAAAGTTGCGCCTGTGATTCAGGCATTGAAAGAGTCAAAGGTTCTCTCACCGATTGTGTTATCGACCGGTCAGCATAAGGACATGTTGGAGCAGGTGAACAACCACTTTGGAATCACACCCGATGTCGAGCTGGATATCTTTGAGCCCGGTCAAAGTCTCAACCAGATCGCCGCTAAGATTTTCTCAAAGCTAGATCCCGTGTTGGCAGAATATGAGCCGGACGCGCTATTGGTGCAGGGAGACACTAGCACCGTCACAGCCGCTTCGATGGCCGCGTTCTATCGGAAGATTCCGGTTGTTCACCTGGAAGCGGGTCTGCGTTCTGGAGATATATTTTCACCTTTCCCGGAGGAAGCTAACCGGAAGCTAACTTCTCAGATAACGTCGCTTCATCTTGCTCCCACGGCCGGATCTAAACAGAACCTGCTTCTTGAGAGAGTGCCGGAAGCATCCGTCGCTGTGACCGGTAACACGGTAATTGACGCACTGCTTTACACGCTGAAACAGGATATACAGGTAACCAAATCAGAATTAGCGTATGCGTTGAACTCTGGCAAGCGCATTCTTCTAGTGACGTCGCACCGGCGTGAAAACCTTGGTGATCCGATGCGCGATATTGCTGCCGCGCTGCAGACATTGGCGCAAAAGTATCCGGATGACTTGATTGTCTTCCCTATCCATAGCAATCCAAAAGTACGCGAAACTTTCCTGCCATTTTTGCAGGATTTGAAGAATGTACTCTTACTGGATCCGCTGGATTATCCCGAGTTTGCTCTGGCCATGAAGACCGCCCACATAATCCTGACCGATTCTGGCGGTGTACAGGAAGAGGCTCCTGCCCTTGGAAAGCCAGTTCTGGTCATGAGGGAAAGTACCGAACGTCCAGAGGCGGTTGCGGCTGGCACTGTGTCCTTAACCGGAACGGACACCGATCGCATTGTCACAGAGGTTTCACGCCTAAAAGATGACCAGGAAGCCTATGCCAAGATGGCAAATGCAGTCAATCCCTACGGTGACGGACATGCTGCAAAACGAAGCGCCGCAGCGATTGAGCAGTTGTTGGGTGGCGGTGTGAGGTTACCGGACTTCGTTCCATCATCTGAAAATTAGGGACGTTCCTGGTGCGTGTTCTCTTCATTACCCAGCAATGGGAGCCTGAGCACGGTGTTCCGCAAAGGCGTGGCCGATGGATGGCTGATACCTTGATGTCCCGGGGGCATCAAGTGACAGTGGTTGCTCCTCCTCCCCATTATCCGCACGGGCGGCTACTGTCGTCGTCGCCAGAAGACCAGGCTGGGGCGGTGTCAGTATCGCAAAAGGGCGAAACAATTTATCGAGCCCATTTTCGTCCGCACGATGCGCGGATATCCACGCGGGTAGTTGATCAGGCAGTGGTGGCGATATCGTCGTTGACGACGGGAATTCGTGCTGCTAGAGACACTCATCCAGACGTCATTTTGACAACTTCACCACCCCTGCCTGCTACGTTCACAGCGTTTGTGGTTGCGCGCGTAGTTCGTAGGCCGTTCGTGGTAGATCTGCGCGACGTGTGGCCGGAGCTAACCCGATTTGTTATTAGCGCTGATCCATCGTCATCTCATGTGCGCGCAGTGCTGAAGAGAATTGCGCATCCTGCTTTTCTCTTCGCCGGATCGGTATTCGGATACCTGTTGTCGCAATCAGATGGGGTTTTAACTACTTCGCAATCCCACGCGCAGGCGATCAAAAACAGGTACGGAGTTCGCACCTCCACGTTATTCAACGATATTTTAGTAGCCTTTCCCAAGAATGTTCCACCGCGAAATGACTCTTCAGCCCGCGATATACACGTGTTGTACACGGGAAACATCGGGCGCGCTCAAGGGCTAGAAAATGCGATTGAGGCAGCTAAGCGAGCCAGACAACATGGGACAAACGTGGTGTTGCGTTTAATTGGGCAAGGGGCGCATCTTCCACGTATAAAAAAGCTGGCTGCGAGTCTACCCTATATTGATTTTGTGCCTCTAAGTGAGGAATCAACTCTGCAGGAGCATTACGCATGGGCGGACACGATTTTGGTGCACCTGAAGGATTGGCCTCCACTTGAAAAGACGATACCTTCCAAGTTGTTCACGGCCATAGGATCCGGCTTGCACGTGTGTCTGGCGGCTAATGGAGAAAGCACCGAAATCATGCGACGATCACGGGTGGGCGACTGTGTGCCGGCGATGGATCCGGATGCGCTTGCGCAGCTCTGGCGTGAGTTGGCTGGTAACCGTGAACGTCTTGACGTCTCAGACCGGGGAATAAATTGGTTACGCGAAACTGTGGTTGCAGCGAAGCCGGATGAGATTTTCATCGACTTTTTAGAACAAGCTATAAGAAATTAGGCCACCCCGGAGCTCGTGATGCAATAAGGACTGTTCCGTTAAGGAACCTCGTCTTCGTGGGGAGGCTCGACCGGCGCAAGATTGTCCGGTTGCGGAGGCGATGGCTCATGAGGCGGTTCGGGTTGTTCCTCAGGTGGGGCTGGGGCGGGAGGTGCCGGTTGCGGATACACGTTCCCAGGTGAAGCTGGTGCCGGTGCTTCAGGCTGTTGCGGAGCAGGAACAAACTGGTCTTGCTCCTCCTCTTCTTCTGGGATGTATGCTTCTTCGTCAGAGTCGTTATCAGCTTCTGTCCCGGTCTCCGAGGGCTTCTCGCTGGGCTCAGTCACGCTAGGGGCTGTCTTTTCTGCTTCCCGTAGAGCTTTGAGAGCGTTCTCAATAAGTTCTCGGGCTCGCCTCGCCTGTTTGGTATTCTCAACTACTTTCTGGCGACTCCGCTTATACGTCGAGCGAGGAGATTCTTTCTCAACAGGAGTGGTCTGTTGAATGTTTTTGGCGTCTTTTAGGACATTCGCAAGATTTTTACATTCTTGGAGCACTGTTTTCTGAGATGAGCACTTCGCCAGGCTTTTCTCGGCAACCTTGATTTGATCTGAAAGGGCATTGAATTGCCCAGTTTCTTCGGCTACCGCCTTCTCGTATGAGTTAACGATCGGCCCATAGGCGTTGCTGTGGTAGCCGTATATTCCAATCCCAACAAGGATAGCTAATCCCGATAGAACTGCTACGATACGTTTCAAGATAGCGCCACTCCCACTTTATACATATTGCAAAACTGACTTCTTCTGCCTGGGCAACCAGATGTAGAATGCGTTTTGTTGCGAGATTCTATATGAAAACTGTTACCCTAGCTTACAAGATTCGCCGCGCCTGGCAGTACTCGCGTGCAGGTATTGGCGGAGCCACACGAGAGTATTTGCGGCGTCAGCGTCTTGTTCGCCGAGGGAAAGAGCCCCGAAAAGTTGCCGGTAGAGCATTCCCGCAGTGGCCTGTGCCACAACCGTTGGATCCGCTGCCTATACGAGTGGCAGTGATTGCTAGTCCATCTATAGAGATGGGCTTCTCGTATGAATGGCAGCAAGTGCCTTTGAGCATTACCAAGTGGCAATCCGAGTTAGACGATTCCTTGGATCTACTCTTGGTGACAAGTTCAGCTGTCTCACTGAGGGGGTGGGAAGATGTGCCGGCAATTCTCGCTCGATGCACGCAGTTAAGTCTTCCAAGTGTGTTGTGGTTGGACGATTCGACAGTCAGCATTGATGAAAAACTGCGTACCCAATTCACGGCAGTAGTAAACCTTTCTCCAGCTGTTCAGCCCATGGTGCATAACCCGCGTGTGATAACAGTTAACGGCAAAACGTTGAAGCGAAAGAATACGACCCCCATTAAGAAGATAGAAGGGTTGCCGTGCAAGGAACAACTTAGTGCCTATCGCATGTACAAGTATTTCGTTGACTCAACCGAACAGGCAGGCGCCAGCCCCTCGCGACGCCACATGGAAATCAACGCCTGTGACGGTCTTGTGTGTGAGTCCCCGGCTCCTGATGGCAATAATGACATCGACCGAATGTGGCAGGCTTACGTGGCCAGACAGAACTATTGGCTTTCTAATACGTATCGGCACAGGGCTAACGAAATCATTAAGACGCTTGGAAACCAGAACGCACAGCATAGTCAGATTTCTGTTGCTCCCATGGTAAGTACAGTTCGTCCCGAACAATTGGTACACGTCATCGAGTACTTGGCAGCGCAACGTGGAGTCGATCTTCAGCCAATAATCTCAACACATGGCTTTGAAGCTCCGGAATCGGTCAGAAACCTAGCGAGGGATCTGAACTTGGAGATCATCTGGCTTGAGCAAGATAGTCACTTATCGTTGGGCAGTATTTACAATCAAATGATTGCGCGAGCTGATGCTTCATACATCGCAAAAATGGATGACGATGACTTTTATGATGCTACGTACCTTCTCGACTCGGTTTTAGCGCACCGGTATTCCGAAGCGCAGATAGTCGGTAAACGATCTACTTTTGTTTATCTGGAATCGCTAGACAGTACGCTTCTATGTTTTGAAGCGGATGAGAATAAGTTTGTGCATGAGGTTGCAGGACCAACGTTGCTGTGCAGCAGAGATTTCGCTGACGAAATTAAGTTTGCAGATATCTCAACGGGGGAAGACAGTGATTTCCTCAGAAGAGCTTCGCAAAAGGGGGCCGCAATTTATGCAGGTTCTAGATTCGGGTTTGTGAGGGCGCGATCCAGCACAAGTCATACTTGGGCGGTGGACAATTCTGTATTTACAGCAAATGGTAGGCAAATACACGCGGGTGGGCCAAGCAAACTGGAGTTGCCGGGTCATTTCGGCGTATTAGGATCGCTCTCTCAATAGATCAGAGTTCGGTACCCCCAAGGGGAACTCTGTCTCATTGGGAAGTCCCCAATGGGAGATGCGTCCGGTAGCTATCACCTCTTCACTTGGTATCGTCCACGTATGTGTCGCCTTTTGCGCCTGTCTCATCTGGGTAAAGCCGAATCGCTGAGCCGAATAAATGGTGCCGCCATTTTGAGTTATGCGACGGAGGAAGTCGGAGTCTTCGCCTTCGGTTATATCTGCGAAGCGGATCTGTTTCATAATGTTGGCCGACCCAAGGATTGTAGGGCCGGAAACGAACTGAGTGAATCGGTTTTCCCATTTGGGGAAACGTAAGACAGTTAGATTCTTATCCGCCAGATACATGTAATGTGCGTGCTTTCCTACCACGTCAGCGCGTGAATATCTTGCTGCAAGTAATGAGTCGAAAAGATAGTTTGAACTATAAATGTCGTCGTCATCAATCTTGGCAATGTAGTCTCCGTCCGCCCGGTCGATGAGCCGGTTATAGCAAGCTCCCAAAGAAAGCTCTGTATCTAGGGGAACCCACTGGATTTCAAGGTTATGATCGCGGGCATAGGCTTGATCTTCGCTGGTGGCAACAAACCCATGTGTGCCGATAAGTGCTTGCATTTCTACATTGCGCTGCCGGGCGAGTGTATCTAATACATGTTGGATTTGACCGGGACGGTTTGTAGAGATCATCGCGGTGGCACTTGGAGGGCAGTAGGTGGCGTCCTCCATGCCGATATCCCGCAAAATCTGGTCGACTCGATGGGTATAGGTGTGTTTGTGCCAGATTTCTTGCTGGGCCAGGTATGCCATTCGGTCTGCTAAATCTGGATTTGTAGCCAGGGATCGAACAGTAAACTCTGCCTGAGTTGGAGTGTTTACTTGAGCGACCATGTCTGTCGTGAAGAAATTAGTGGTCGCGGGTGTTGGTGTGGAGATTATGGGAGTTCCACAGGCAGGCAACTCAAATAATCTCATTGAGCTCATTGTCGGACTGTCTACAACCGAGTTCACGTTGATGAATGCGCGATATGCGCGGTAAGCGGAAAGCGTCTGAGGGTAGGTGAGTGAGCCGCGAATATTTGGTCGAAATTCGTTTGGAAAACGATAGAGTTTTCCACCTCCCATATCTCGGGCAAAAATATCTAGACCATACTTTAGGCGTTCCTCGGCTTTTATCGATCCGGATAGGAGTGTTTCTAATTGAGCTTTACGTTCGGGGTATTTGTTTCCGTAATACGCTCCTGCAAAGGCAACATCGCGTTTTTCGGCTACCTCGAAACCATCCATTAACGCCATCGGATTGTGGATTGCCACTTGAGCGGCAAACGGCAATACTCCCACATTCTTATGACCGAGGTCTTTCATATAACTTGGAACGCGATTGGCATCTGTTGTGTATACCCAGTCGAATAGTCTTGCTGTTTCAATGGCGTCATCATAATGAGGTGGATCTTCGCGATTCCAAAATACAGTTGGTATACCGGCCGATTGGCAGTAGCGGACAAGCCTTACGAGTTCTTCGCTGGGAGCGCTTTTTCCTAAAATCTGGTATTGCCAGGGTTCACTCGCCTCCATTTGCCAAGCAGAGTCGACGAACAAGAAATCAATTTTGGTGGAATCTAGTTCGGACTTCCATTTGCTTGGAGTGAGGTAAACCGCGTTCCATTCGTATTCGTATGCGCGGCGGAAGAACTCATCCGCGATTACACCGACAGTTAGTTCATGGGTTGGGCGATTCGCGGGAGGGATTGGCCAGTTTTGGAATTTTAGAGAGGTCGGTGCAAAGTAGTTTCGTACTCTGCTTGCGCTGGGGATATTAATCCCTTTCCCGCGCAGGTATCTGCGTGCGCCAGACAGACCCTGGTTTCGAAGACTCCAGGCTGCTTTTTTCACAAAAGCAATCTGTGATTGGAATGCGCCCATGACACCTGTCTCCTTAATGATTTATTGTTGATCCGCCAACTTAATCGCGTTATCGATACCATACAAATTTGACTTCCCGAGAGCATGTTAATGCGATATATATAATGCTAGATCTTGATAATACAAATACGATACGGAGACTTGAGCTTTTATGAAAAAAGAAATCGCCGTTGTAGGTCTGGGCTACATTGGCCTTCCTACTGCCGTGGTACTAGCCAACAGTAACTGGAAAGTAACGGGGGTTGATGTCTCTGATCGTACGATTGATTATGTGCGGGCGGGGAAGTTGCCGTTTGTGGAAGAGGGGCTCGAAGTGGCCTTGGCGGCAGCAGTTGAATCGGGTGACTTGATCGCGCAGAAAGAAATGCCCCAAGCTGAGGTATACATCGTTTCAGTCCCGTCGCCACTTGACGAGAATAACCGGTTGGACGCCACTGCGATCGACGCTGCAACGGACGCGATTATCCCGAAGTTGCGTGGCGGGGAGCTTTTGATCCTTGAGTCCACGGTTCCACCGGGCACTACGGATCGTATGGAAGAGCGTGTGTTTGCTGCGCGACCGGAACTGCGTGATCCGAAGGGAAACGGTGAGCCGGGAATCTTATTCGCTCATGCTCCCGAGCGAGTCCTACCTGGTCGCATTATCATCGAAATGCGAACTAACGACAGGATTGTCGGCGGGACAACGCCCGAAGCTACAGAGAGGGCGGCTGAGGTGTACCGCTCTTGTTGTACCGGAGAGATTCTTCTTACCGACGCGCGTACAGCGGAAATGAGTAAGCTGGCGGAGAACGCGTACCGGGATGTGAATATTGCTTACGCCAACGAGTTGAGTCTGATTTGTGATGAGCAAGGCATCGACGTTTGGGAATTGATTGAGATTGCCAACCGTCATCCACGGGTGAATATTCTTCAGCCCGGGCCAGGTGTGGGAGGACACTGTATCGCGGTTGACCCCTGGTTTATCGTGGCTGCTACCCCGACGGCGAAGCTGATTAAACAGGCTCGTGAGATTAACGACGCGAAGCCAGATTGGGTTATCTCTAAGATTGACGAAGCGGTTAAGAGCAGAGGTGGTTCTGCCGCCATTGGCTTGCTTGGACTTGCGTTTAAACCCAATATTGATGATCTGCGAGAGTCTCCTGCTCTTGGTATCGCAACACGTGTGGCCGCTGAATACCCTGATGCGCGAATTATGGTGGTGGAGCCAAATATTGACAGCCTTCCGCGCCAACTTCAGGAGTATCCAAACGTCGAGTTCACCGAAGCGAAGCAGGTGATTGACGAGGCAGACATCCTGGTGCTCTTAGTGTCTCACCGCGAGTTCGCAAGCTTTGATCTGGCGGCGTCTGCAGACAAGACGTTGATTGATACCACAGGCTTGTGGCGGAAATAAGGTGAGCTTCGTCTAGAGCGTTAGCAAGCTATGACAAGAAATAGTAGGGAAATGCTCGCCCAAAAAATCCAGTATGCTAGACGAGCATTCTGGCATTTTCGATTCTCCGGGTGGGCAGGGTTGCGGCGTTTTCGAGCTGAGAATGGTGCTGGAGTAGACCGTAGCCAGGAGCACCTTGACGGTGCGGCGGCGAACCGGCAGCAGTTTAATAGGGGTTTCGACCTGCCGGTAACAGAACCTCGCCGTGCAATGCGTGTCGGTACGATCCTGGATCCGTTTTCCGAATTGGCATTTGGTTACGAGTGGCAGCAGATTCCGTTGCGACCTAGTGACTGGCGTGATCACTATGAGAGCTTAGACCTTCTATTTGTGGAGTCTGCTTGGCATGGGAACTCGGATGCATGGCAGTATCAGCTGACGGGTAGTTCCGCGCCTTCTGAAGCCTTGCGAAAGCTTGTGGCTGCTTGTAAAGAGCTCGGTATTCCCACCGTATTTTGGAATAAGGAAGATCCGTATCACTTCGACGACTTCATCGATACTGCAAAAATATTTGATTGGGTGTTTACCACCGAGCGGGATCTGATTGAGCGTTACAAAAAGGTGCTCAAACATGACCGTGTGGGGGCCCTCCTATTTGGAGCGCAACCGGTTATTCACAACCCTGGTAGTCGCTCAACTAAACCAGGGGATGTATGTTTTGCGGGAACTTATTTCAATCACAAGTTCCCGGAGCGTGCCGAACAAATTAACATGTTGCTAGAAGGCACGCTTAAATCGATAACGCCCGGCTCGGGAAGTTTAGACATCTATTCAAGATTTCAGGATGTCGGTTCCGAATATCGGTTCCCCGAAGAGTATCAACCGTATGTAAAAGGCGAGTTGACGTATGAACAGATGCTTCGTGCGTACAGGTCGTACAACTGTTTTCTGAATGTTAATTCTATTCCGAATAGCACGACGATGTTTTCTCGGCGGGTTTTCGAGGTTCTGGCCTGCGGTACGCCGGTCATTTCCGCGTCGAGCCCAGCGTTAGAAGGCGTCTTTGGAAATGGAGTTATTCAGGTAGCAGATAGCGATGAGGCGGCTAACTGGATAAAAGCTCTACGGATGTCTCCGGATTTGCGTGACGAATTCTCCTATGAGGCGCGCATGAAAATTCTTTTGGGACATACTTATTCTCATCGCGTTGATGAAATCTTGAAACGAGTCAGCCTGAATAATCACGTGGTTGGTAAAGCCCGAGTATCGATTATGGCATCCACAAATAGGCCAAACCAGATTCCGCACCTGCTGAAACAAGTAGGAAAGCAGGTTGGAGTCGAGGTACAACTGCTAGTAGCTACGCATGGTTTCGAGGCCACTCCGGAGCATAAAAACCTAGCTAACGATCTAGCCTTGAACGCGCAGTGGTTTTATCAGGATGAGACTATTAGTTTAGGTAGCATCTACAATTTTCTGATCGCGCGAGCGGATTATCCTATTGTGGCTAAAATCGATGATGACGACGATTATGGGCCGTATTACTTGTTAGAACAGGCTGATGCTATTGATTCGATGGCAGCGGATGTGTGTGGGAAGAAAAGCCACTTTGTTACGTTGTATCTCAATGGTGTCAGGCGTTCGGTAATTACCTATCCGGGGCAGGAGCACTTTTTCACTGGCTTCGTATCTGGCCCTACTATCGTGGCTAGGCGTGAGACCATGTTGAATATCGGTTTCGAGGATGTCGGCTCGGGTGAAGACACGGCGTTCCTTAAGGCAGTATCGGATTCGGGGGGTAAGATTTGGGCCACTGGCCGATACGGCTTTACACAGAATCGGTTAGGGAGTTCTCATACATGGAAGGCGAGCTCGGTGGAGATCCTGCGTCATTCAAGGCTTGTAGGTAGTCACGATATCTCTGCCCCAATTTCCGGATTCAATTAGAAGGGTAGACGATGGATTACTTTTCACTGTTGGAACGACGCTTGTCAGGGCGAGATGAATTCTTGCCGTCATATCTCGGAGCAAAGGCGCGTACGAGGCAATTCGCTGACCTGATCGGTGTGCGGGCGCCTTCGATTTATATCAGTGGTCCAATTGAAACCGTATTGGCAAGCCAGTTACCTAAGTCGTTTGCCTTGAAGCCAGCGTTTGCCTCTACTTCCATTGGCGTTAGATTGCTGGAACGCAAGGAGGACAAGTGGGAAGATATCGTTTCTCGCGATGTCTTCTCCGCAGAGCAACTCATTGAGGAAGCTCATGATGTCAGCGCGCGCTACTCGGATAGTCCAATTAATGACGTTTTTATAGCCGAAGAGCTCCTCGTGGGCATAGATGGTTCGGTGCCGCCTGCAGACATCCGCTTTTACTGTTTTCAAGGTGAAATTGGCATGATCTTAATGGAACAACATCTCGAAAATCCGGTAGAAGCTATGTATTTCGATGGTGATTTTATGCCTTTCCCCGATTTGCCTAATCGTTATGGGATTGCGCCGGGGATGTCACATCTGGAATCGATTGTTGAATCCCAGGTGCCGGAAAACTGGCAGGAGCTACTGAACGTTGCAAAGAGGATTTCTACTGCGGTGGCAACAGCGTTCTGTCGCGTGGACCTGTACAACACTGTGAATGGTATTTACCTTGGAGAGATTACTTTTACTCCAGGTACCTTTTATTACAAGAACCGGAAAATAATGAGTAGCGCGGAGGCTGTTCGGCTCGGGCGTATGTGGCAGGATGCCGAGAAACGTTTATCCGGAAGCTACGCAATAAAGGATCCGAACCAGCTTAGAGGTTTGGACTTTTAGACGGGCTCAGTCGACGCTAGAGCGCTGTCGCGTGCGTAAGCCCTAGCAGTCAGCTAGGGACGTTGAGCCGAGCCAGGTGCATGACAAATGACGCAAAAGGCATGAAAAATGAAAATGAAGACTCAAAACCGAAAAGTTGAGGATTACTATGCATTCGTCAGGTAAAAACTTGCTTAGGAAAGCTCGTATGAGGGCCACTAGGGATCGGGTACCTTCGTTGAAAATGCAATTCTTGGATTTTTTTCGAGACCAGCAGTTTAGCGATATCAAGTTAGAGCCAATTCATAATCTTGCTCTTGAAGTGCCTGTCGAAGCCGGAGAGAACTTCCAATTCTGGATAGAATCTGTGTCGTCATCGCCAGAAGTGGCCGGCGCCGCATTGGTGAAGATTGAATGTCTTGATGATTCGGGCGAGGTTATCCGTATCTTGGATTGGCCCCACAAGTCAAGCTTGGTTGGAGACTACATTTACATTGAAAGTGGGCCGATTGAGAATCCCAAGGTGACTCATGCAGCTTTCCGCGTCCCTGCCAACGCCACCCTCATTCGTCTGACTGGACGACAGTGGAAAGCTGACATAGAAACTTTGGTATTGGGTGCCGTAGAGTACCTTCCAGGCCCGACGCCTGGAGCCTTGCAATCCGGAACCCCTCTTTCGATTCCTTACGAAAACTATGATTTTAGTGAAAATGTGGATCCGGGAGCACAGCAGGTAAAAGTTGACATCACTGTTGCACCTGGAACAGGAACAAACCTGCCCCTAAAGGTTCAACTTTTCGATTCTGCCGGGACCGAAATGCTCAGCCCAGCGAGTCTGCCACACCACCCTGTTCAGGGCGCGTTCATTAACTGCCTCGCTTCTCGTGACTCTAAAAAAGATACGTCGGCTGTAATAGATTTGCCTGAGGGAGTTTCTCAAATACGAGTATCAAGCTTTGCAAACTGGTCGGCAAAAGGAAGCATACTCGGCGCCCCGCATTTTGAATATGAGTTCCATCGTACTGTTGAACAAGTCTTCAACAGCATTGAGGCTTTGCCAGCCGAGGATAAAGAACAACCCCTTATTTTCGTTGATTCGACAGCGCCCCCGCTGGGGCACCAAACACTGGCTATTAGGCCAAATAATCTTGCACAGGAATTCTGTAATGCCAGTGCCACGGTGGTATACATGCCGTTCTCGAGTTTGCAGGAGCATGAGAATACCGTGGACGAAAGACTCGTGCAGTTCCCCAGAAATGATTTCCATGCGGTAGTGGATGAACTTCTTCAACTTGAATGGCAAGGGCCAAAGGTCTATTACTGCACGTCCTTCCCCGATTGGAATGCTGCAAGCGTTATTGATCGGTTCAACCGAAACGGTTGGACAACCGTCTATGAAATCCGGGACAACATGGAGGAGTTCAAACGGGTTGGCTACTCAAAGTGGTACGATCCGAGCCTCGAAGTGTTCGTAGCGCAGAGAGCTGACGCGATCATTACTGTTTCTGGTGCATTAGCTCGGAAGATGGAGGCGGTCGCGCATCCTGATCGGCAGCCTAAAGTTATTCCCAACGGCGTGAGGGCAGAACTTGCTGATGTGTTTTCCAAGTATCGAAGTCTTGAACAGATAGCTGAAAGACAGCCCTTGAAAGTAGTCGGTTACGTCGGCCACCTAACTCCTGCATGGTTCAATTGGCAGTATGTAATGGCTGCTGCAAAGGCATTACCTGATTACACGTTTGAAATAGTTGGGCATGGAGCGCCGGATAATCTAATCGCACCAGATAACTTGAAGATACTGGGGCCGAAGAATCACGAAGAGCTTGAGACGATCATGCCTCGTTGGAAAGTGGCGTTGATACCGTTCGTTGACTCGCCTCTAACTCGAGGAGTAGACCCGAACAAGATTTATGAATACCTGGCGTGTGCTAACAGAGTCGTGTCGGCCGAGATGGGAAGTGTAAGTACATATCCAGCTACAACTGTTTATGCCACTCTCGAGTCTTTTATCGACCAGATTAGGCTACATATGGAAGCTGAGTGGACGCAAGAAGAGCTCAATTCAGTAGAAGTACTAGTTGAAGATGCGAAGTGGAGTAGCCGCGCCAGGCAGGTTTTGAACTTCATCAACGAAATCGGAAAGGAAGACTAATGAGGGTTCTCCACTATTATCCGAATTTGACCCAGGGAGGCATGGGAACGGTTCTGCGTACTCGAGCTAAAAACCTCCCGAGCCATAAGTTCGATCTCCTTTTCTCCAACGACAGTGGTGGCGGAAATATTTTTGACGAGCTACCCAACGTAGAATTCAGACTGGTCAGGAAAGAGCGGCTCGAGAATTACCTGACGTTTACCTTAAGCCAACGTCGGTACGATGAAGTTATTTTTACTTCAGCGCCAGAAATTGCGAACAAGGTATTTGAGAGTTTACCTCTTGCGCTACGGGTGTATGAGTTCCACTCCTCCGATGTACGGGTGCTCTCATCTGAAGTGGAAAAGCTTGATCTGCGACGAGTAGATGAAGTGCGGGTTCCCTCAGATTATCTGGCGGGCATCATCCAAAGTCTGCTCCCTGCAAATGCGCAACGACTTGTTCGGGTAGTGCCAAACCAAGTTGATGAAGACATGTTCTTTGTAGATAAGCATGAGCATGGTATTGACTTGTCGCCTACGCTTATTTGGGTGGGTCAGTTTTCCCGGGCAAAGGGATACAACGATTTTCTCAGAGTCTTGGGTAATCTTCCCGAAAACTACGCAGGGGAGATGTATTTTTCAGGAAGAGTCCCTGCTGAGATGGTAGTTGGCCTAATGGCAGAGATAGCGCGTTCAGGTGTGCAAGATCGCGTGTCCATCTTCTATAACGTCCCGCAACAAGAGCTCGCCAAACGTTATCGTGAACTTGGGGATTCCGCCGTGCTCGTATCTACGTCACTTTTGGAATCATTTGGATACGGGGTTTATGAAGCGTTGAAATGCGGACTCAGATGTGCCGTCTACGAATTGCCAGCTCTAAATGCCTTCCACGAGGAGTTCCCGGGAATGATTTCCACGGCTCCATTGGGGGAAATTTCCGCACTAGCCGAATCAATACTTCAGATGCACACAGCGTAGCTTATGCGCCGTGCATTAGGCAGGCATCAAAGCCTCGGCTCTGTCTGGTGCGCGGCGGTGACGCTGTCGCTTGCAGCTTCGGCCTCGCTATGTTTTGGCGAGACCGAAGCAAGAGCACGCTTCAAGAGAGCACAGTGGTGGACAGACCTCGGATTGGATGGATTCTGAGGCTACCGTTACGGCCCGCCTAAGGCTAGCCGCTAGGGCCAGCTCCTGCGGCTCACGTCTGCCTCCTAAACCTTAGTTCTGCGGGTCTGTAATGGCTTTGGCACGAAGGATGCCAAACATCCACATGTTGAGGGTTTCCACGAGCATTCCGTTCACGTGTGGTTCGTTGAAAACCTCGTGGCGAGCACTGGGAACTTCGATCATTTCAACGGGGGCGCCGCTCATGCGTGCTTTTTGCGAGAACTCCCAAGAGGCGGCAGGGTCTGCCAGAGTGTCGTCGGAGCCGTGGAAGATGATGAGTGGGTTTTGCCATTTGTTGGCGCGCTCAAGCGTTTCAAGACCTTGCAAGATCATGGTTGCGGCGGTGCGGGCCGGAACGCGCCCGTGGTAGTTGAGCGGATCGGCTTTGTATGCGGCAATCACGTCAGGGTCAGAGCTAACCGCTTTCGCATCCAGCGCGGCCGTGGGCATGCCTGCGGGAAACTTGAGTACGGCTTTGGCAACGGCACGCACTTTGTCTCGTTCAATGCCGCCGGCTGTGCTGAATGCGGGGCCGGAGAGGGCAACGCCGGTGACGCCTCGTGGATTGATGAGGTTTGAGGCGGCGGTAATGAGGCCTCCCATGGAGTGGCCGAATAGGAACAGGTCCTCGGTGCGCATCTGCTGGCGAACCTGCTCGCGCGCTTCGAGGTGGTCTTTGATGAGCTGGCCCACGTCAACTCTGGCGCGAGGGCCGGTAGCGGTGCCGTGCCCGTACTGGTCATAGGTGACGGCGTCGAAACCGGCTTCAACCAGACTGTCAATCAGGTGGCCGTATCGTCCTTGATGTTCGGCGTATCCGTGCAGAATCAGAACGGTTGCTTTGGGATCATCCGCGTAATGCTTCTTTAATTCAGCTTTCATGCTTTCAAGTTTGTCAAAGTGCGCTGAGTTTCGCCCGCTTTACGCTCGGCCAGTGCAAGTGCGTGGCAAGAAGAAACCATGAAAATGTCCCCCAGAAAAAGAAACTGAATAATCCAGTCCAACTTCCGGGGGACACTTCACAAGCGGGTCTGGCCACCATTGAAAGGAAGCGGTTAGTTCTCGCCGTTAATGAGCTTCTTGATGCGAGTTACGCCTTCTACAAGGTCGTCATCGCCTAGAGCGTAAGAGAGGCGAATGAAGCCGGATGGGCCAAACGCTTCGCCCGGTACTACCGCGACTTTGGCTTCGTTGAGGATAACTTCGGCGAGGTCGGCGGAAGACTCGATCTTCGTGCCGGCAATCTCGCGGCCAATAACGCCTTCAACGGAGGGGTAGCAGTAGAACGCGCCCTTCGGGGTGGGAACCTTGAACCCGTCGATTTGGCTGAGTAGTTCCACCATTTTCTTGCGGCGGCGGTCAAATGCCTGCCTCATGTCTTCAACGGCGGCGAGGTCACCGGACACGGCTGCGAGGGCAGCTCGCTGGGCAACGTTGCACACATTGGAGGTGAGGTGGGATTGGAAGTTGGATGCGGCCTTGATGGCGTCTGCCGGGCCAATCATCCAGCCCACACGCCACCCGGTCATGGCGTAGGTCTTGGCAACACCGTTCATAACGATGATGCGGTCAAAAAGCTCGGGCACAAGCTTTTGCAGGTGCGCGGGCTTGGCATCGTCATAGAGGAGGTGTTCGTAGATCTCATCGGAGAGGATCCACACGTCGTTTTCTAGCGCCCAACGGCCGATGGCTTCGGCTTCTTTGGGAGTGTAGACAGAACCGGTGGGGTTGGAGGGTGAGCAGAAGAGGAGCGCTTTGGTGCGTTCGGTGCGGGCCGCTTCGAGTTGCTCGACGGTGACTTTGTATTCCTGTTCGGCGGAGGCAAAGACCTCAACGGGAATGCCTCCGGCCAGGGTGATGGCTTCGGGATAGGTAGTCCAGTATGGGGCGGGAAGTAGAACTTCGTCACCCGGGTCGATTACGGCCGCAAAGGACTGGAATACAGCTTGCTTGCCGCCGTTGGTGACCAGAATGTTCGTTTCGGGGTCCACCTCAACGCCGGAGTCTCGCAGAGTCTTTTCCGCAATCGCGCGGCGCAACTCTGGCAGGCCCTTGTTGGCCGTGTATTTGTGCATGGCCGGCTCATTCGCGGCGGCAACGGCGGCCTGCACGATGTAGTCGGGGGTGGGGAAGTCGGGTTCGCCCGCGCCGAATCCAATAACGGGTTCGCCTGCGGCTTTAAGTTCTTTTGCGCGGTTTGATACTGCGAGGGTGGCTGATGGCGCAATGGCACCCAGGCGTTTTGATACTCGATTTTTGCTCACGTGCTAAGCCTAAACACTGAAGCCCGGTATTAGCAGTGCGGGCCCGATTACTGGACGGCACATGGTAAGCCACTGTTATTTGTGTCGCAAAGCTGGCGCTAGAGGGTGACAGTTGGACTTGGTAGCCGTGTCGGGTTATGCTTGACGTCGCACATATTCGCTTGCCGGGTATGAGCGTAGGGCAGTGGCGCAATTGGTAGCGCACCGGTCTCCAAAACCGGCGGTTGTGGGTTCGAGTCCCGCCTGCCCTGCTCTTTGTAGTTTATGCAGGAGGAAGAAGATGTCAGACCAGACGAAGTCTTCGCAGAACCCAAACGTCAAGGAAGACTTGAACGTTTTTGGTCGCATCTTGCTGTTCATTCGCCAGGTCATTGCCGAGCTGAAGAAGGTTATTTGGCCTAGCCAGGAAGAATGGTGGACCTATTTCTTGGTCGTGCTGGTATTCGTGGTTTCGATCATGATTTACACAGGTCTGCTTGATTTTGCGTTTGGCCAGTTGAGCGTTTGGATTTTTGGATAGTAAATCCCGCGCTTATGCGTTAAACTCATATCGTTGATAGACACACCCGAGGCTCCGCCCAGGGTGTGTTACTTTTTTAGCCTATTTAGGAAGTGTTCAAGGAGGTCCTAGGTGGATCAGGAAAGCACTGAAGAGAAGTTTGAAGGCGAGCAGGCTCCAGAAGTCGCGTCCGAGGCCGTAGAGGAGTCCGTTTCCCAGGAGGTTGTGGAAGAGGCCGCAACTGATGGGGAAGCGCCTTCCGCGGAGGCCACTTCGGCTCCAAGCGAGGAGACCGAGGTTGTTGATCCGATTGAAGCTAAGCGCGAGGAGCTGTCCTACTTGCCGGGTGATTGGTATGTCATCCATTCTTACTCGGGGCATGAGCGCCGCGTGAAGGCTAATCTTGAGCAGCGCGTGGTTTCGCAGAATGCTGAGGATTGGATTTATCAGGTTGAGGTTCCGATGGAGACCGTAACGGAACTGACGAAGGCCGGTAAGAAGAAGCAGGTTGATCGCGTGCGTATTCCGGGCTATGTGCTTGTGCGCATGGAGATGAATGAGAAGTCTTGGCGCGTGGTCAAGGAAACTCCTGCGGTTACGGGATTTGTGGGCGATGCCCGCGATCCGGTTCCGCTGTACCTCGATGAGGTCGTTAATATGCTCGCCCCGATGTGGGTTTCGAAGGCGCAGCAGCAGGAGACGGCCGAGGTAGTGACTGCTCCGGCCATTACGTTCGAGGTGGGTGAGTCCGTCACGGTTAAGGACGGCCCGTTCGAGAACATGCCAGCTACGGTTTCGGGAGTCTTCCCGGAGCAGCGTAAGCTCACGCTCTCGATCATGATTTTCGAGCGTGAAACCCCGATTGAACTCAACTTTGATCAGGTTGAGAAAATCGACTAGTCACCATCTGGGTGATGTGTCCCACGCCGTCTGGCTTTAGAGGCGGCGTGGGCGTTATGATTATCGATCGTGCACCCTTTCAGCATTCGTGTGCCCAAAATCGGTTACACGAGGGTTGAGAGGGGACACTGCCCAAATCTGCGACATGGCAGTTTGGAAAGTTGACAAGTAAAAGGACCCAAATTTATGGCACCGAAGAAAAAGGTTGTCGGCCTGATTAAGCTCCAGATTCAGGCTGGCGCTGCAACCCCGGCTCCGCCGGTTGGCCCAGCTCTTGGCCAGCACGGCGTGAACATCATGGAGTTCACGAAGGCTTACAACGCGGCTACTGAGTCTCAGCGCGGAAATATCATTCCGGTTGAGATCACCGTGTATGAAGACCGTTCGTTTACCTTCATCACCAAGACCCCTCCGGCGGCT
Organism: Actinomyces sp. S4-C9; assembly: GCF_000758775.1. NCBI lineage: Bacteria > Bacillati > Actinomycetota > Actinomycetes > Actinomycetales > Actinomycetaceae > Actinomyces > Actinomyces sp. S4-C9. The sequence goes on along the minus strand of NZ_JRMU01000003.1, from coordinate 2,292 downwards.
CAGCTCATTAAGAAGGCTGCTGGCGTCGCAAAGGGCTCTGGCACCCCGCACACCACGAAGGTGGGCTCGCTAACGCAGGCTCAGGTTCGTGAGATCGCGGAACTGAAGAAGGAAGACCTTAACGCGAATGACGTTGATGCGGCTATGAAGATCATCGCTGGCACCGCTCGTTCCATGGGAATCACGGTTGAGGCCTGATTCCACTAACTATTTCGTGGCAGGGCAATAGCCGCCCACAGACACCACAACTGCAAGGAGAAACGCAGATATGGCTACTCGTTCAAAGGCTTACCGCGCAGCGGTCGAGAAGATTCACCCCGGTGAGTTGTACGCTCCGCTCGACGCGATGAAGCTAGCTAAAGAAACTTCGACCACCAAGTTTGACGCGACCGTTGAGGTTATGTTCCGCCTGAGTGTGGATCCGCGTAAGGCTGATCAGATGGTGCGTGGCACCGTCTCTCTTCCGCATGGCACCGGTAAGACCTCCAGGGTCCTGGTCTTTGCCGTTGGCGAGCGCGCTCAAGAGGCGCTCGATGCTGGCGCGGATGAGGTTGGCGGCGACGAGCTCATTGAGAAGGTTCAGGGCGGTTACACCGACTTTGATGTCGCTGTTGCTACCCCGGACATGATGGGCAAGGTCGGTCGTCTGGGCCGCGTGCTTGGTCCGCGTGGTCTTATGCCAAACCCGAAGACGGGCACGGTAACGATGGATGTTGCGAAGGCCGTTAAGGAAATTAAGGGCGGTCGTATCGAGTTCCGTGTTGACAAGCACTCGAACCTCGCGTTCATCGTTGGCAAGACGAATTTCACCGCTGAGCAGCTCGCGGAGAACTACCGCGCGGTGTTCGACGAGATCATTCGTCTGAAGCCGGCTTCCTCTAAGGGCCGCTACATTAAGAAGGCTACTGTTTCGACAACCATGGGTCCTGGTATCCCGTTGGATGTCGCAGTGAAGACTGCTTAATCTAGCTTCAAACACGTGACTGGCCCCGGGTATACCGGGGCCAGTTTTCTTGTTAAACCGCTCATATTTGCCTCCTTCTGGTGCTTTCGTGCTTGCACTTGTAGCCGCGGCTGGGTACCCTTACTTGGTAGCCAAAGACCGTTGGTACCTCATTGAGGTGTAATCCAGATGGAACCTGCGCAGGTGAACGAGTGAGACTTTTTGTCTGCCCCGTGTGCCTTGCGCGCCGGGGATTTTTTATTCCCCGCTCCGGGTTTGTTCTGGGCCGGCGGATGATCACGGAAGGAGGGCCCATGGCAAGGCCTGACAAGGAAGCTGCAGTTGCAGAGCTAGTGGAGCGTTTCCGCTCTTCATCTGCTGTTGTGCTGACTGAATACCGCGGCTTGACCGTTGAGGAGATGAAGACCCTTCGTCGCTCGATGGCTGGTAACGCGCAGTACTCCGTGGTGAAGAACACGCTGGCCACCATTGCTGCGAAGGAAGTTGGTTTCGACTTCCTGGAAGAAGACCTGGTTGGCCCAACCGCCATCGCGTTTGTAAACGGCGAGGTCGTTGACGCTGCGAAGGCTTTGCGTGACTTCGCTAAGGAGAACCCCGCACTGGTTCTGAAGACCGGTGTGATGGAGGGCGCGAAGCTCTCCGCTGATGATGTTAAGAAGCTCGCTGACCTTGAGTCCCGCGAGGTACTGCTGGCCAAGACCGCCGGCGTCCTCAAGGCTGGAATGTCCAAGGCTGCGTTCGCTTTCGCCGCACTGCCTACCAAGACTGTGCGCACCATCGACGCCCTGCGCGAGAAGCAGGAAGAAGCGGCCTAAGGCCACCCCGGATTCCCGGTACCGTGCCGAGGTCCATCAAACTGACATCTGCTTCTACAGCAGGAATAAATGGAAGGAAGTGCCAAAATGGCAAAGCTCACCGCTGAAGAGCTCATTGATGCTTTCAAGGAACTAACCCTCGTTGAACTGTCCGACTTCATCAAGAAGTTTGAGGAAGAGTTCGATGTTGAGGCTGCCGCTCCGGTTGCCGCTGTTGCTGCAGCTCCGGCTGCTGGTGGCGAAGCTCCGGCTGCTGAGGCTCAGACCGAGTTCGACGTCGTTCTTGAAGCTGCTGGCGACAAGAAGGTCCAGGTCATCAAGGCTGTTAAGGCCATCACGGGCGAGGGCCTGAAGGACACCAAGGACAAGGTTGAGGGTGCTCCAACCACCATCCTTTCCGGTGTTTCGAAGGAAGACGCTGAGAAGGCTAAGGCTGACATTGAGGCTGCTGGTGGCACCGTCACCGTTAAGTAGTTTCTAGCTCAAGCTACTAAGGAGCGCGCGGGTTTTCCC
>NZ_JRMU01000002.1:0-103324 GCF_000758775.1 Actinomyces sp. S4-C9 | reverse complement strand
GGTTTTCCCGCGCGCTCCTTTTATTTTGGCAACTACGCATTCGTGGGTCTGATTCGCGATGTCGTTTTCAACTGCTCTGGTGGCGGACGGCATGCTACACGCTTTGGTGAAAGTGATGAACTGCACGCGCCGAAGGGTAGAGTTTCGTACCCCCTCTTAGATATTCTGATCATTACGCCTGTATCCGAGGTGTACTATGCCTGCACGCAATTAATGAATGCGCTGAGCGTGGGTTGGGTATAGATCACACGAGGGGTTCGAGGCGTGCGCGCTGATTATTAGTAAAGCAGGGAAGGATCCCCTTTGGCTGCACAGAGCGAATCTGCCGCAAAGCACACGAATAAACGAATTTCTTTCGCGCAGTTGCGCGAGCCGATGCAAGCGCCAAACCTCCTTAGCCTTCAAGTGGAGAGCTTCGAGTGGCTTCTTGGAACTGACGAGTGGCGTGAGCGGGTTGAGAAGGCAAATGCTTCTGGCGCTCAGAAGCTACCTACAACCTCGGGGTTGGAGGATATCTTCGCGGAGATTTCTCCGATTGAAGATGTCGGCAACACGATGGCACTGGACTTCCGTGAGTTCCATTTTGAACCGCCGAAGTACACCGTTGAGGAGTGCCGCGAAAAAGACAAGACGTATGAGGCTTCGCTGTATGTTCAAGCGGACTTCATGAATCAGACTACGGGTGAGATCAAGTCGCAGACGGTGTTCCTTGGCGACTTCCCGCTCATGACGGAGCGTGGCACCTTCATTATTAACGGTACCGAGCGTGTGGTTGTGTCCCAGCTCGTCCGTTCTCCGGGCGTCTACTTTGAGGCCGCTGCCGATAAGACTTCGGACCGCACCATCTACTCGTCGAAGATTATTCCTTCGCGCGGCGCGTGGCTGGAGTTTGAGATTGATAAGCGTGACGCCGTTGGCGTGCGTATTGACCGCAAGCGTAAGCAGCCGGTGACGCACTTCTTGAAGGCGCTGGGTATGACCGAGTCGGAACTTCGCGTTGAGTTCGAGGACTACCCGGTTCTGCTGGAGACCCTTGAGAAGGACACGGTCACCACTCAGGAAGAGGCACTTACGGATATTTACCGTAAGATCCGTCCGGGTGAGCAGGTTTCGGCTGAGGCCGCACAGAATCTGCTGAATAACTTCTACTTCACGCCGAAGCGTTACGATCTGGCTAAGGTTGGCCGCTACAAGATCAATAAGAAGCTGGGTCTTGAGGCTGATCTTGACGAGTCCACGCTTCGTCTTGAAGACATCGTTGCTACGGTCAAGTACCTGCTTGCGCTACATAAGCGCGGTAATGCCAGCGGCCGTGAGCGCGATCAGATCCAGTTCCCGGGCATGCGTGGCGGCGAGCCGGTTCTGCTCCCGCTTGAGGTTGACGACATCGACCACTTCGGTAACCGTCGTATCCGCGCTGTGGGTGAGCTCATTCAGGCGCAGGTTCGCACCGGTATGGCGCGCATGGAGCGCACCATTCGCGAACGCATGACCACGCAGGATATTGAGGCGATCACCCCGACCTCGCTGATTAATATCCGCCCGGTTACGGCTGCTATTAAGGAGTTCTTCGGAACTTCGCAGCTGTCGCAGTTCATGGATCAGAACAACCCGCTTGCTGGCCTAACGCACAAGCGTCGCCTCTCGGCTCTTGGTCCGGGTGGTTTGTCGCGTGATCGTGCCGGCATGGAGGTTCGTGACGTTCACCCGTCTCACTACGGCCGTATGTGTCCGATTGAGACGCCTGAAGGTCCAAACATTGGTCTTATCGGTTCGCTTGCAACCTACGCGCGTATCAACCCGTTTGGTTTCATCGAGACCCCGTTCCGCGTTGTGCGTGATGGCCAGGTGACGGACGAGATCCACTACCTGACGGCTGATGAAGAGAACGCGCATCCGATCGCACAGGCTTCGGCGGCGCTCGATGAGAACAACCGTTTCGTTGACGATTCCGTGGTCTGCCGTATTGCGGGCGAGGACCCGGCACTGGTTCCGGTTGAAGAGATCGACCTTATGGACGTGTCGGCACGCCAGATGGTGTCGGTTGCTACCGCGGCTATCCCGTTCCTGGAGCACGATGACGCTAACCGTGCTCTCATGGGTGCAAACATGCAGCGCCAGGCCGTGCCGCTACTTACCACGGAAGCTCCGCTGGTGGGTACTGGTATTGAGCGTCGCGCCGCTATGGACTCCGGCGAGATGGTGACCGCTAAGCGTGCGGGTGTTGTAACCGAGGTTTCCGCTGATCTCGTTGTCGTTATGACGGATGAGGGCGGCTCGGATTCCTACCGCTTGGAGAAGTTTGGCCGTTCAAACCCGGGTAACTGCACCAACCAGATTGTGGCAGTTAACGAGGGTGACCGCGTTGAGGTTGGCGATCTGATTGCAGATGGCCCGGCAACGCAGGGCGGCGAGCTGGCACTGGGTAAGAACCTGCTGGTTGCGTACATGTCCTGGGAAGGCCTCAACTACGAGGATGCGATCATTTTGTCGCGTCGCGTTGTGCAAGATGACCTCCTCACGTCGATTCACATTGAGGAATACGAGATCGCAGCCCGCGAAACGAAGCTGGGTTACGAAGAGATTACCCGCGACCTCCCGAACGTTTCTGAGGATGCGCTCGCGGATCTTGACGAGCGTGGCATCGTGCGTATTGGCGCCGAGGTTGAGGCTGGCGACATCCTGGTTGGTAAGGTCACCCCGAAGGGTGAGACCGAGCTGACGTCGGAAGAGCGCTTGCTTCGCGCAATCTTCGGTGAGAAGGCGCGCGAGGTTCGCGACACGTCGATGCGCGTGCCGCACGGCGAGTCGGGCATCGTAATTGGTGTTCGCGAGCAGAACGCGGATGAGGATGACCTGCAACCGGGCGTGCAGCAGAAGGTGCGCGTCTACGTGGCTCAGCGCCGCAAGATCACGATCGGCGATAAGCTGGCTGGTCGTCACGGTAACAAGGGCGTTGTGTCGAAGGTTCTCCCGGTTGAAGACATGCCGTTCCTTGAGGATGGCACGCCGGTTGACATTATTTTGAACCCGCTGGGTGTTCCGCCGCGAATGAACCTGGGTCAGGTCTTGGAGTACCACCTCGGCTGGATTGCCGCGATGGGTTGGGACATTTCCGAGGCAGTGAAGAACGGCGAGAACTGGGCGAAGTACATTCCAGAAGAGGGGATTAAGGCCCCGGCTCGTACGAATGTTGCTACGCCGGTGTTCGACGGTTTGGAGCCGGAGGCATTAAAGGGCCTGCTTTCGCACACTCTGCCTAACCGTGATGGTGATCGTCTGATTGACGAAAGCGGTAAGGCGCAGTTGTTCGATGGCCGTTCCGGTGAGCCGTTCCCGGGCCGCATTGCGGTTGGCTACACGTACATGCTGAAGCTGCACCACCTGGTGGATGACAAGATTCACGCTCGTTCAACGGGCCCGTACTCGATGATCACGCAGCAGCCGCTTGGTGGTAAGGCACAGTTCGGTGGCCAGCGCTTCGGTGAGATGGAGGTGTGGGCGCTTGAAGCTTACGGCGCCGCCTACGCTCTGCAGGAGCTGCTCACCATCAAATCGGATGACATGCAGGGTCGTGTTTCGGTTGTTAACTCGATCGTGAAGGGCGAGGACATCCCGGAGCCGGGTATTCCTGAGTCTTTCCGCGTCCTCATGTATGAGATGCGTTCGCTGTGCTTGAACGTTGAGGCTCTTGACGCTTTCGGCAACGCGATTGATCTTGCTACGCAAAGCGATTCGGCGCGTTCGGCTTCGGAGGAGCTCGGCATTACGCTCGACACTCGTCCGAATGCGGGCGCACTGCTTGACGACATTTAGTCCGCCTACCCGCCACCTCGGTTTTAGGTGGTGGCGGGAAGGCGCCTTTGCCGCTCCAGCGGGCGGCAGGGGAGCCGGACCATCCAACGCTGGACCCGGTGTACTACAGAAGGAAACACTTTGATCGACGCCAATGCTTTCGACAAGCTTCACATTGGACTGGCGACTCTTGACGACATCCACGAGTGGAGCCACGGCGAAGTAAAGAAACCAGAAACGATCAACTACCGTACGCTCAAGCCGGAAAAGGACGGTTTGTTCTGTGAGCGTATTTTCGGTCCTACGCGGGACTGGGAGTGTGCATGCGGTAAGTACAAGCGCGTGCGTTACAAGGGCATCGTGTGTGAGCGATGCGGAGTTGAGGTAGCGCGTGCGGACGTGCGTCGTGAGCGCATGGGCCACATTGAGCTTGCCGCTCCGGTGACGCACATTTGGTACTTCAAGGGCGTTCCGTCGCGCCTTGGATACCTGCTTGATCTTGCGCCGAAGGATCTTGAGAAGGTCATTTATTTTGCGGCCTACATGATCACTGAGGTTGATGAGGAGGCTCGCCGCGAGGATCTTCCGACCCTGCGTAACGAGCTTGAGGTTGAGCGCAAGAACATTGAGGCTCGCCGCGAGGCCGACATTAATGCCCGCGCGGAGGCTCTTGAGGCACGTCTTGCCGAGATGGAAGAGAAGGGCAATAAGCAGGAGACTCGCGACCGCGAGCGCCGTGCTGGTGAGCGTGACATGAACGCGATCCGTCGTGGCTACGAGCAGAGGCTTGCCCGCCTTGAAGAGGTGTGGGATAAGTTCATGACCCTGCAGGTCGGTGACCTGGAGGGTGACGAGCTCATTTACCGCGACATGCAGGCCCGCTACGGCATTTACTTCAAGGGCGCGATGGGTGCGGCTGCTATTCAGAAGCGTCTGCAGTCTTTCGATCTTGAGGCTGAAGCTGAGGCTCTGCGCGAGATTATTGCTACCGGTACTGGTCAGCGTAAGACGCGTGCGCTTAAGCGTTTGAAGGTTGTGAACGCGTTCCTCACTACGGATAACGTTCCAGAGGCAATGGTTCTGGACGCTATCCCGGTGATTCCGCCGGACTTGCGTCCGATGGTGCAGCTTGATGGTGGCCGCTTCGCGACCTCGGACCTCAATGATCTGTACCGCCGCGTGATTAACCGCAACAACCGTTTGAAGCGTCTTCTTGAGCTGAACGCTCCGGAAATCATCGTGAATAACGAAAAGCGCATGCTACAAGAGTCTGTGGATGCCCTGTTTGACAATGGCCGCCGCGGCCGCCCGGTCTCCGGTCCGGGTAACCGTCCGCTGAAGTCGCTGTCCGACATGCTTAAGGGTAAGCAGGGTCGTTTCCGTCAGAACCTTCTTGGTAAGCGCGTGGACTACTCGGGCCGTTCGGTTATTGTGGTTGGTCCGCAGTTGAAGCTTCACCAGTGTGGTCTGCCGAAGCAGATGGCGTTGGAGCTGTTCAAGCCGTTCGTTATGAAGCGTCTGATTGAAAAGAAGTATGCCCAGAACATCAAGGCCGCGCAGCGTAAGGTTGATCGTTCGCGCCCCGAGGTGTGGGACGTTCTCGATGAGGTTATTCGCGAGCACCCAGTGCTGCTGAACCGTGCACCTACGCTTCACCGCCTTGGTATTCAGGCGTTTGAGCCGCAGCTTATTGAGGGTAAGGCTATTCAGCTGCACCCGCTGGTTTGTGGCGCGTTCAACGCTGACTTCGATGGTGATCAAATGGCTGTGCACCTTCCGCTTGGTGCGGAGGCGCAGGCTGAGGCGCGCGTCCTCATGCTGTCTTCGAACAACATTTTGAAGCCGTCTGATGGTCGCCCGGTGACCATGCCGTCGCACGACATGATCATTGGTTTGTACCACCTCACGCTGAACCCGGATTCGTCGATCCCGGTTCCGCGTAATGAGGAGACGGGCGAGCCGATCCTGCCTCGCTTCAGCTCTGTTGCTGAGGCAATCATGGCGTTTGACCGCGGTGATCTGCATCTGAACGCGCGTGCGATTATTCGTTTCACGGATATTGTGCCGCCGAAGAACTGGGTTGCTCCGGAAGGTTGGAGCGAGGGTGATCCGATCGAGCTGGAAACCTCGCTTGGTCGTGCCCTGTTCAACGATCTTCTCCCAGTGGAGTACCCCTACGTTGAGGCCGTTGTGAACAAGAAGGTTCTCGGCAGGGTTGTCAACGACCTTGCGGAGCTTTACCCCAAGGTTCTGGTTGCCGAGTCGCTTGACGCGCTGAAGGCTGCGGGCTTCTACTGGTCTACCTGGTCTGGCCTCACCATTGCGTTTGATGACATCATGACGCCGCCAAATAAGGGTGAGATTCTTGCCCAGCACGAGGCAGCAGCAGCACGGATTCAGCGCGACTACGAGATCGGTAAGATCACGGAAGACGAGCGTTACAACGCGCTGGTTGAAATCTGGACCACTGCAACTCGTGAGGTTGCAGATGCGATGGAAGAAGCGTTCCCTGAGCGCAACAACCTGTTCCAGATGGTTGATTCGGGTGCTCGTGGTAACTGGGATCAGGTGCGCCAGCTGGCCGGTATGCGTGGCCTCGTGTCGGACCCGAAGCAAAAGCTTATTGAGCGTCCGATTAAGGCTAACTACCGCGAGGGCCTCACGGTTCTGGAGTACTTTATTGCAACCCACGGTGCTCGTAAGGGTCTTGCTGATACGGCTCTTCGTACCGCTGACTCCGGTTACTTGACGCGTCGTCTTGTTGACGTGTCGCAGGATGTCGTAGTGCACGAGGAAGACTGTGGCACTCGTCGTGGTATCAACATGGATATTGCGGAGCTGGACGAAGAGGGCAAGGCGCACCGCCTCGACACTGTTGAGACCACTGCTTACGCGCGTACGCTCGCGGCTGACGCGAAGGACGCGGAGGGCAACGTGGTTGCGCAGGCAGGTTCGGATGTGGGCGACGTCTTGATCGACAAGCTCGTGGATGCGGGCATCACCACCATTAAGGTGCGTTCGGTGCTTTACTGTGAGTCCGCTACGGGTACGTGTGCGGCTTGCTATGGCCGTTCGCTCGCGTCGGGCAAGCGCGTAGACATCGGCGAGGCCGTGGGCATTATCGCGGCGCAGTCGATTGGTGAGCCGGGTACCCAGCTGACGATGCGTACCTTCCACACCGGTGGTGTTGCATCGGCTGCAGATATTACGCAGGGTCTGCCGCGTGTGCAGGAACTCTTCGAGGCTCGCACCCCGAAGGGTGAGGCAACGATGGCAGAGGCAGCGGGCAAGGTCCACATCGATGATACTGATCCCACCAACCGCAAGATTGTGATCACTCGTGATGATGGCGAGGCCGACCTTGTGGTTGAGGTTTCGCGTCGCCAAGAGCTCCTTGTGGAGGAGGGCGAGCATATCGCGGTTGGCACGAAGCTCACCACGGGTCGTCTTGACCCGAAGAAGATGCTTCGCATCCGCAACAAGTCGGAGACGCAGCGTCAGCTGGTTGATGAGGTACAGGAAGTGTACCGCTCGCAGGGCGTAGACATTCACTCCAAGCACATTGAGGTGATTGTTCGCCAGATGCTGCGTCGCGTCACGGTTCTGGATGATCCGGGCGACACCGAGCTTCTGCCCGGTCAGCTCGTTGACGAGGTCGATTTCAAGCGCATCAACCGTGCAACTGTGGCTCAGGGCGGTCGCCCGGCTGCAGGTCGTCCGGAGCTGATGGGTATCACGAAGGCTTCGCTGGCTACGGATTCGTGGCTTGCTGCGGCTTCGTTCCAGGAGACCACGAAGATCTTGACCGAGGCTGCTATCAGCGCGAAGTCGGATCCGTTGATTGGTCTGAAGGAGAACGTGATTCTCGGTAAGCTCATCCCGGCCGGTACGGGGCTTGCACGCTACAACAAGATTCACGTGGAGCCCACGCCAGAGGCGATGGCTAACGCGGATTACGTTGAGGCTGATTTCCAGGTTGGTGAGGTCGATGAGGCGTTCCTCGCTTCGCTGGACTCGATCGACTTCGGCGCCCCCTTCTCGGATAGCGAGTTCCGTTAAAGTAGGCTGCTACCTACATGTAGTGATGTGGCCCAGCACCCCTAGTCGGGACTCTGGGCCACATCACTACATGGTACCGGGGTAGTACTCTGTAGCTTTTAGAGCAAGGGCTCCCATTGTGCAAACGGATTTCCATCTGGGACGCAGTTCCAGGGCTCGCCTTCGCTCATCGGAAGAGAGAATAGTTCGGGGATAAAGCTCTTTACCACTCGGAAACCTTTGTCAATCACAGGCTTTGGAAGCCTTGGTGAAAGGTCTACCCATACGTGGGTCGCACCTACAGCGGCGATGTCCTCGCTAGTTAAAATTGTTTTGTTATGGGTTGACTGTATGCTCCTAGATCTTGACGATGCGTGCCAGTCTTTCCAGGCGGATACGCCTTCCGCACTTGCCCAAAAGGTCATGCGCCTTGTACTTAGGTCAGCAAAAGTACTTACCTCTGCACAATTTGTGTCCTTAAAGTTAGTCGTTACGACATCCGCTTTTGTTGCGTTGTCTCTCATCTCACGCAACAGTGCCCCAACCTGCAGTGCTTCAATAGAGGCATGTAACCCGGCGCAAGCTGGGCAGGCCTTTAGGGAACTCCCTGCGGTTGCCTGGGTTTCTTTAACTGCCCAGGCAACGAATGTCCATGCTGAACCGATACTGGATTTAACGCGGTATATTTGGAGCGGATGGTTTCGTTGTAACTGTCTGAGTTTCCGTGCTGATTTGCAGTGAACGTCGACGGCCTCAACGTGTTCTATTTGGCTCAAACCGTTCCACGCGCGCGTTACGGCGTCTCGTTCGATCAGTTCACGCAAGCTAGAGTCGATCGCTGAAGCAAGTCCGATATGCGCTGCGGTTCCCGAAGGCGTTCCAAACCAACGTTTTTGTTGCGCCCGGCGGGACGTTGGTAAGTTCACCCAATCGGCATCTATCAGAACGCGGTCTGCGAACGGTTGACCGTCTTGCCTCCTCACGCGGTATGCTTGCAGATACCTCGTATCTGGCATGGGTGAAGGAAGTCGCAGTGCCTTAGTTATCCGGGGTAGTTCACTAGCCGTATCAGAGAACGTCTTGCCCAGGATTGGATCTGCTTCCAAACGGGGGCGTAGAGCGAAGCGTTCGACAGCTTCGCCAATTCCTCTGCTTAATACGCCTGTCATGGTGACATCCCAAGCGCCAACCCGATCGTCGATACCAAAATGCTCCGATCCGAGTCTTTGCCCGACGTCAATGATCAGGTTATAGATGGTTGGAGCTGTGTTAATAGCAACTAGGTCATAACTGGAAACCAAACCCACTTCGGGTGCTAAGAGACTTGAAAAAAACTTCGAGTCATGCATATTGAGACGCCGCCTCTGCAAAGATTTCTTGTATCACTGCTCTACTTACGTTTCCGAGCGGTAGTGCGCCCCCTCCCCACTGGCTAAGAGTCTGAGCTACGAGCAGGTCCATATCGACATTGGTAATGCGTTTAGCAACCCTTGTATCTAGCGGCTCGCCAATCCTAGTGACGAAGTCAGTTAAGGATTCACTTATCTCTTTTTCGAGAGAAACTAAGGCATCTTTTGATCCGTATCCAAAACTTCCGATTCGAGACATGACTGGATTCATGAGGGGGATGCAGGCCTCAAGTTTTGTTACTGCAGCAATAGACGAGAGCTCATTTGCAAGGTACCAAAGCGGCCAAACCCAAACTCTTTGCTGTTTTGGAAAATCCGTTCTGTGAGTTCTAGCGGACAGTTCGGCAACATCTGCCATTAGCCGGTAATGCTCCCCAGCTTGCTCCTCTTTATGCACTCGGAGAGCACACTCAGTAGCTTCGTGGAACATATCTGTGAATAATGTGGAAACTACTCCCGTTGATATCGAGGCGATTCCGGCAGTGCGTAATACTATTTCTAGAACTCCATGTGCAATCTGCTGCTTGGTGAGGTTGGCATACACACCTGGAACGTGTTGGTATTCGAAGGCCTCGCCGTGTCTGCACATGACTAATTTACGGCGATGCGGATTTATCTGCAGGATTGCTTTTGTGTTGGCCTCCGAGCCTGTGCCCAGCGTGGTAGGGATTAGAATGGCGTTACCTGGTTGTCTAGGAGGAATCGTTGTGACGCCAGCACGGCCTCGTGAGACGTAAGGACGAATAGGTTCTGCTTCGTTCCAAAGCGCCAGCTTAACTTTGTCTAGAACACTACCACCCCCAAAGCCGTACACGCGTTCGTGTTGTCCAGTGATTCTTGACAATTCTTCGACCTCATCCAGCGTGCAGGAGGGAGTGACTGGAAGCTTAACGTCAGCAGAGCTTAGGAGCTGTCGAACGGGCGTGGGGACAGTAAGCTCTTCCCAAATCTCGTCGTAGATGAATAGCGTCATTGCGCGTCCAAATGGTTTAGAGCCTGTAGCCCATTTTCGAGGCGATGGGCTGCTTCTTTCCACGTGTCCACGGGCATAGTTATAGAGGGGATAATTTGTATTCCTCCCTCTGACGGTTGTATAGAAACACCGTGACTGAGGAAATGATCGTGCAGCTTCAACGCAGAAAATTCTTCTCTTTGGTCTTGTGACAGTTCGTTCGGAACCGCGAGGAATTGGAACAGTCCCTGGCCTCTTCGCTTGCATCCGTATAGGTCAGCCAGCCTTTGCAAATCAGAATCGACAGCTACATAAAGCCGATCGTAGATTGCTTTAATATCAACCGAGTCAAGGAAGTCTAAAACACCAAGAATCGCCGCGGTAGCCATGGGTGATCCCGCCTGTGTCTCTCCGTGAACAAACATAGAATCTGCCTGCACAAACTCTTCTTTGATCTGGGACGATATCACCATGAGGGCACTTGCTTCAGTACCATTGGTAAGCCCCTTTGAAAAACCAATTAAATCCGGAGGCTCAGGCCAATTCATTGACGCCGCTAGGGAACCAAGCCGGTAAAAACCAACGGCAACCTCATCGGCTGAAAGTAAAAAACCGTGCCGCTTTCTTGCCTGGAATATGACGTCTAAAACGGCGGGGGAGAGGGGGAAAGCTCCTGTTCCAAGCAGGGGTTCAAGTATGATAAGTGCAACAGAAGAACCGCGCGCTTCAAAAAACGCTCTCCAAGGATCAGGGTCGTCGGCCGGCAGGTGCACATAGCGTGGGGATCTAGCCCCGTATAGCGCCTGGTTTAGATTATCGCCTGACAGTTGCATCGAAGCAATTGTCATGCCGTGGTAGCTGCCCGTGGTGCTAACCACCGTCTTAGCGTGATTATTACCCACGAGTGCAGCTCGATGTAGCGCGAGTTTTACGATTGTGTCATTTAGTGCGGAACCACTGGTTGAAAAAACTACTGCCCCATCGTTCCAGCCCATTTTTCGAAGTATTCTTTGTGCCGCTTCGTGCGCGTCCGGGTGAGAATGGCGAAACAACGTTGCGTAGTGAAGTTTTCGGTACGCGCGTTCAATTCGATCAGCAACAACCTCGTTGCCGTATCCGAAGTTGACGTTCCATAAACCACTGGTTAAACAGATGGCTTTATTACCGTCACCAAAAGTCAGCTCATATCCGTTCGCGCCGGTAATCATCCGTGCAGGATTTCCCATTTGAGAGGGCGGCAGAAGAGCTTCCCAAAGCATACTACTCCTCAACGCTTACGATGAATGATGTGGTCTTTTCATCTATCCCCGAGGCGCTCTTGTATTCTCGTTCTATGCGTTCAATCGGTGAAAAACCTACGAATTCCAGTTCGCTTGCAAGCTCATCAGCTGGAAGGTTCAGGACGGTTGAGCTGAAGATCCGGGCCATTGCATTCGGTTTTCCAACCGGAAAAACGATAAAACCAATTTCGCGCGCAGATTTGTCTGCAAGTGCAGTGTCGTAGAAGTGGACTACATTCTCGCCTCCGCGCAAAGTCATTTGTCCAAGCGTGATGAGCCGATCTGCACTCGCAAGGGACTCGGAGGTAGAAACGTAAAACACGCCGTTTTTTCTCAGGGCTGTCCGCACGGAAGTAAAGATTGTATTTCGCTGGGTTTTGTCGAAAAGACGAGCTGTGCCCGCGCCGAATATCAGAAGATCAAAGGTTTCTGGCGCGGGAGTCCATTTCAAGAGATCTTTTTGAATCACGCATAGCCGTTCAGCTTCCAGATCTAGTTTGCTCGCTCGTTCAACTAACGCGCTGAGCAAGACTGGTGAGGAGTCAACAGCCACATAGGTTTTGACCTGGCTTTGTTCCAAACTAAACAAGAGGCGGCCTTCTCCCGAAGCGAGTTCACCTACTACCGCATCTGACCTCAGATGAGTGGCTGCTTGCTTCACTTCGGGAATCTCGGCCTCATCGCTATACACAAAATTTCGGTAGAGCTGCGCTCCTTCGGAGGTGTAAAGATCCCTGCGAGATCGTGCAGACAGCGTCCGTGCAAAGAGTTCGGAGATATTTGCAATGGTCATATCTGAACGATTTCCCGCAGGTCAGCAAAAGCTTCTTCGCAAACCTCATCATCTAGTTCCGCACCTGGAAGTTCTGCAAGCCGATGAGGATCTATACGCGAGAGCACCGCGCGGTACATGTCATAACCAAGCGAAAAAATCTGACCTGTGTGTACGTTCATGCAACGGTAGTTAGAGACATCTCTTGCCAGGAGTAAATTGTCTAACTCCTTCCCTGTATGTCGTGGAAGATCGAACACGAACTCTGATCCCGTATCCTTCATTCGTCGGATCATGATCATAGCAGAAGCAAATTGGCTTGAGAGCTTCGGGAACTCTTCGCGTATCTTCACGATCGCGTCAGGGATAGGCCACGGTTCCTCGCCGAGTTCGGTGACGATACTTCGTTCAACGTCATAGGCGTCCGGCGCGAACCCGGCAAGTTCAAATACCAGGGCTTTGTCATGAAGAGAGGCGGGCAAACGTCCGTGCCTGCCAAACTCGCAAAGGATGTCTCGTAAGATTTCTTCGTCTATGCCGGTTTCAAAACTAACGTAGGTGGGTCCGAGAATATCTATGTACGGTAATCCAGAAATAGAGCAAGTCTCGACTATTAGTCCGTCTGCGAAAACAGCTTCGTCCCCTTCAGTTCCCAGATCGCCAAGCAACTGAATATAAGGTTGCTGCAATGGAGTTCCGCTAAACAGAACCGTGTATTTTTGCAAATCGTCGGCTGGCACATCAGAACGCATCCATGCCAGCTTCGGACGTTGTTCAGAGAAGGTTGTGTCTACTCCACTTAAAAGCTGTAAGACTCGCGTTTGTACGGTGCTTTCCATCCCGTTAGCCTCGCTGGTCAGTTGGCGGGTTGTTCTGTTTTGTCGACTTCACTAGCATGACTGTCCAGACAATCAAAGCTAGTTCAATCACAATAGCTATACCGAGTACGTAGTAGGACTCCAAGATAGCAAGTGCCATAATGATAGGTACTAATACGCCCGTCATGACGGTCGCTAATTGTAGTTGCTTTTGGCTGTTTGATTCATTAATCATTTGGGTGCCTTTCTGCTAAATTAATGTTCCTGGAATGCCCCAGTTTTGTTGGGAAGGGCAGCCGGTAACACGGTTTGTTCGCGCTACCGGCCGCCCGTTTATATCAACTATTTGAAACAGCAAACAGCTGATGGGCTTTTCTAGGTGATGGCTGCACCCACGCCTACTGCAGCTAGGCCAAGGCCGATTCCAACGCCTACCCCTGCGGCCCATTCGCCAAAGCCTGGGGCTTCAAGGTCTTCGAGCTCGACTACGGCCAGATCTAGATTCTTCATATTGTCACCTCCTCTGTATCTTGCCTTAGTGCAAAGTCGACCGTGGATCTATCACGTAACGGCAACGCCGGCGCCGATGCCTACCAGGGCTACACCGGTACCAACACCAGCGAAGAAGTGGCCCCAATCCCATGGGGTCTCGAGATCTTCGAGCTCCTCAATGGCAAAATCTAGTTTCTGCGACATCTCACACGCACCTCCTTTCAATTACTTGACTGCATTGGGCAACTTAAGAAACCTGTAACAAGACCTAACGTGATCGTGTCTATTACCACGCATCCAAGTGGTGAAAACCCGGCTTGGAACAGTGCCGAGCCTGGCTCATTTAGCTCAAGTCCCTCATATGAGCGCAAGCGGCGTGCAGGTTGCTTGGTAGGAAAACCTTCGACCTTGATGTTTGGTGACAACGCCTGAACCGGCATATCACTCACGACTGTTTCGTTGGTGATGACGGCGGTACCAAGAGTCTTACTAGCGAAAAGTCCGTCGCGGCGGAGGGTCACAAGCGTCTCATGCGTTGAGGGGGGTTCGAGACTGGTTACAAGCTCGCCATTCGACTCCCAGTAGGCGCCCACTGAGCTTAGGGGGACAGGCACGGAGGTTGCTGCTACAGTGGCTGCGACGCTAACCGAGGCAATCCAAATGCGAGCGCTAGTACTCACTTCGCTATTCGGCACTTGCGTCTTGGATACTCGGTAGATGCCACGTACCACTAAAACCATGACAACAATAAGGATCGTAGCTCCGAGCAACGCGCTCAGTATTCCAGCTCGCGTGGCTGCCACGGATCTAGCGAGCGCCAGTAAGATCAGGATCGGTGTGGCAGAAGCGGCTATACCAAATAGGGCGAATGTTAGAGAAAACTGGGGCAACGTCTTCCATTTTCCAGTTAGCAAGATAACGACTGCTTTTTTCCATTCTTCCATCGATTTCGCGCGCATGTTTGGAATATCAAGGTGCGTCATTAACGCAATGTAACCATCGAGTTTGATGAACGGAACCAGGTTCAGCACAGATCCTACGTACAGAGCCAACGAGGCTAGAGCGAGCCATTGCTGGCTTTGCCCGGCCGCGGTGAAAACTGTGGTTGCAAGCCCGGCAATGCCGAAAGTGGCGTTAACTCCGGCCAACGCAACGAGGGTACGTTGGTGTTTTTTCTGCAGTTTCCAAGCATCAGTTACATCGCAGAAGAAGGCGGGGGAGAGGTAAAAGAGCATTACCCCCATGCGCCTAACTTGGCCCCCGAAATATGTCAGCACTGCTCCATGTGCAAACTCGTGTATGGAAACACTCGCAATCAGGAAGACGAAGAATAAGAGGATTGCAACCGGCGGCTGTGGAGAGGTTAAAGCATCTTGAAAAACATCCCACTGTAAAACGATTGCAAGGATTCCAACTATGGCTAGTGCGATGTTTAGAATCGCGATCACGACTAAAAATGTTTTGTTGGCAACCTTCTCTAACCACGCGAATTGAGCCGGCCGATTGAGCAGTGCGAACTGAATCGAGAACAGGGAATTTATCCGAAGACGCGAGTTTCGAGCCTGTTCTTCGGCTACGGTCCCGGTCTCGGTCAGTAAGCTGTACTTCTTTAATAATGCAATTGCTTCATTCAGTTGCTCTTCTTTCGGTTCGAATCCTAGGTATTCGACCAGGGGAGCTACTTTGCCGTCCTGATGCCATCTCAGTACTTTCACCAAGTCGGGGGTTATTCGTAACGGAGTAGAGTTCCCGACGGAGGCAACCCAGGGCATGTCAGGACTGCTCGGTTCTGTTAGTTCAAGATTTTTGGGTACAGAAAGGGCAGTCATGACACCTCCTTGGGGTGTTAGTTCTAACGGCTGAGGGGGCTCATTGAGCGAGAACGGGGGACGCCTCGGGTTTGTGCCGGTTTTTTTCGAGTAGCCCTGCAGGTGGCTGTGCAGATCGTTGAAGTAGCAGGACGCTTACGATTAGTAGCCCAGCTAGCCATAGTGTGAATATCCCGATTCCAGGTAGAATGTCTAATCTCTCCGGTAGCGAAGGATCTTGCACCATAGCTGCTTGGGCTCCTCCTGGAAGCCACTTTCCAACGTGAGGGAACGCCCCGATGATGGCTGATTCAGCAACAGTTTGATAGATGAAGTGGATGCCCATGGCGACAATGGTGTTCTTAAAAAGGAGCCCAAGAGCTACGCCCCATAGGGCGCCACTCATGTACAGGAGCATGTATCCTCGCGCCCACTCTACGGTGTCCATCTGGGGCAGGAAAGCGATATCTTTGGCTTCAAGAATCGCATGCGTTGAGATACGGCCGACCAGGAGAGTCACTGCGCCAACAATTGTGCTGAGAACAGCTGTTACGAGCGCTTTTACGCCAATAAGCGGTACGGGGGTCTGATTCAGTGTGAGCAGACGGTTGGAAAACTTATTGTCGAAGTCGCTTCCGACGATGATGATTGCAAGGAAGGTCGTGAACAATACCCCGCCGAACGGCATAGTTAGTGCCAGCTCTGTTAAGGATTCCGCATCTGTGATTCCGTCGGCTATCTGCTGCACACCTGTCTCAATAACGCCAAACGTTGAAAGTAGCGTCATCGCAGCTGCGATCAGAGTGATTACCCATAGCGTCGCAGAGAAGAACCATCTGCGCAGTTCTACCAAAAACCACTTGTGTAGCTCCAATGAGTGGGTCATGCTCGCACCTCGCTTCTGAGTTGGTTATATGCGGCTTCACTCGCTCCGGAAACACCCTGATTAAAGTCAAGCTCCACAAGTTTGCGCGCATGGATTGCATATAGAGTGTCGGCAAGTTGATCAATCTCGGTGAGTGTGTGTGTTGTAAGCAGAATGATCTTGCCGGCGGCTCGTTGATCCCGCACAAGTGTCCTGACAGATTCAACACCGTCTACGTCCAAGCCGTTAAACGGCTCATCCAGTACCAGTACTTTGGGATCCGGAAGAAGAGCCAAAACGATTTCCATGCGTCGGCGCATTCCGGTTGACAGCTTCTTTACCGGCTTTGAGTAAAATTTATCTACACCGAGTGCCTCGCAGAGGCTATCCCTATGGTTGCGTGATATTCCATGAACATTAGCCCAGTATTTGACTACGTTCTTGGTGGTCATGCGGGGCGGAAGACCATGTGCTTCCGTCACCACCCCAAACACATCAGACCGTTGAGGGAGCTTTTGAACGGGCAGACCATCAAATTCAACTACGCCATGTCCTGGTTTAATATCTCCAAGCATGGTGGCAATGAAGGTTGATTTCCCGGCTCCATTCGGTCCGATCAACCCTGTCACGGTTCCGCCATCCATCAAGAGGCTGACATCAGAAACCAGGGTCTGGCGTCCTCTTCTGCAGGAGATCTCTTTGAACTCTATCGTTGAAAATGCATCTATTGACATCTCTGATAGTTCCGCTCTGCTTTGCCGTTTTTGTGGACTGAAGCGATCCGAAGCTTTTTGCTAGACGCTTGATACTAATGTATCATCAGCGCTGCTTGTTTGGTCTATCTCGCGATGTTAGCAGGCATACTAAGAGTTTATTTCTGTTTCGTTGCGGCAATGGGCAACTGCATTGTTGGCCCGAAAAGAAGGTTGTCGCTCAATGGACACATTCGCGTTCCGTACTGTTCAGTTCAGCGCGTTAGACGTATTATCATCCATTTTCGTGACCTGTGGGTGCACTCGATTCACGCTCGCCCTCGTTGCAGAGTTAGACCTTGTAGTGGTTAAACGGGTTGCCTTTTTAGTTGGTTGTGTTGCCGGACGGGCGGTTCAAACTATAGACAGTGCCTAAACGTTATCACCCGGCTTGGAACGGTGTTAAATCAGGCACAATAGGCGCGGGTAAAAGGCCTTGGTATTGACCATTGCAGGCGAAAAGCCTTATATTTGACGACGGTGCCCGCGTCGCCGGGTATCCACCGTTCAGATTTTTCTGACAAGTGGGCTCTTTGACTGTTCGTCTGAGCTCCGGACGTCATCCTTAACCCTCACGATATGCGACTGTGAGGCTGTTGGCGGGCCGGCCCCGGCGGACACCAGTGTGTCCACGCGGGGTAGCGCGTAAGCGTTTCGGCGTCGCGATACTAAAAGTTTGTTGTTTAAGGAAGACGGAGAAGTAGTGCCTACCATCCAGCAACTGGTGCGCAAGGGACGCAGCACCAAGCCGGCGAAGGCAGCAACGCCCGCACTGAAGGGAAGCCCTCAGCGCCGCGGTGTCTGCACTCGCGTATTTACCACCACGCCTAAGAAGCCGAACTCGGCTCTTCGTAAGGTGGCTCGTGTTCGCCTTTCCTCGGGTATCGAGGTCACGGCTTACATCCCCGGTGAGGGTCACAACCTGCAGGAGCACTCGATCGTGCTCGTTCGCGGTGGTCGTGTGAAGGACCTCCCGGGTGTTCGTTACCACATCGTTCGTGGCGCTCTCGATACGCAGGGTGTTCGCGGTCGTCAGCAGGCTCGTTCCCACTACGGTGCGAAGAAGGAGAAGAAGTAATGCCTCGTAAAGGTCCAGCTCCCAAGCGCCCTCTAGTTGAGGATCCGATTTACGGTTCTAAGGTTGTTAGCCAGCTGGTTAACCGCGTTCTGCTTGACGGTAAGCGTTCCGTTGCCCAGAAGATTGTTTACGGTGCTCTTGAGGGCGTTGCGCAGAAGACTGAGCAGGATCCGGTTGCAGTTTTGAAGCGCGCGCTTGAGAACATTCGTCCGGCTCTTGAGGTTCGCTCCCGCCGTGTTGGTGGCGCAACCTACCAGGTTCCGGTTGAGGTTCGCTCTTCGCGTGGTACCACTCTTGCTCTTCGTTGGCTGGTTGATTTCTCCCGTCAGCGTCGTGAGAAGACCATGACCGAGCGCCTCATGAACGAGATTCTCGATGCATCCAACGGCCTTGGCGGCGCTGTGAAGCGTCGTGAAGACATGCACAAGATGGCGGAGTCCAACAAGGCTTTCGCTCACTACCGCTGGTAATTCCAGCTCTGCTCGTAGATCTAACAAGCGAAGGAAACACACGTGGCACAAGAGGTGTTCACCGACCTCACGAAGGTCCGCAATATCGGCATCATGGCTCACATCGATGCTGGCAAGACCACAGTTACAGAACGCATCCTTTTCTACACCGGCATCAACTACAAGCTGGGTGAGACCCACGACGGTGCTGGCACGATGGACTGGATGGAGCAGGAGAAGGAGCGCGGCATTACCATTACGTCCGCTGCTACCACCTGTTTCTGGAATGACAACCAGATCAACATTATTGATACCCCCGGACACGTTGACTTCACCGTTGAGGTGGAGCGTTCGCTGCGCGTGCTTGACGGCGCGGTAGCGGTGTTCGATGGTAAGGAAGGCGTTGAGCCGCAGTCTGAGACCGTGTGGCGTCAGGCTGACAAGTACGACGTTCCGCGTATTTGCTTCATCAACAAGATGGATAAGCTGGGCGCGAACTTCAAGTACTCGGTTCAGACCATTAGGGACCGTTTGGGTGCAACCCCGATCGTCATGGCTTTCCCGATTGGCGCGGAGGCCGACTTCCAGGGCGTTGTTGACATCATGAAGATGAAGGCCGTCTACTTCCCGGAGAAGGATGAGGATGGCAACGATCTCTTCGGTGCGCGCGTGGTTGAAGAAGAGATTCCGGCGGAGCTTCAGGCTGAGGCTGAGGAGTACCGCGAGGCTCTTATTGAGGCCGCTGCTGAGGCTAACGAAGAGCTCATGGACATCTACCTTGAAGAGGGTGAACTGACCAACGATCAGATTCGTGCTGGCGTTCGTGAACTCACCATTTCTTCGCAGGCTTACCCGGTATTCTGTGGCTCTGCTTTCAAGAATAAGGGTGTGCAGGTCATGCTTGACGGCGTGGTTTCGTACCTGCCTTCGCCGCTGGATGTGCCTTCCGTTAAGGGCACGAAGGTCGGAGATGAAGAGACCGTTATTGAGCGTCACGCGGATGAGAACGAGCCGTTCTCTGCTCTGGCGTTCAAGGTTGCTGTTCACCCGTTCTACGGCAAGCTGACCTACATTCGTGTTTACTCGGGCAAGGTTGCATCCGGCGAGACCGTGATGAACTCGACCAAGGGTAAGCGCGAGCGCATCGGCAAGATGTTCCAGATGCACTCCAACAAGGAAAACCCTGTGGATGTTGCACACGCTGGTCACATTTACGCTTTCATCGGTTTGAAGGACACCACCACGGGCGACACGCTTTGTGCGCAGGACGCTCCGGTTGTTCTTGAGTCGATGACCTTCCCGGATCCGGTTATCCACGTGGCTATTGAGCCGAAGTCGAAGGCGGATCAGGAGAAGCTCGGTACGGCTATTCAGAAGCTGGCCGAAGAAGACCCGACCTTCACGGTTCGCCTCGATGAGGAGACCGGCCAGACGGTTATTGGCGGTATGGGCGAGCTTCACCTTGATGTTCTTGTTGACCGTATGCGTCGCGAGTTCAAGGTTGAGGCTAACGTTGGTGCGCCGATGGTTGCTTACCGCGAGACCATCCGCAAGACCGTTGAGAAGGTTGAGTACACGCACAAGAAGCAAACTGGTGGCTCTGGCCAGTTCGCAAAGGTGATCGTTCGCTTCGAGCCGCTCCCGCTGGATGGCGAGAAGACGTACGAGTTCGGCAACGAGGTCACTGGTGGCCGCGTTCCGCGTGAGTACATTCCGTCGGTTGACGCCGGTATTCAGGAGGCCATGCAGACTGGTGTCCTGGCTGGTTACCCGATGGTTGGCTTGAAGGCTACGCTGCTTGACGGCCAGTACCACGATGTTGACTCGTCTGAAATGGCGTTTAAGATCGCTGGCGCAATGGTGTACCGCGAGGGTGTCCGCAAGGCATCTCCGGTGCTTCTTGAGCCGATCATGTCTGTTGAGGTTCGCACTCCTGAGGAGTACATGGGCGACGTTATCGGCGACCTGAACTCCCGTCGTGGCACCATCCAGTCGATGGATGATGCTTCCGGTGTGAAGGTTGTGCGAGCACTCGTTCCGCTGTCGGAAATGTTCGGGTATGTGGGTGACTTGCGTTCGAAGACGCAGGGCCGCGCAGTCTACTCGATGCAGTTCGATAGCTATGATGAGGTTCCTCGTGCAGTAGCCGAGGAAATCATTGGCAACGCTTCGGGCCAGTAAGAGCCTGATCTAGCCAAAAAGTGGCGTTATAAAGACCACACTAATGAAAACCCTGTAGGAAGTATTCGAAGTCAAGTGTTAGGCTACTTCGTAGCACTAAGCTGACAAGAACTTATCTACCCGAGTCCAGGAGGACACAAGTGGCGAAGGCCAAGTTCGAGCGTACCAAACCGCACGTAAACATCGGTACCATCGGTCACGTTGACCACGGTAAGACGACCCTGACCGCGGCAATCACCAAGGTACTGGCTGACAAGTACCCAGAACTGAACGAGTTCACCCCGTTCGACCAGGTTGATAACGCTCCGGAAGAGCGCGACCGTGGTATTACCATTAACGTTTCTCACGTTGAGTACCAGACCGACAAGCGTCACTACGCACACGTTGACGCCCCGGGTCACGCTGACTACGTGAAGAACATGATTACTGGTGCTGCCCAGATGGACGGCGCTATCCTCGTTGTTGCTGCAACGGACGGCCCGATGGCTCAGACCCGCGAGCACGTTCTGCTTGCTCGCCAGGTTGGCGTGCCGACCCTGGTTGTTGCACTGAACAAGTCCGACATGGTTGATGATGAAGAGATGCTTGAGCTCGTTGAGGAAGAAATCCGCGAGCTGCTCTCCTCGCAGGACTTCGACGGCGACAACACCCCGATTCACCGCGTTTCCGCTCTTAAGGCTCTTGAGGGCGACCCGGTTTGGGTAAAGTCGGTTGAGGATCTCATGGAGACCGTCGACGAGTACATCCCGACCCCGGAGCGCGACATGGACAAGCCGTTCCTCATGCCGATTGAGGACGTCTTCACCATTACCGGTCGTGGCACCGTTGTTACCGGTCGTGTTGAGCGCGGCAAGCTTCCGCTGAACGCTGAGGTTGAGATCCTCGGTATTCGCGAGCCGCAGAAGACCACCGTTACCGGTATCGAGATGTTCCACAAGCAGATGGACGAAGCTTGGGCAGGCGAGAACTGTGGTCTGCTTCTTCGCGGTACCAAGCGTGAGGATGTTGAGCGTGGCCAGGTCGTAGCCATTCCGGGTTCGATCACCCCGCACACCAAGTTCAAGGGCCAGGTTTACATCCTGAAGAAGGAGGAGGGTGGCCGTCACAAGCCGTTCTTCACCAACTACCGCCCGCAGTTCTACTTCCGTACCACGGACGTTACCGGCATCATCGAGCTGCCTGAGGGCACCGACATGGTTATGCCTGGTGACACCACCGAGATCACGGTTGAGCTTATTCAGCCGATCGCAATGGAGGCGGGCCTCGGCTTCGCTATCCGTGAGGGTGGCCGCACCGTTGGCTCCGGTCGTGTGACTGAGGTTCTTTCCTAAGTCTGACTGACTTTTAGTTGTGGCCCAAAGCAAACGCTTTGGGCCACAACTTATTTGCTCCCCATCACTTTTGCCTGGCACCGTGTTACAACCTCGTGCACGTTTAAGATGGCGTGGCTGGACGTCGCGGTTGCTGCTTGATGCGGGAGTTGCGGCCCGGCCGCAAGCGATGCTTTTGAGAATCACACCACTAAATTCCAAATCATTTGGAATCAGTGCTTAAATCTGTCAAACTGGTGTGGTTGTGTCCGAACGGGAGTGTTATCTCGGGAGGGCGAACAGTGGAGAGCATGAATGTGCAATCTGCTGAGGGGCTTTATGCTCCATGTTCTTGATCACAAGAAAACGGTCCAGTTCCTCCAATGGGGAGCCACCGCGCGAAGCTGTTTGAAAAAGCGACACGCCCGAGCGCGGGGACCGGTGAGAAGCTGTTTAAGAGAGGTAAGACGGCATGGCGGGACAAAAGATCCGCATCCGGCTCAAGTCCTATGACCACGAGGTCATTGACAGCTCCGCGCGCAAGATCGTCGACACTGTGCAGCGCGCAGGTGCGACGGTAGTGGGCCCGGTGCCGCTGCCGACCGAGCGTAACGTTTTTACGGTTATTCGGTCGCCCCACAAGTACAAGGACAGCCGCGAGCACTTTGAAATGCGCACTCATAAGCGCTTGATTGACATCATCGACCCGACGCCGAAGGCAGTTGACTCGCTTATGCGACTCGACCTTCCGGCCGACGTAAAAATCGATATTAAACTCTGAGGAAACCTGCAGACATGACTAAAAACACCAAGCAGGCGGTTGCGCCCGTAAAGGCGCTACTTGGCCGCAAGCTCGGCATGACCCAGGCATGGGATAACGACGGTAAGGTCGTTCCCTTGACGGTCGTGCAGGTGGGCACCAACGTCGTTACGCAGGTGCGCACTGAAGAGACTGACGGCTACTCTGCCGCACAGATCGGATTTGGCGAGATCGATTCTCGCCGTATCACCAAGCCTTTGGCTGGTCACTTTGAAAAGGCTGGCGTTAAGCCTGTCCGTCACCTCGTTGAGGTCCGCACTTCTGAAGCTGATTCGTTTGAGGTCGGCCAGGAGCTCACTGCGGACGTTTTCGCTGCTGGAGACAAGGTTGATGTTTCCGGTAACACGAAGGGCAAGGGCTTTGCTGGCACGATGAAGCGTCACGGCTTCGCTGGCGGTCCCGGCGGCCACGGTGCACACAAGATTCACCGTAAGCCGGGCTCTATCGGTGGTGCTTCGACCCCTGGTCGCGTATTTAAGGGCACCCGTATGGCCGGCCGCATGGGCAATGTCCGTCGTACCATCCAGAACCAGACCGTTTTTGCAGTTGATGCTGAAAAGGGTCTGCTGCTCATTCGCGGCGCCATTCCTGGCCCGAAGAACGCGGTTGTTCTGGTTCGCTCCTCTGTGAAGGGTGCGTGAACTATAAATGGCTAAGTTGACTATTGACGTTTTGGGCTTTGAGGGTAAGAAGGTCGACACGATCGAGCTTCCCGCAAAGTACTTTGACGTAGATCTTAATATTCCGCTAATCCACCAGGTTGTTAAGGCTCAGCTGGGTGCGGCTCGCGCTGGAACCCACAAGGTCAAGACCCGCGGCGAGGTCCGCGGCGGTGGTAAGAAGCCTTGGCGTCAGAAGGGCACCGGTCGGGCTCGCCAGGGTTCGATCCGCGCTCCGCAGTGGGTAGGCGGCGGCGTTGTGCACGGCCCGCAGCCGCGCTCGTACGCTGAGCGTACCCCCAAGAAGATGAAGGCTGCAGCTCTTTACAGCGCGCTTTCGGACCGCTTCCGCGGTGGCCGTATGCACGTGATTCTCGGCCTCCTTGAGGGCGATGCCCCGTCCACCAAGACCGCTCGAGTAGCTCTTGACAAGATCGTTGACGGTCGCAAGGCTCTCGTAGTTGTAACGCGTGAGGACGACCTGAACCGTCTTTCGGTTCGTAACCTTCCTAGCGTTCACGTTCTTTGGGCGGATCAGCTCAACACGTACGACGTGATCAACGCGGAAGATGTTGTGTTCACCAAGGACGCTCTTGAAAGCTTCATTGCAGCGAGGGAGGACAACAAGTGAGTCTCGAAAAGTCGAAGAACCCCCGCGACATTATTTTCGCGCCGGTTATCACCGAGAAGTCTTCCGGTCTGATGGATCTTGGAAAGTACACGTTCCTTGTAGATCCGCGCGCGAACAAGACTGAAATCCGCCAGGCAATCGAGGCGATCTTCGATGTGAAGGTAAGCCACGTTGCTACGCAGAACCGACAGGGCAAGCGCTACCGCACTCGCGATGGCATTGGCCGTCGAAACAACACGAAGCGAGCCATCGTTACTGTAAGCGAAGGCACCATTGACATCTTCGGCGATCTCGCCTGAGTCATCGAAGAAGAAGGTTACAAATAATGGCAATCCGTAAGTACAAGCCCACGACTCCTGGTCGTCGTGGCTCGAGCGTGGCGGACTTCGTGGAGATTACCCGGAGCACTCCGGAGAAGTCTCTGGTTCG
This sequence comes from Actinomyces sp. S4-C9, assembly GCF_000758775.1. Taxonomy (NCBI): domain Bacteria; kingdom Bacillati; phylum Actinomycetota; class Actinomycetes; order Actinomycetales; family Actinomycetaceae; genus Actinomyces; species Actinomyces sp. S4-C9. The sequence continues at coordinate 78,786 of NZ_JRMU01000002.1, read as the reverse complement.
CCCGCTGACCAAGACCGGCGGTCGTAACAATCAGGGTCGCGTGACGGCTCGTCACCGCGGTGGCGGCCACAAGCGCGCCTACCGTCTGATTGATTTCCGCCGCAACGATAAAGATGGCATTCCGGCTAAGGTCGCTCACATTGAGTACGATCCGAACCGTACTGCTCGTATCGCTCTGCTGCACTACGCCGATGGTGCAAAGCGTTACATTCTAGCTCCTGCAAATCTGAATCAGGGCGACATCGTCGAATCTGGTCCAAGCGCAGATATTAAGCCGGGCAACAACTTGCCGCTGCGTAATATCCCGGTTGGTACCGTGGTTCACGCTGTTGAGCTTTACCCTGGCGGTGGCGCTAAGATCGCACGTTCTGCTGGCACCTCTGTTCAGCTGGTTGCAAAGGAAGGCCGCTTCGCTCAGCTGCGTATGCCTTCTGGCGAAATCCGCAACGTTGAGGTCATGGCCCGCGCAACGGTTGGTTCTGTTGGCAACGCCGAGCAGTCCAACATCAACTGGGGCAAGGCTGGACGTATGCGTTGGAAGGGACGCCGTCCGCACGTTCGTGGTGTTGCTATGAACCCGGTCGATCACCCGCATGGTGGTGGTGAGGGTCGCACGTCTGGTGGCCGTCACCCGGTTAGCCCGTGGGGTAAGCCCGAAGTCCGTACCCGTCGTCCGAATAAGCCCAGCGACAAGCTCATTGTGCGCCGTCGCCGGACCGGTAAGAAGCGCTGATAGAGGAGCTGGATTATGCCGCGCAGTCTAAAGAAGGGACCCTTCGTTGACGAGCATCTCCTGAAGAAGGTTGATGAGCAGAACGATAAGGGTACGAAGAACGTTATTAAGACCTGGTCTCGCAGGTCCGTCATTACCCCGGATTTCCTGGGGCACACTGTTGCAGTGCATGACGGCCGTAAGCACGTGCCGGTCTTCGTTACGGAAGCAATGGTTGGTCACAAGTTCGGTGAATTTGCTCCGACCCGCACCTTCCGTAGCCATGACAAGGACGATCGCAAGGCACGCAGGCGCTAAGCCTGGTCTTGTAGCTAGAAGTGAGGCAGGTTTTAATGGAAGCCAAGGCGCAGGCGCGCTACGTACGCGTCACGCCCCTCAAGGCACGTCGCGTTGTGAATGAAATCCGCAACAAGAATGCCTTGGAGGCAGCGGACAATCTGCGGTTCGCTCCGCAGGCTGTCGCAAAAGATATCCGCAAGATTCTGATGAGTGCTATAGCCAACGCGAAAGTGAAGGCTGAAAACGCTGGTGAGCGTTTCAAGGAAGAGGATCTTTACGTAGTTGAGGCTTACGTAAACGAGGGTCCAACCATGAAGCGTTTCCGCCCGCGTGCGCAGGGTCGTGCAGCTCAGATTTTGAAGCGCACGAGCCACATCACCTTGGTGGTTGGTACGAAGGACGACAAAGGGAAGGAAGGCCGGTAATGGGTCAGAAGGTTAACCCCACCGGATTTAGGCTTGGTATTACCACCGAGCACCGCTCCCGCTGGTTCGCTGACTCCACCACGGAAGGCCAGCGTTACAGCGACTACGTGATTGAAGACGTGAAGATTCGCGAATTCCTGAACGAGCACTTGGAGCGCGCTGGCGTGTCGAAGGTCGTTATTGAGCGCACTACCGATCGCGTTCGCGTTGACCTACATACTGCTCGCCCCGGCATTGTTATTGGCCGTCGCGGTGCAGAGGCTGACCGTCTTCGCCAGCAGCTGGAGAAGCTGACGGGCAAGCAGGTTCAGCTGAACATTCTTGAAGTTAAGAACCCTGAGCTTGATTCGAAGCTCGTTGCGCAGGGCATCGCGGAGCAGCTTGCTGCTCGCGTGTCGTTCCGTCGCGCAATGCGCAAGGGCATTCAGTCCGCTATGCGCGGTGGCGCCGAGGGCATTCGTGTCCAGGTGTCGGGCCGCCTTGGTGGCGCTGAAATGTCTCGTACCGAGTTCTACCGTGAAGGTCGTGTGCCGCTGCACACCCTGCGTGCCTACATCGATTACGGCTTCTACGAGGCTCGTACGACGTTCGGCCGCATTGGTGTGAAGGTTTGGATTTACAAGGGCAACGTGACCGAGCGCGAGTACCAGCAGCAGCTTATGGAGGCTGGTAACCGCGGTGGCGCCCGTCGTGGTGGCCGCGGCCGTCGTGGCGCGCGTCGTGGTGGCGATCAGCCCAGGAATAAGAGGCCGCAGGAGGCAGCTGAGGAAGCTGCTCCGAAGGCTGAGACATCTGGATCGGAGGCCTAGTCGTGCTTATCCCAAGGCGGACTAAGTACCGCAAACCGCACCGCCCGACCCGTAAGGGTATGGCGAAGGGTGGCACTGAGATTGCGTTCGGTGATTACGGCATTCAGGCTCTTGAGCCCGCCTACATCACGAACCGTCAGATTGAGGCCGCTCGTATTGCAATGACCCGTTACATTAAGCGTGGCGGTAAGGTCTGGATCAATATTTTCCCGGACCACGCGCTCACGAAGAAGCCTGCTGAAACCCGTATGGGTTCCGGTAAGGGCGCTCCGGAGTTCTGGATCGCTAACGTGAAGCCGGGTCGTGTCATGTTTGAGCTTGCTGGTGTTGACGAGCACGTAGCTCGTGAAGCTATGCGTCGCGCGCAGCACAAGCTCCCGATTAAGACCAAGTTCGTGGTCCGTGAGGGTGGTGACGCATAATGGCAGACAAGAAGGGTCTAACGACGGCTGAGCTCGACGAGATGGATAACGCCCAGCTTGCGAGCGAGCTTGAGAAGGCTAAGGCAGAGCTGTTTAACCTGCGTTTCTCCAAGGCTCTCGGACAGGTTGAGGATCACGGCCGCTTTAAGGCTGTTCGCCGTGACATCGCCCGTATTTACACTGTGGCGCGTGAGCGTGAGCTCGGTATTCGCACCGCACCGAATAGCGAGGAGTGAGTTAAGTGAGCGAAACGCCTGTAGTTCGTAACCACCGTAAGGTTCGCCGCGGTTACGTCGTATCCGACAAGATGGATAGGACGGTCGTGGTAGAGCTCGAGGATCGCACCAAGCACCCTCTGTACGGCAAGGTTGTTACCCGTACCAAGAAGGTTAAGGCGCACGACGAGACCAATGAGGTCCGTGTTGGCGACTTGGTTCGCATCATGGAGACTCGTCCGCTCTCCAAGACGAAGCGCTGGCGCGTAGTCGAGGTAATCGAGCGAGCCAAGTAGCTTCTACTTGCAACCTTTCAGAATGTAGCCATCCGAATGGGTGGCTACATTCTTTATTTATGATGTGGGTGAGCAAAGGCACAGGGTTTTTCTTCCGCCCTCTCTTTGGTTTGAGTGGGGAAGTAGCGTAAGCTGTTGGGGTTGCAGTCTTTGCAGCAGTGGCAGTGTGCGCATTTTTCCAAACGTGCGCGTATAGCACTGAGTGGCTTAACCCACCACGCCCACGTTGTAAGACCCAGCCTGCTTTGTTTCAGAGACCTAGCACCGAAGGTTTCCTGGTGTGCTCGAGTCTGAAGTGAAGAGGTAACATAGCGCGAGTTTTCGCGCACAAGTCCGTATACGTTCGGCCAGGCTCAAGCGCATTTTTGTGCGTGTATGAGAACCAGCTCGACGACAGGAGTACAACGAATGATCCAGCAGGAGTCGCGACTAAAGGTTGCCGACAACACGGGAGCTAAGGAAATCCTGTGCATCCGTGTCCTCGGTGGCTCGGGTCGGCGCTATGCGGGTGTTGGCGATACCATCGTCGCATCCGTGAAAGACGCTATCCCCGGCGGCAACGTGAAGAAGGGTGAAATCGTCAAGGCAGTTGTTGTGCGTACCCGCAAGGAACGCCGCCGCCCAGACGGTTCTTACATCCGCTTCGATGAAAACGCAGCTGTCATCCTTAAGAGTGATGGCGAACCGCGTGGTACCCGTATCTTTGGCCCCGTAGGCCGTGAGCTTCGTGACAAGAAGTTCATGAAGATCGTGTCACTCGCACCGGAGGTGCTCTGATGGCAGCAAAAATTAAGAAGGGTGACCTGGTAGAGGTCATCTCTGGTCGCTCGAGCGATCAGAAGAAGATTGATGAGCGCAACAAGCGCCGCGAGGCCGAGGGGCTTGCTCCTCTAGCGCCTGGCGATAAGGGCAAGCAGGGACGCGTTATTAAGGTGTTCCCAGCCGAGCAGAAGGTCCTCGTTGAGGGCATCAACGTGAAGACCCGCCACACGCGCCAGGGCATGTCTGCCCAGGGCGCTACCACTGGCGGCATTGAGCACATTGAGGCTCCGATCCACATTTCCAAGGTGGCTCTTGTGGATCCGGATACGAAGAAGCGTGTTCGTGTTGGCTTCCGCGTTGAGCGCGACGAGAACGGCAAGCGTATTAACCGCAACCCGATTCGCGTGGTTCGTGGTGGTACCAAGCGCGGCCTCGAACCTGGAAAGGAAATCGGAGCATGACCCCTCGCTTGAAGCAAAAGTACATTGATGAGGTCCGCCCGAAGTTGGAGAAGGACTTCGCGCACGCTAACACCATGGAGGTAGGTGGCCTGGTTAAGGTCGTCGTGAACATGGGTGTTGGAGATGCGGCTCGTGACTCGAAGGCTATCGAGGGTGCGATTCGCGACTTGACCGTTATCACCGGCCAGAAGCCGGCTGTTACCAAGGCTCGTAAGTCGATCGCGCAGTTTAAGCTGCGTGAGGGTCAGCCTATTGGCACGCACGTCACGATGCGTGGTGACCGCATGTGGGAGTTCATGGATCGCCTGATCTCTCTTGCGCTTCCGCGTATTCGCGACTTCCGTGGTCTAAGCCCGAAGCAGTTCGACGGTAACGGCAACTACACGTTCGGCCTGACGGAACAGTCCGTATTCCACGAGATTGATGTGGACAACATTGATCGCGTTCGTGGCATGGACATCACGATCGTCACGTCAGCCAAAACCGACGATGAGGGTCGTGCGCTTCTGCGCGGCCTGGGCTTCCCGCTCAAGGAGAACTGACAAATGGCGAAGACGTCTTTGAAAGTAAAGGCCGCCCGCAAGCCCAAGTTTGCGGTTCGTGCTTACACGCGTTGCAACCGTTGCGGTCGTCCGCACTCGGTGTACCGCAAGTTCGGATTGTGCCGTGTCTGCCTGCGTGAACTCGCTCTTAACGGCGAGCTTCCGGGTGTGACTAAGAGCAGCTGGTAACGACTACATCGCAGGTCCAATCCTGATAAGCAGTTTTGGAAACCGCGTTGAGGAAGGGGAGAAACCCCGATGACAATGACTGATCCCATCGCAGACATGCTCACGCGTCTGCGTAATGCGAGCTCGGCACAGCATGAGTCGGTGTCGATGCCGCATTCTAAGCTCAAAGCAGCTATTGCTGAGATCCTTGTTAGGGAAGGCTACATTGCCGCTAGCAAGGTAGAGGACGCCCGCGTTGGTAAAACTCTGACGCTTGACCTCAAGTATGGTGCTAACCACGAGCGCGCTATCACTGGCGTAAAGCGCGTCTCTAAGCCTGGTTTGCGCGTTTATGCAAAGTCCACCAACCTGCCGCGTGTTCGTGGCGGTCTTGGCGTTGCGATTCTTTCGACTTCGTCCGGCCTGCTCACTGACCGCGAGGCATACAACAGGGGAGTAGGTGGGGAAGTCCTCGCCTACATCTGGTAAGGAGAACTATTCATGTCACGTATTGGCAAGACTCCGATCCCGATCCCCGCTGGTGTTGACGTTACGATTTCGGATCGCGAAGTTAAGGTTAAGGGCCCGAAGGGCGAACTTAGCTACGTCGTGAAGGGCCCGGTTGCCGCGGTTATCGAAGATAACGAGGTTAAGGTCTCTCGCGATAGTGACGATCGTGAAGCTCGTGCAATGCACGGTCTTACGCGTTCATTGATTGAGAACATGGTTGTTGGTGTAACCCAGGGTTACTCCAAGGAACTTGAGATTGTGGGCACGGGTTACCGTGTTGCCGCGAAGGGCAAGGGCCTTGAGTTCCAGCTTGGCTTCTCCCACCCGGTAGTCGTTGAGGCTCCGGAAGGGATCGAGTTCAAGGTTGAGAACCAGACCAAGTTCTCTGTTTCCGGTATCGACAAGCAGCTGGTTGGTGAAACCGCTGCGAAGATCCGCAAGATTCGCGCTCCCGAGCCTTACAAGGGCAAGGGCGTTCGCTACGCCGGCGAGCAGGTACGTCGCAAGGTTGGAAAGGCTGGTAAGTAATGGCTTACACGGTTAAAGGCAAGGGCAAATTCATTGCCCGCAAGCGTCGTCACCAGCGTGTTCGTAAGAACGTTAACGGTACTGCGGAGCGTCCTCGTCTGGTAGTGACCCGCTCTAACCGCCACATGGTTGCGCAGGTTGTGAACGACCAGGTTGGTCACACGCTCGTATCCGCTTCCACTTTGGAAAAGGATTTTGATGGCAAGGGCACGAAGGTTGAGAAGGCTCGCCGTGTTGGCGAACTGATCGCTCAGCGTGCTAAGGATGCCGGTATCACCGCTGTGGTTTTTGACCGCGGTGGCAACAAGTACCACGGCCGTGTCGCCGCTGTAGCAGAGGGTGCCCGCGAGGGCGGCCTGACGCTGTAAGAAGCGACGAAAGGAAGAGAACACACTGATGGCTAAAAATCAGGAAAACTCTGAGGGACGCGACGAGCAGCGTCGCGAGCGCCGCTCAGGTCGCGATCAGCGCCGTGACAACAACCGGCGTGACGACAAGAACCAGTACATTGAGCGTGTAGTTACCATTAACCGCGTCTCTAAGGTGGTTAAGGGTGGTCGTCGTTTCAGCTTCACGGCTCTTGTAGTCGTTGGAGATGGCGAAGGCACCGTCGGCGTTGGCTACGGCAAGGCTAAGGAAGTTCCTCAGGCTATTGCAAAGGGCGTTGAAGAGGCTAAGAAGAACTTCTTCCGCGTTCCGATGATCCGTCGCACGATCACGCACAAGGTGCAGGGCGAGGACGCTGCGGGCGTTGTTATGCTACGTCCCGCAAACCCCGGTACTGGTGTTATCGCCGGTGGCCCGGTTCGTGCAGTGCTTGAGTGCGCGGGTATCCACGACGTTCTGTCGAAGTCGCTTGGCTCGCAGAACGCAATCAACATTGTTCGCGCTACGGTTGCAGCGCTGAAGGAACTTGAGGTTCCCGAGGCTGTTGCTGCGCGTCGCGGACTTCCGCTGGAGCGCGTAGTTCCAGCTTCCATGCTTCGCGCTCGCGCGGAGGGTGAAGCTGAGCGTCGCGCTGCTGCTGAGAAGGCCGAGAACGATAAGGCTGCGGCAGGGGTGAGCAACTAGTGGCTAAGAATCTGAAGATTACTCGCGTTCGCGGCGATGTTGGTCGTCCCGAGCGTCAGCGCGCCACGATGCGTGCTCTTGGTCTGCGTAAGATCAACCAGTCGGTTGTTCTGCCGGACAACAAGTCCAACCGCGGTATGGTTCGCGCCGTCCGCCACATGGTCGAGGTAGAGGAGGTCGACTGACCATGAGTGAAGAATACTCGATCACGCGCCTCCACGACCTTAAGCCGGCACCCGGTTCCAACAAGCGCAAGATGCGCGTTGGCCGCGGTGAAGGTTCGAAGGGTAAGACCGCTGGTCGTGGTACCAAGGGCACGAAGGCTCGTTACCAGGTTCCCGCTGGTTTCGAAGGCGGCCAGATGCCTATGCACATGCGCCTTCCGAAGCTACGTGGCTTCAAGAACCCGTTCCGCGTCGAGTACCAGGTTGTTAACCTGGAAAAGATTGAGGCCCTGTTCCCCAAGGGTGGCGACGTCACCGTTGAGGATCTTGTAGCCAAGGGCGCTGTTCGCGGTGGCGAACTAGTGAAGGTTCTGGGCCAGGGCGAGCTCACCCAGAAGTTCAACATCACGGTTGATAAGTGGTCGGCATCTGCTGAAGCTAAGATCACTGCTGCCGGCGGATCCATTTCCGCTCGCTAATGTCAGCTGTCTGAGATGAGGTGCGGCCCGATCAGTATGGTCGGGCCGCACTTTTACCGTTTGCTTAATCTGGTTTCAGACCTAGCATAATGATGCGCTAGTCTAAGATCGATTACGCTTGAATTGATTTGTTTATCCCAGGAGGACGCTTGCTCTCCGCATTTGCACAGGCATTCCGAACACCTGATCTTCGGAACAAAATGCTGTTCACGCTGATGGTCATGGCATTGTTCAGGCTGGGCTCATTCATTCCTACACCGGGTGTTTCAACTCCGAATGTTCAGGTTTGTTTGGCACAGCAAGATCAAACCTCGCTTCTTGATCTGGTGAACCTATTCTCCGGTGGCGCGCTCCTACAGCTGTCGGTTTTTGCGCTCGGCATCATGCCGTACATTACGGCGTCGATTATCGTTCAGCTTCTTCGCGTGGTAATTCCTCGTTTTGATGATCTTCATAAGGAAGGACAGCAGGGGCGTTCTAAGCTCACGCAGTACACGCGTTACCTGACGATTTTCTTGGGTGTCCTCCAGTCTTCGACCATCATTTCGCTGGCGATGTCGGGCCGTCTGTTCCCAGGCTGCTCCGTGCCATTGATCCCAAATCAGGGTCCGGTCACGTTCCTTCTGATGGTCATTGTTATGACCGCTGGAACTGGCGTCATCATGTGGCTCGGTGAGCTCATTACGGAGCGCGGTATTGGTAACGGCATGTCGCTCCTTATTTTCACGTCGATCACGGCAACCCTGCCTGCTCGCCTCATGTCTATCGGTCGTGGTGGCGGATGGGGCAAGGTCTTTTGGATCGTGGCTCTCATTCTTGCGATCACCCTGGCAGTGGTTTATGTGGAGCAAGCGCAGCGTCGTATTCCAGTTCAGTACGCGAAGCGCATGGTTGGACGCCGCTTGATGGGTGGTTCCGCCACTTACATTCCGTTGAAGATCAATATGTCGGGCGTTATCCCCGTCATCTTCTCCACGTCTATTCTTGCTCTGCCTCCGATGATTGCTAACTTCGGTGAGCCAACTGCGGATTGGGTCCTGTGGATTCAGCGTAACTTCTTGTCCACTAGCGCCATGTACATGCTGGTGAACGCGATCTTGATTATTTTCTTCGCGTTCTTCTACACGTCAATCACGTTCAATCCGGAAGAGACCGCGGACAACATGAAGCGCTACGGCGGCTTTATCCCCGGTATTCGCGCGGGTCGTCCAACGGCTGATTACCTGCGTTACGTGATGAGCCGTATTACGTCGGCGGGCGCTATCTACCTCGCAATCATCGCGTTGCTCCCAACTCTTGCGATCATTCCTTTGAAGCTTGAGGCTGGCCAGCTACCGTTTGGCGGAACAACGCTTCTGATTGTCGTTGGTGTTGGTTTGCAGACGGTTAAGGAAATTAACTCGCAGCTGCAAAAGCACCACTACGAAGGGTTCCTCCAGTGATAACTCCAGATGGGGCAAATGCAGGCCCCGCGATTTTGATTCTTGGTGCACCGGGTGCGGGGAAGGGCACGCAGGCTAAGCGCATTGCCGAGGCTTTGCAGATCCCCGCAATTTCTACCGGCGCGATTTTCCGCCAGAACATGAAGGACCGCACTGAGCTTGGTCAAAAAGCGCAGTCTTACATGGATGCGGGCGAGTTTGTTCCCGATTCGGTTACCAACCCGATGGTGGAGGCCCGCTTGTCGGCGCCAGACGTTGCAGGTGGGTACTTGCTTGATGGTTACCCCCGCACGGTTGAGCAGGCCTTTTACCTGCGTGACGCGCTTGCCGCCACGGGACGCGATTGGGATCTGGTTCTTGAAATCGCGGTTGAACTCGATGAGGTCGTTGACCGTTTGCTAAAGCGGGCCGAGATCGAGGGCCGCGCTGATGATACTGAGCCGGTTATCCGTCGCCGCCTTGAGGTGTATAAGGATCAGACGGAACCGATGGTTACCTACTACGCGGACCAGGACAAACTGGTGCAAGTGGATGGTGTTGGCACGGTTGATGAGGTGTGGGAACGCATCCGCAAGGTGCTCATCGAGCACGGCTTGCTAGAAAAGTAGTTTGATGATGGTGAACCCGCTGAGATTTCAGCGGGTTCACCGCTTTTGTACGTGTTGAGGTTTATATGTCTCGAATTGAGCTGAAGTCCGATAAGCAGATTTTGTGGATGCGTGAGGCCGGACTGGTTGTAGCAGATATTCACAAGGCGCTACGTGAGGCGGCCGTGCCGGGCGTGACGTTGCTAGAGCTGGACGAAGTTTCGGCAAGCGTGATCGCAAAGAACGGGGCGAAGTCAAACTTCCTTGGCTACGGAGGTTTCCCGGCAACGGTTTGCATTTCGGTGAATGACACGGTGGTGCATGGCATCCCGGATATGACGCGGCTGGAGCGTGGTGACCTCGTCTCTTTTGACTGCGGGGCTTATGTGGAGCGCGAAGGCAGGCAGTGGCATGGTGACGCGGCTTTCACGATGATTGTGGGCGGCGATGAGGCCGGTTCGGATGAGGCTCGTCGGTTGAACTCGGTGACGGAAGAATCGATATGGGCAGCCCTTGCCGCGGTTGCGAAGGGGAAGCGAATCTACGATATTGGCGACGCGGTTGAAGAAGTGGTGGAGAAGCGTCGCGACGGCAACTGGGAGGCCGGAATCATCGAGGAGTACACGGGGCATGGTATCGGCACCGCAATGCATCAAGCGCCAGAGGTATTGAATTACCGTCCACGCGGCCTGTCACCACGAATCAAGCCGGGCATGGTTTTGGCGGTAGAGCCAATGCTGACCGACGGAAGTATCGAAACGTTCGTGCTTGAGGATGACTGGACGGTTAAGACTTCGGATGGAAGCTTAGCCTCGCATTGGGAGCACACTATCGCGCGTACAAGCCAGGGCGTTTGGGTGCTAACTTCTCCAGATGGCGGCGCAGCCGGTTTGGCGCCGTACGGGGTGAAACCCACGCCGCTCGGCGCGTGAGTAATTTAACAAGCTCTGGGCCTTTTCAGGCCATCAAATATCCTATAAACTCGATGGCTGGGCCATAATCTGTACCCGAAATTCGGTGTGCATAGGCTCGCCCTCAGTTTTTGGGGGTTTCCAAACGACCTGTAGGGGATAGACGGAGGATATGGCGAAAAAAGACGGCGTCATTGAGATGGAAGGAACCGTCGTGGAGGCTCTGCCTAACGCGATGTTTCGAGTTGAGCTTGGTAACGGGCATCTAGTTCTGGCACATATTTCCGGAAAGATGCGCCAACACTACATTCGTATTCTTCCGGAGGACCGCGTCGTCGTCGAGCTTAGCCCGTACGACCTGTCGCGCGGACGCATCGTTTACCGCTACAAGTAAAACCGACACTAAGCCGATTTTCGGTGGAGGTAGAACCATGAAGGTACAGCCGAGTGTCAAGAAGATCTGTGACAACTGCAAGGTGATTCGTCGCCACGGCAAGGTTATGGTCATCTGTGACAATCCGCGACACAAGCAGCGCCAGGGCCGCTAAGCCCAAAGCTGTTTTATAAATCAATAAGCATTTCATCGGCCGCTCCGGGGTATTTTCCCGGGTGCGAGACCCTCGGTTGAGGAGGCCGGGGCTGGGGATTAGAACCTAGATGATGAAGTGACCACCTCCTACTTCACCATTGGAGTGAAAACATGGCACGTATTGCCGGCGTAGACCTCCCCCGCGAGAAGCGGTTGGAAGTTGCGCTTACTTACATTTACGGCGTTGGCCGCACGCGCGCTAAGGAAGCCTTGGCCGCGACCGGTGTTTCACCGGATCTGCGCACAAAGGACGCCACTGAAGAGGATCTCGTAAAGCTCCGTGAGTACATCGAGGGCAACTACAAGGTGGAAGGTGACCTGCGCCGTGAGGTTCAGGCTGATATCCGCCGCAAGATTGAGATTGGTTCCTACCAGGGTCTGCGCCACCGTCGTGGCTTGCCGGTCCGTGGTCAGCGCACCAAGACGAACGCTCGTACCCGTAAGGGCCCGAAGCGCACTGTTGCCGGAAAGAAGAAGGCCTAACCCGCTGGGTTGGCTGTTACTCGCAGGAGAATAAGTTATGGCTACTACTAAGCGTTCATCGGTGGCTCGTAAGGGCAAGCGCAAGACTCGTCAGAATGTGCCCCACGGCCACGCGTACATTAAGTCGACGTTCAATAACACGATCGTGTCGATCACAGACCCAACCGGTGCTGTCCTTTCTTGGGCTTCCTCCGGCCAGGTCGGTTTTAAGGGCTCGCGTAAGTCCACCCCGTTTGCTGCTCAGCTTGCTGCGGAGTCCGCAGCTCGCCGCGCCCAGGAGCACGGTGTGAAGAAGGTTGACGTTTTCGTTAAGGGTCCGGGTTCCGGCCGTGAGACTGCTATTCGTTCGCTTCAGGCAACGGGTATTGAGGTTGGCTCCATTCAGGATGTCACCCCGCAGCCGCACAATGGTGCACGCCCACCGAAGCGTCGCCGCGTCTGAGCGTTTCATCGAGACCTTTGAGTCTCCACGTCGATGTTGATTAGCCTCCCGGTTATTCAACGCCAAACCTGTTCCAGCAAGTGCTGGTAACACCGCTCAATGTCATATGGCGGATGTTGAGCAGAAAGGATCACAGACGTGCTCATTGCACAGCGACCCACTCTGACAGAAGAGAAGGTTAGCGACTACCGCTCGCGTTTTACACTGGAGCCCCTAGAGCCGGGGTTTGGATACACGCTGGGTAACTCCTTGCGTCGTACCTTGCTGTCCTCCATTCCGGGGGCGGCTGTGACGTCTATCCGCATTGATGGCGTTCAGCACGAGTTTTCGACCGTGCCGGGCGTTAAGGAAGATGTCGCCGAGATTATCCTGAACATCAAGGAGATCGTTCTCTCGTCTGAGAATGATGAGCCTGTTGTCATGTACCTTCGTAAGGATGAGGCCGGTGAGGTAACGGCGGGAGATATTACGCTTCCTGCCGGGGTTGAGGTTCACAACCCGGATCTTCACATTGCCACGCTTTCTGAGAAGGGCAAGCTGGAGATCGAGCTGACCGTGGAGCGTGGCCGTGGCTACGTTTCCGCCGCTCAGAATAAGAGCGCGGATGCAGAGATTTCTCGCATCCCGGTTGATTCGATTTACAGTCCCGTTTTGCGGGTTACCTACAAGGTTGAAGCTACTCGTGTTGAGCAGCGTACGGACTTTGACCGTCTCGTCGTTGATGTCGAGACTAAGGCGGCTATTTCGCCGCGTGATGCTCTTGCTTCGGCTGGCAAGACGCTTGTTGAGCTGTTTGGTCTAGCTCGCGAGCTGAATACTGAGGCTGAGGGCATTGAGATTGGTCCGTCCGCTACGGATGAGACGCTTGCGCAGGATCTGGCTCTTCCGATTGAAGAGCTTGGGCTGCAGTCCCGTTCTTACAACGCCTTGCGTCGCCGCGGTATTTTGACCGTTGGCGAGCTGGTTGCTCACTCGGAGGCTGACCTTCTGGATATTCGTAACTTTGGTACGAAGTCTATTGAGGAGATCAGGGAGAAGCTTGCTGGTCTTGGCATGACGCTTAAAGACGCAGTAATGCCCGGTGGTTCCACTGATCAGCCTCGCTCTATCCAGTTCAGCGACGAGTAAGCATCGCACAGAAGTTTTATAGGAGAAATCATGCCCAAGCCTACGAAGGGCCCTCGTCTGGGTGGAAGCCCGGCGCACGAAAAAATCATTCTGGCGAACCTCGCCAGGGAACTGTTCATTCACGGACAGATCACGACGACGGCCGCTAAGGCTCGTCGCTTGCAGCCGCTTGCCGAGAAGATGATCACCAAGGCTCGCCGCGGTGACATTCACGCTCGTCGCACGGTTGCTAAGACGATCTCGGATAAGGACGTTTTGTACACGTTGTTTGACGAGATCGCACCGTCGATTGATCCGGAGCGTCAGGGTGGCTACACCCGTATCACGAAGCTCGGCAATCGTCGTGGCGACAACGCTCCGATGGTTCAGATTTCTATCGTGACCGAGAAGGTTGAGAAGAAGGCTGTTATCGCGGAGGCCGACAAGACTGTAGCTATGGCTGCGGCGGCTGAGGACGAGGTCAAGGAGCAGGAGGCCGCCCAGGCTCCTGAATCTGAAGAGGCTGAAGAGGTTGTAGAGGTTGCTGAGGCTGAAGAGGCCGAGGCTGCTGAGGAAACCGAGAAGTAAGTCTGACTGCTTCAAGGAGGGTGCGGATCGTTTGGTCCGCGCCCTCCTTTTGTTTTTGCGCAGGTTGCGGGCCGCTAGGATGGGGAGCATGAGTGAGATTTTGACCCTGGCTGTTGACTGCGGTGGGGGTGGAATTAAGGCGTCGGTGCTGGATGAGAACGGCACGATGATTGCCCCAGCTGTGCGCACGGTCACGCCCTATCCTTTGCCGCCAACGCTACTGGTTGACACGATTGTGGATTTAGCTGCGCATCTGCCGCATGCGGATCGCGTGACGGTGGGTATGCCCGGCATGATTCGCCATGGTGTGGTGATTGCGACGCCGCACTACATTACGAAGGATGGGCCTCGGTCTAAGGTTTTGCCCGAGTTGGTGCAGCTGTGGTCGCGGTTTGACATGCGCAGGAGTTTGGAGGAGCGCCTACAGGTTCCTATGCTCGTGCTGAATGATGCGGAGGTTGCGGGTGCTGGGGCGATTGCGGGCACGGGCCTAGAGATGATCATTACGCTGGGCACCGGTTTGGGAAACGCGGTGTTTGATGCGGGCAGGCTGGCGCCGCATACGGAGATCTCGCAGGGGCCGATCCGCTGGGGTTTGACCTATGACGATTACCTGGGGGAGCATGAGCGGTTGCGGCTTGGTGATGCGCACTGGTCGCGTCGCGTTCGCCGTACGGTAGCTGCGCTGCGTCCAATGTACATGTGGGACCGCTTGTACATTGGTGGAGGCAATGGGGTGCGGATTACGCCTTCTCATCGCGAGCATTTGGGTGATGATGTGGTGATTGTGCCTAATGACGCGGGAATCCGTGGTGGGGTGCGAGCTTGGAACGTTTAGAACAAGGTGAGCCGTCCGCATCTGAGCAGGTCGTAGAGCCCGTGGTTCGTGTCCGTTTAGATCTGGCGTATTTGGGCACGGCGTTCCGCGGTTGGGCGCGTCAGCCGCGTTTGCGTACGGTGCAGGGCGAGGTTGAGGAGGCCTTGGCAACTCTTCTGCGCACGCCGGTGACACTAACGGTGGCGGGGCGTACTGATGCTGGTGTTCATGCGGCGGCTCAGGTGGCGAACTTTGATGTGTCGCAAAGCCGTATCTCGAAGCTCAACCGTGAGGGTGATTTTGAGGCCGGAATGGCGGCCCTCCAGGGACGCTTGAATGGTTTGCTGTCTCGCGGCAGCGAGGTTGCGGGCGCAGATGTGGTGGTGAAATCTGTCCAGGTAGTGTCGGCTGATTTTGACGCCCGGTTTAGTGCGCTTAAACGCCACTATTGCTATCGCATTTCAGATCGGGTGGAGACGAATGATCCTCTCACCGCTGCCACGATGTGGTGGACTGGCTCGCAGTTGGACGTGAGCGCCATGCAGGCGGAAGCAACCTGCCTGCTAGGGGAGCACGATTTCTTGTCATTTTGTAAGCCTCGGGAGGGGGCTACCACTATCCGCACCTTGGAAGAGGTGAGGGTGGAGCGCTCCTCGACGGGAATTGAAGTGCGCTTGTCGGCGGATGCTTTTTGTCATTCTATGGTGAGGTCCGTGGTGGGAGCACTTGTAGAGGTAGGACGCGGGCGGCGTCCGCGCGGGTGGGTTAGGCAGCTGGTGGAACAGTCCAGCAGATCTCATTCGGTGCCGATCGCGCCCGCGCATGGCCTGACGTTGGTTGCGGTGGAGTATCCTGGTAAGGACGAATGGGCGGACCAGCAGAAACGAACGCGCAGGTTGAGGTCGCTTGACTGCTAATAGGTCGACGCCAGCGCGTTTTATGAGTAATACGCCACTAATGGGCGCTGTTCCTTTGACGCTGATCCGCAAGGTCGTTAAGCTGTAAGACGTTGTGCGTCTAGTGTGCGCGGATCAGAACTTCCCACTCACTGGTCTAACGCCCAGACGCAATGACGCGAGCAATACCTGAATGTGAGCGGTTGCAATTATTCGTCATTGAATATTGCGGCGCTCCCGAATTAGAAGAAGAAGGCCACGCCCGTGCGCACCTATATTCCTAAGCCCGGAGACGACGTCAAGAAGTGGTACGTTATCGACGCCACTGACCTCGTCCTCGGCCGTGTGGCAGCTGCGGCTGCCAGGCTACTTCGTGGGAAGCATAAGCCTACTTTCACGCCGAACCTTGATCAGGGTGATTTCGTCATCATTATTAACGCTGACAAGATCGCCGTTACTGGTAACAAGCTGGATCAGAAGTTCGCTTACCGCCACTCCGGTTTCCCGGGTGGTTTGAAGAAGTTTTCTTACCGTGAACTTCTTGCTAAGTACCCTGAGCGTGCTGTTGAGAAGGCTATTCGCGGTATGATCCCGCATAACAAGCTCGGTCGAGCTCAGATGAAGAAGCTCCGTGTCTACGCAGGTCCGGAGCACCCTCATGCGGCTCAAAATCCGATTCCCTACGAGATCACCCAGGTCGCCCAGTAAGCGCCCAGCGCTGTGGACGCCAGTAAGTAAAACTGAGGAGAACTGTGGCTGAGACCACCGATATCGACGTGCTGGAAGAGGAGAACGCCCCCAGCTCGTACACTACTGAAACTGAGACCGAGAAGACTGGCGCTGGCCAGTCGATTACCGCTCCGGGTGTTGGCCTGGGCCGTCGCAAGCGCTCCGTTGCGCGTGTGCGCCTAGTTCCGGGCACTGGCGAGTGGAAGGTCAATGGTCGTTCGTTGGACGACTACTTCCCGAACAAGTTGCATCAGCAGCTGGTTCGCTCACCTTTTGTACTTCTTGACCTTGAGGGTCGTTTTGACGTGATTGCTCGCATTAATGGCGGCGGTACGTCTGGCCAGGCTGGCGCTTTGCGTCTTGGCATTGCCCGCGCGCTGAACGAGATTGACCGTGAGGCTAACCGCCCGGCTTTGAAGAAGGCTGGTTTCTTGACTCGTGACGCTCGTGTCACGGAGCGCAAGAAGGCTGGTCTTAAGAAGGCACGTAAGGCTCCGCAGTACTCCAAGCGTTAATGTTTGGCTGATTGCGTTTTGGAGGCCCGTACCACGTGGTGCGGGCCTCTTTTTTGTGTTTTGCTCATATGATTGTGGGGTAAAAGTTTTTTAGGAGTATCGTTTTTCTTGTTTGTTAGAGGGCGCATGTAGCCCGCGATTGGAGGAATGTTATGCCTCGGATGTTTGGTACTGATGGTGTGCGTGGGCTTGCAAATCGGGATATAACCACGCATTTGGCGTTGGAACTGGGGGAGGCTGCCGCTAGGTATGTGGCGCGTTCTTCTAATGGTTCGGGGTCGCGTCCTCGCGCAATTATTGGCCGCGACACGCGCTTGTCGGGCGAGTTCTTGGATCATGCGCTGGCTGCTGGTTTGGCGGCGGCTGGTATGGATGTGACGCGTATTGGCGTGGCTACTACTCCGATGGTGGCGCATTTGACGGCTACGGAGAACGTTGAGCTGGGTGCGATGATTTCTGCGTCGCATAATCCGATGCCGGATAATGGTATTAAGTTTTTTGCCCACGGCGGTTTTAAGTTGGAGGACCGCGTTGAGGACACGATCGAGCGATTGATTGGCGAACCGTGGGAGCGCCCGGTGGGCGAAGCGGTTGGCGAGATCGAGTTTGATGATTCGCGCGCCTCGTCTTCGTATATTGAGCATCTTGTAGGTGCGGTTGGTACGTCGCTCAGGGGTATGCGCATCGCGGTTGATGCGGCTAACGGTTCGGCATCTTGGTTTGGTCCGGAGGCGCTTCGCGAGGCCGGGGCTGACGTTGTGGTGATTAACGCGTCGCCTGATGGCAGGAATATCAACCATGATTGCGGTTCTACTCATCCGGAGCAGTTGCAGGCGTTCACCGTGGCGTCGAAGGCTGATTTTGGTGTGGCGTATGACGGTGACGCGGATCGTTGTTTGGCAGTTGATGCTGAGGGCAACCTGGTTGATGGTGACAAGATCATGGGCGCGTTGGCGTTGGATCTGCGTAGGCGTGGAAAGTTGTTTGATGACACGCTGGTGATCACGGTGATGTCGAATCTGGGCCTGGTGCTCGCGATGAAGGAGCAGGGCATTAAGACGGTTCAGACGGCTGTGGGTGACCGCTACGTGTTGGAGGAGATGCGAGCGAAGGGGTACACGCTTGGTGGCGAGCAGTCCGGCCACGTGATCGCCTCGCACCATGCAACCACGGGTGATGGTGTGTTGACGTCGTTGTTGATCGCACGCATGTTGAAGGAGACGGATCGTTCGCTGGCGGAGGCTACGGATTTTGTGAAGCGTTTGCCGCAGATTTTGATCAATGTGGGTGGCGTGGATAAGAAGCGCACGGATGACGAGGCAGTTGTGGCTGCGGTGCGTGAGGCTGAGGAGCGACTGGGCGAGACCGGTCGTGTGGTGCTGCGTCCGTCGGGCACGGAGCCTTTGGTGCGCGTCATGGTTGAGGCAGCAACCCAGGAGCAGGCTGATCACGAGGCCGGCCTAATCGCCGACGTGGTGAAGGAACGCTTGTCGCTCTAGAACTACTGACGTTTACCTTACGCCGGGAGCGCTTGTTGTGCTCCCGGCGTTTGCGTGTCTGCGGGCACTTGCGGTCCGCGTACGGCTGCGACTGCGATCGCGGTTGTGATGGGCACGCTCAAAATGAGGGCGCTACCGGACGCGAAGATTTGCAGGGCCTCGGCCGCTAGGCTCTCTACCGCGAACAGGTCCGATAAAGACTGGTCATAAAACAGTGCAATCAGCATGACGGAAGACAATGCGGCGCCAGTGTAGGCAAACACTATCGTGTAGATCGTGGAGGCAATATGGTCGCGCCCAATGCGCATAGCGCTCGAGTAGATCTCGCGCTTCGTGTAAGTGGGGGAGGCTATGCGAAGCTCCCAAACTGCAGAAGACTGCGTGATCGTCACATCGTTCAACACGCCCAGTCCGCTCAAAATAATGGCCGCAACCAAAAGCTGGCTCATATCCAGGCCCGGCAGGCTTGAGGACAGGTTAAACGCAGTCTCGTCAACAAAACCGGACAGGTGCCCGAACCTCGTTGCAACGGTGCCAAGAAAAGCAGCCAACAACAGGCCCGCAAAGGTGCCCAACATTGCGGAGGCAGTTCGCATCGAAAAACCGTGCGCAACATGAATCACAACCAGCATGATCGCAGTTGAACCAACCACGCCCACGAGAATCCCGGGTCTTCCCGACGCCAGCGACGGCAACATGAATCGAACGAGCACCAGCACGGCAAACGCAAGCCCTACCAGCGCCATAGCTCCCTTCGCCCTCGCCACGGCCAGCACAACAAAAACGAACAGTAGCGCGAAAAGAAGGATGGGCAGATTGCGCTCAATCCCCGTGAAACTGTAAACCGCAGAGCCATTTGGGCCGGGTGAACTGATTACCTGAATCACGTCTCCTACAGACAGGTGCGAGGCGGCGGCAGGGCCGGGCGATTCCATCATGGCTTCTTTCCCCGCATCCTCACCCGTGGTCAGTCGGACGGTAAGCGTCACACAAGAATGCGCTCCGCTCGCCGCCAGAGCAGCGCTCTCGCACTGGTGCTCCACTTCAAGAATTTTGGCCTGCTCCCGTGAAACGCCGGGCGCGGTTTGATAACCCGTGAGGGCCTGAACATGATCAAGTCCCTCCCAGTCAGGCCGTAGCACGTACGCGCCAACAGCGGTCAGAGCCGTAATGAATGCGAGTAGAACAATGATTACCAAACGCGCCTTTGGCGAAGTTGTTGAAGCTTCAGCAGTGCGAGAAATATGTGAGTGCTGGTGTGCCATAGGTGTTTTCTTCTAAACCTAGTTTCAGATTTTGCGTAACCGCAGTTCCCTAACCCGGTGGTCTGCTCCCTTATGAATAACGAGGGTAGCGCGCTCGCGGGTGGGCAGAATGTTGTCCGTTAGGTTAGGCAAGTTAATGGTGTTCCAAATTTCGTGGGCGCGCGCCACGGCCTCCTCGTCCGTCAGATTCGCGTAGGCGCGGAAATACGAGTTCTTGTCACTAAACGCAGTTGAACGTAGCTTCAAGAAACGGTTGATGTACCAAGACTCAATGTGGTCTTGGTCTGCGTCCACGTAAATCGAAAAATCAAAGTAGTCCGAAACCGCTACAGCGCCCGTCTGGTCTTTTGCGGTTCTTGCTGCCTGGAGAACGTTCAGGCCCTCAACGATGAGGATGTCCGGCTGGTTCACCACTTCACGCTCGCCGGGAACAATATCGTAAGTGAGGTGCGAGTAAACGGGGGCGGTCACGCCAGACTGGCCAGACTTCACGTCGGCCATGAACTTCATCAGAGCCGCGCGGTCGTAGGACTCTGGGAAGCCCTTCTTTGCCATTATGCCGCGCTCTTTCAACACGGCATTGGGCAGCAAAAATCCATCCGTTGCAATCAGTTGCACGCGGGGAGTGTTTGGCCACCGGCGCAACAGTTCCCGCAACAGGCGTGCGGTTGAAGACTTACCAACCGCTACCGATCCGGCCACGCCAATAATAAACGGGACCGGCGGGCGGTGGGGTTCGCGCAAAAAGTAGTGTCGGTCGTGTGACAGCCTGCGCGCCGAGTTCACATACATTTGCAAAAGCGCGGAAATAGGGCGGTAAATGGCATCCACTTCCGCAAGATCCATTGGGTCGCCAAGGCTGGAGATCCGCTCAACATCCTCCACGGTTAAAGGTAGTGGCGTTGAATCTGCAAGGTCGCTCCAGGCTTCGCGCGTGAAACGTTGGAAGGGTGATTGCTCTGCGTAGAGCCGGGCAGGCGGGTTGAAATGCACGCAACTATTTTGCCTGATTTTTCGCGTTTTTTCGCCTCGGATGATGGCGCCCTGTTTTAGGACGTAAAGTTGTGTAGTTGAGGAGGGCAAATGCAGCGAGTTTTTAGCGTGTCAATGATCCGCGCCAGGGAGGCCGCAGCTGTGAAGGCTGCGGGCCTAGATGAGTTGATGAAGGTAGCGGCGCGAGGCGTTGCCGACGCGGTGCAAGAGGTGTACCAGGCCGGTGAGGTAGCTGCGCTTGTTGGTGGCGGCGACAATGGGGGAGACGCGCTGTACGCGGCCGCATTCTTGTGCGGTGAGGGCGTTCCCGTTAAGGCCGTCGTGCTGAGTGATCATCCACACGAGCGTGCTTTGACTGCCGCGCGCGCGGCTGGGGTGGAAATCTGCCAGCCTGCTAAGACCTGCGCTGACGTGTTGCCGTTGCTTGCCTCCGCAACTGTATGGATCGATGGCCTTGTGGGCACGGGTACCGAAGGCGCGCTGAAGGAACCGCTGGCGTCAATTGTTGCCGCGTTAGAAGAGGTGCGGGGCCAGTTGCCTGGCCGCAAGGTGGTGGCGGTTGACGTGCCGTCGGGACTAGCAACACCGGACGGTACGGTTCCGGCAGATGCGCTGCGTGCTGACATCGTGGTGACGATGGGAGCGTTGAAGCCGTCGGCGGTGTTCCCTCCCGCGTGCTACTACCAGCGCGAGGTTCGCCTAGTGGATTTGGGGCTCGATTTGGGGCCTCATTTTGCCCGCGTACTTGAAGGCGTTGACGTGCGTGAGGTTGTTGCACTCCCATCCGCTACGGATCACAAGTATTCACGCGGCGTGGTGCGCCTGGTGGTGGGCTCGCAGAAGTATCCGGGCGCGGCGGTCTTGGCTACCTTGGGAGCACGCGGAGTTGGTACCGGCATGATCCGCCTCGTCGCTGATGAAGCTACGCGCACTCTGGTGCTGGCTGCCGCTCCCGAGGTTGTAACAGTGGGTGGACGCGCGCAAGCAGTGGCAGTTGGGTGCGGTATGGACCCGCAGAACTTGGAAGATCGCAGCCGGATCGCTACACAGATTCTTGAGGCGGAAGTTCCCCTGGTAGTTGATGCGGGCGCGATTTCGGTGGCAGCGCAGCTGGTGCACTCTGGTCACGCGGCAGCGCAACAGATGGTGTGGACACCGCACGCGGGGGAGGCCGCAGCGGCGCTGTCAATCCTGGATGAATCTGAATGGACGCGCGAACGAGTGGAGGAAGCCCCAATCAAGGCCGCTATGCGCCTGGCTGGGCTATCTGGCGCGGTAATTGCGTTGAAGGGTGCTGCCACGCTGATTGTGAGCCCGCGCGGCCACGTGTTTGTGCAGGCGCAGGCTCCGGCATGGGCGGGCACGGCCGGCTCAGGCGACGCCCTCACCGGTGCGATTGCGGGTGTTCTTGCCGGCGTGCAGGCGCGCGTCGAGGAGGAAGCGGGCCGCCTCGATTGGGAAGGGCTAACCCGCGCGGTGGCGGCCGCTGTTTGGTTGCACGGGGTGGCGGCGCGGCGTGCGGCTGGATTCGAGGACGCGGATGGGCAGGCCAGCGGGGTTGCTCTGCGTCCGGGTTATGGTTTGGAAGGTGGCCGCCCGATAGCGGCTTCTGATATTGCGCGCAAACTGCCTGACGCTTTTGAGCAGGCCCTGCGCTCGCACAAGAATTCTGCCCGGGAGGCTATGTGACTGAAAACCCAGGAACCCCAAACCCAATCGAGCCGCCCACGCCGGGCCCCTCGACGCCGGACGGATCCTCGGCCCACCCGGCGGCACCTGCAAAGCCCTCTGCGCCGGGCCAAGCTCGCCGCAAGTTGATTGACGCAACTACGTGGAAGTTCATCTTGGTGGGCATTGTGAACACGATTGTGGGCACAACCGTCATGTTCTTGGCGTATAACTGGCTGGGTTTTGGCTACTGGGTGTCCTCAGCGTTGAACTACATTATTGGTTCGATTGTGAGCTTCGTGCTGAATAAGTACTTCACGTTCCAAAACAAGGAGCGTTCGCTGCGTCAAGTGTGGCTGTTCATCGTGAATATTGCGGCGTGCTACCTGCTTGCCTACGGGTTGGCTAAGCCCCTGGTTTATGCGCTTACTTCGGAGCTTTCGGTGAAGGTTGCGGATAACTTGTCCATGGGTCTCGGTATGATTTTGTTTGTGGCGTTGAACTATGCGGGGCAGCGTTTTGTGGTGTTCGCCAGCAAAACGGATGCCGCCCGCAAGTAGCGTCCCAGTGGTGTCATAGTCTCGAGGAGAATGACAGTGAGTGAACAGTTAGCGCACTATCCGGCGGTTGTCGAGGTCGATGTTGCCGCGCTTGTGGCAAATGCCGCGCGCATGCGCTGTTTCGCTCCGAAGGCTCGCCACCTGGGGATTGTGAAAGCTGACGCCTACGGACACGG
This sequence comes from Actinomyces sp. S4-C9, assembly GCF_000758775.1. Lineage (NCBI taxonomy): Bacteria > Bacillati > Actinomycetota > Actinomycetes > Actinomycetales > Actinomycetaceae > Actinomyces > Actinomyces sp. S4-C9. The sequence goes on along the minus strand of NZ_JRMU01000002.1, from coordinate 55,655 downwards.
TAGCCACGAGGTTTCCCGCGCGCTTGCCCGAGCAGGCTACGACATTTTGGGTATCGCCCAGCTTGCCGAGGCTCTTGATCTCAGTAGTTTCCTCAAACAAGAAGGCATTGATGGGGTCAGTATTTTCAGTTGGATCCTGCCAGTGTCTGACGAAGCTGCCATTCGCCAAGCGATTGAAGCTGGCATTGAACTGTCCGTGTCTAACCTGGACCAGCTTCACCTGATAGAGAGTCAAGGTTTGCCAGCTCGTATTCATCTGAAGGTGGACACGGGGATGGGGCGCGGAGGAGCGGTCCCAACCGAGTTCCCCACCCTCGCGCTCGCGGCAAGCAGGGCAAAACACGCGAAGATCGTGGGCGTGTGGTCGCATTTGGCGCGCGCGGACGAAGCCGGTGCGGAAGGCAAGCGGGCCACCGACCTTCAAATCAAGATTTTTAACGAGGCAGTGCAGGCGGCTTTAGAGGCTGGCCTGGCCGGTTTTGAGCGCCACCTTGCGGCAACGTCGGGCCAGATCTGGCATGAGGACGCTCATTTCGACATGGTGCGAGACGGCATTGGGTTGTACGGACTTTCGCCAGACCCGCAGAATACGCCCTCGCTGGACTTGGGGTTGCAACCGGTGATGACGTTGAAGGCTGACCTGGTGCAGGTCAAGCGCGTCCCGCGGGGTCAAACCGTGTCATATGGAGGACAGTGGGTTGCTCCCACGGATCGCTGGCTCGGCCTGGTTCCTCTTGGATATGGGGACGGTATCCCGCGCCATGCTGCGGGCAAAGGCCCGGTCAGCGTCTATACGCAGGCGGGGAGGATCGACACGCACGTAGTTGGGCGCGTGTGCATGGACCAGTTTGTGATCGACCTTGGGCCCGCGGAGGAAAACGAGCCGCCCGCCCGGGCCGGCGACACCGTGGTGCTGTTTGGCAATCCCAACTCAAAAACCACGCCCGGGTGTCCGCTTGCGGATGATTGGGCGCAGGCGTGCGGCACTATCAACTACGAGATCATTACTCGGTTGGGTGCGCGCGTGCCAAGAGCGTACTCTTAGAGCGGCGCTGATACGTAAAGGAAGACCATGTTTACGATTACTGCAAGAAGCGCGGATGATACGCGTAGCTTGGGGGCCGCTCTTGCCCGGTTTGTGTGCGGGGGCGACATGATTATGCTCACCGGCGATTTGGGGACGGGTAAGACCACGTTCACGCAGGGGCTTGGCCGCGCTATGGGCGTGAAGGGCCGCGTTGCTTCCCCCACGTTCATCATTGCGCGCGTGCATAAGGGCGATCCGGATTTGGTGCACGTGGACGCGTATCGCATTAAGGATCTTGACGATCTAGAAACTTTGGATCTGGACACCGCGCTGGAGGAGTCCGTTCTTGTGGTTGAGTGGGGCGAAGGTAAAACCGAGTCGCTTTCCCCGAACCGCCTTGAAGTGACTTTTAAGAATCCGGTCGCCGTGGACGAGTTGAGTGAAAACTTGGAGCACGCTGATTCCAACATTCGTGAGGTCACTTTCAACCCGGTTGGTCCGCGTTGGACCGGTGAGGACGCGCTTGAAGAAACGCTTCGCGAGGCAGTTGAGGGAGCATACGCATGAAAGACCTGTGCATTGATACCTCCGGCGGCGCGGTAGTTGCGGTTGTAACCGAGGCCGGGACAACGGTAAGTACGGAGCCCAACTCTCGCGCTCACGCTGAGCGCCTTGCCGAACTTATCTCGCTTTCGATCAGTGAGGCGGGGCTTGGCAAGACAGCAAAAGAGTCGGACCTGGATCAGGTGATCGTCGGTACCGGGCCGGCTCCATTCACGGGGCTTCGCGCGGGCCTCGTAACCGCTCGAGTAATTGGCCGCGTGGCTGGGATCCCCGTGCGCGGGATTGGTTCGCTCGAGGTTTTGGCTCGCTCTTACCTAGATGACATGCCCGCAGGCGCCGAGATTGTGGTGGTGACCGATGCTCGCCGTCACGAGGTGTATTGGGCGCACGTGCGCGCAGCTGGCCCAAACGACGTTGAGATACTTGAAGGCCCTGCCGTAAACACCGCAGATTTTGTGGCCAATAAGTTCCAAGGTAGCGGCGTTGAGTTCGCGGGCCCGGCCTGCCAGATTTACTCCGACGCTTTGCCGAGCACTCGCGACGCTCAAGGTTTTGACGTGGCTGTGGCTGCGCGGATTGTGCGCGCTCGCCTTGAAAATGGGGTGGAGGACTTTCCGGTAGATCCGCAGTATCTGCGCCGCCCGGATATTCACGGCGAAAAGAAGTGAGCCTGGATCCCGCCCCGGTGGTTTTAACCGCGGCGAACTTAGAACAGGTGCTGCACTTTGAACAGCAGGTTTTTCCAAAAGCCGACCAGTGGAGCCGCGCCAGCTGGATCGCGGAGCTCTCTAGCCCAAATCGCATCCACTTTGGAATGTTTGCCCGCGACGTGCTGATTGCCGCCGCGGGGGCTTCCATAAACGAGGTGGCCGATGTGCTGACCATAGGCGTGCTACCAGAATACCGGGGCCGGGGGATAGCAGGCGCATTACTCGATCACCTGTTGCAGGTGCTTAGAAGCGCCCGGTTTTTCACGCCGAGCCAGGTGCACTACCTGATGCCTTTGGAGGGTGATCGCGCGATGGCAGATCCTGCCAGTGCTAGCGATACGTCGAGCGAGGATGTCAGCCAATCCGTGGCGGGCATAGAGCGCTCACAGCGCCGGGTTAGTGGTGTGATGCTGGAGGTCCGCGCATCTAATGCCAGCGCGATCGGGTTATACGGATTGCGCGGTTTCAAGCAGATCGCAAGGATTCCGCGCTACTATCGCGCACCCAGCGAAGAAGCCGTCGTGATGGAGCTGGGCCTATAGGTGGGCAGGTGAACACTGCCCCAATTGCAATCTCGTAATGCGTAAAAACCAGTTGGTGGCGACAGGTTTGATGACGATCGGTCATTATGAAACCCAAGTGTTGCCTAATAGACATATTTTTATGACGTTAACAAGGCGCAAAGTGGCCTCAAACCTCTCGGTCGGGGTGGCAGAACAAAGCCCGCTAATTCGCGCCATATAGCCCAAAAGTAGGAATATGTGCGAGGGTCCTGCACCGGCGTGACGATCGTATACGACATGAGCTGCGTTTCACGTATGTACCCTTGAATACATGGCCAATAAAAATCTCGAAACGAGGAAGCGCCGCGCCTGGAACACGAACGTGTTCGTGAAGCAACTAATGGCAATTTCCGGCCTCTTCTTCGTCATGTTCGTTATCGTCCACGCGTACGGAAACTTGAAGATGTTCCTCGGCCAGGAGGCGTACGATCACTACGCTCACTGGTTGAAGGGTGACGCCTTCTATCCGCTACTGCCTGAAGGTGGACTGATCGTTATATTCCGCACGGCGATGATTCTGTTCGCACTCGTGCACATCCTCGCCGCGTTCCACACCTGGTATGTTTCCAAGAAGGCACGCGCCGACCGCTACTCGGTTAAGAAGAACGTTGCAGACTCCTACGCTGCGCGCACCATGCGCGTATCCGCAGTGATCTTGCTGTTCATGATTGTGTTCCATATTCTCCACTTCACCACGGCAACGATTCCCGCTGGCTTCGAAGCAAGCGAGATGTCCCCGTACATGAGGATGGTTGGAGCCTTCTCTAACCCGGCCCTCGTTGTCCTGTACGCCGTTTTTGTTGGAACCCTTGCAATGCACATCGGTCACGGCATTTGGTCGGCTCTACAGTCCATGGGCTGGCTCCGTCGTAACACTCAGCACGTCACCGTTGTAATCGGTGGCATTGTTGCTGCAATCGTGTTCGTGATGTTCATGCTGCCGCCGGTCGCTATCGCATTCGGCTTTATTTCTTGAGGAACGTGAAATGACTGATCAGCTTATCCACGGCCTCTACCGCGAAGGCGAGAAAATCGCGGACACCAAGGCACCCTTGGATGTGCCCCTAGCGCAGTGTTGGGAAACCCGTAAGTTCAACGCAAAACTCGTGAACCCGGCTAACCGACGCAAGCTCAAGGTGATCATCGTAGGTACCGGTCTTGCAGGTGGCGCTGCAGCTGCTTCGCTTGGCGAAATGGGCTACCACGTTGACGCATTCTTCTACCAGGATTCCGCCCGCCGTGCACACTCCATTGCTGCGCAGGGTGGTATCAACGCTGCGAAGAACTACCGCAACGACAACGACTCGGTATTCCGCCTGTTCTACGACACCGTCAAGGGCGGCGACTACCGTGCTCGCGAGACCAACGTTTACCGTCTCGCTGAAGTTTCGGCAAACATCATCGACCAGTGTGTTGCCCAGGGCGTTCCATTCGCTCGTGAGTACGGCGGCCTGCTAGATAACCGCTCGTTCGGTGGCGTGCAGGTATCGCGTACCTTCTACGCTCGTGGCCAGACAGGCCAGCAGCTCTTGATTGGCGCCTACCAGGCGCTTGAACGTCAGGTTGAAGCGGGCACGGTGGTGGAGCACCGCCGCCACGAGATGGTTGAGCTCATTGTTTCGGACGGCCGCGCTCGCGGTATCGTTGCCCGCAACATGGCAACGGGTGAGCTGGAGACCTACACGGCGGACGCTGTTGTTTTGGCAACGGGCGGCTACGGCAACGTATTCTTCCTGTCCACCAACGCGATGGGCTGTAACGGTACGGCTGTTTGGCGTGCACACCGCAAGGGCGCCTACTTTGGTAACCCCTGCTACACGCAGATTCACCCAACCTGCATCCCGCAGCACGGTGACCAGCAGTCAAAGCTGACGCTAATGTCAGAGTCGCTGCGTAACGACGGTCGCATTTGGGTTCCGAAGAAGGCTGAGGACTGCAAGAAGGATCCGCGCGATATTCCGGAAGAGGATCGCGACTACTACTTGGAGCGCATCTACCCGTCGTTCGGTAACCTCGTTCCGCGTGATATTGCTTCGCGTCAGGCGAAGAACATGTGTGACGATGGCCGCGGCGTGGGCCCGGAGATCAACGGCGTTGCACGCGGCGTTTACCTAGACTTCGCAGAAGCTATTGAGCGCATGGGCAAGGACGCGGTTTCCGCTAAGTACGGCAACCTGTTCGACATGTACGAGCGCATCACTGGCGACAACCCGTACGAAGTTCCAATGCGTATCTACCCGGCTGTTCACTACACGATGGGCGGCCTGTGGGTTGACTACGACCTGCAGTCCAACCTGCCGGGCCTGTTCGTAGCTGGCGAGGCTAACTTCTCGGATCACGGTGCTAACCGCCTGGGTGCTTCCGCGCTCATGCAGGGCCTGTCCGATGGCTACTTCGTTCTTCCGAACACGATTAACGACTACCTCGCTGGTGCGTTCGGCTTCGACAAGCTTGACGAGAACTCGCCTGCCGTTCAGGAGGCGTTGGATTCCACGCAGGCTCGTATCGACAAGCTCATGTCGATCGACGGTAACCGTTCCGTTGACTCGTTCCACAAGGAACTCGGCCACATCATGTGGGAGTACTGCGGTATGGAGCGTAACGAGGAAGGCCTTAAGAAGGCTATTGGAATGATTCGCGAGCTTCGCGAAGAGTTCTACAACAACGTGCGCATTCCGGGTAAGACCAAGGGCGAGATGAACCAGTCTTTGGAAAAGGCCGGCCGCGTTGCCGACTTCCTCGAGCTGGGTGAACTGATGTGTATTGACGCATTGCACCGCGAGGAGTCCTGTGGTGGCCACTTCCGTGCAGAGCACCAGACGCCTGAAGGTGAAGCACTTCGTCATGACGACAAGTTCACCTACGTGGCTGCCTGGGAGTTTGGCGCCGACGGCGTTCCGACCCTGCACAAGGAAGACCTGATTTACAACAACATCGAGCTTAAGCAGCGGAGTTACAAGTGAACATCACCCTTAAGATTTGGCGCCAGGCCAATCCCGAAGATGCTGGCGCGATGCACGAATACCAGGTACACAACGTGTCGGAAGACTCGTCGTTCCTGGAAATGCTGGACATCCTCAACGAGGAACTATTCGAGGCTGGCGAAGAGCCGATCGCATTCGACTCGGACTGCCGTGAGGGCATCTGTGGCCAGTGTGGCGTTGTAATCAACGGCGTTGCACACGGCCCGGAGGTCACCACCACCTGCCAGCTCCACATGCGTTCGTTCAACGATGGTGACACGATCACCATCGAGCCGTGGCGAGCAACCGCATTCCCGATTATTCAGGACCTGGTTGTTGACCGCTCGGCTCTGGACCGCATTATTCAGGCCGGTGGCTACATTTCCGTGAACACGGGTGCGGCTCCGGACGCTCACGCTACGCCGGTTCCAAAGCAGAACGCCGACCGCGCGTTCGAGGCCGCCGCTTGCATCGGTTGTGGTGCTTGCGTGGCTGCCTGCCCGAACGCTTCGGCAATGCTGTTCACCTCGGCTAAGGTCACGCACCTGAACCTGCTTCCGCAGGGCCAGCCGGAGAACCTTATGCGCGTGAAGAACATGCTGAACCAGCATGATGCGGAAGGCTTTGGCACGTGCACGAACATTGGTGAGTGCGCGGCTGTCTGCCCGAAGCAGATCCCGCTGGATGTTATTTCTACGCTGAACCGCCAGCTTGGAAAGGCCGTCCTGAAGGGCGTGTAACCCAAGCCGTATTGGCCAAGTAAAAGGTGGCTTCGAGAATTATCTCGAAGCCACCTTTTTGTTGCTGTAGTGCAGCGGTTAGTACAGGCCTGCGTGTTTGAGGGCGTTTGCGAGGCCATCCTCTTCGATGTGGGTAGAGACAAAATCCGCTACCTTTTTCACTTCTGGAACGGCGTTGCCCATGGCGATGCCCATGCCGGCGGTGGAAACCATCTGCAGGTCATTCAGTTCATCTCCAACAGCTACGGTTTGCTCAATGGGGAAGCCAAGCACTTCGGCCACCTCTTTAAGTCCTGTGCCCTTGTTGTACGCAGATAGCATCACCTCTCCCGTATTTGCCACGCCGGTATCAACCGAAGCGGGAATGATGAGGATCTGCGGGCCAAGGTGTTTGTTAACGTCTTCGATCGTTAGGTTCGAGGTTGAGGGAATGGTAATCATCCCTTTAGATGAGCCCGCTGGAAGTCCTTTCTGGACGTACGGGGTGACCTGGTCAATGTAGGCGCCCCACCGCTCAACCGCTTCGGGAGTGGCCTGGAAGAACATTTCCATAAACCCTTCAGCAGGGTAGAGACCATCCGGGGTTTGCCACAGGCTCACGATGCCGTGTTCGCGGAAGTAAGCTTCCGCCTCCTCTATGAACTCTTTAGAAAGCCGGTGATCGAAAAGGTCTTTCCCGTCCAAGCGGGCGTGAGCGCCGTTTGCGCCAATGAATCCTTGAAAGCCTAGATCCCACAGCCACGGATAGATCTCGGGTGCTGACCTGCCCGTGCAAATCCACAGGGTGTGCCCGTTATCGTGCACCTTCTGAAGCGCTTCGCGCGCAGAATCGGGGACGGTTTGATGCTGGGTAACAACGGTTCCATCAAGGTCGAGGAATACTAATCTCTTCATACTTTTATCGTCTCACACTAACGGAGCGGGCAGGCAATAGGCTTTGGTGTGGGATTGTGCCGCTCAGGGTTTAGAATGCTTGGGGTGATGGAAATGAAAGATGCTTTGGTCTTAGGTATTGAGTCGACGTGTGACGAAACTGGCGTGGCGCTGGTTCGCGGCGGGCAGCTGTTGGCTGATCGTACAGCCACGTCGATGGACGAGTACGCACGTTACGGCGGCATTATTCCCGAGATAGCCTCGCGCGCACACCTGGAGTCTTTCTTACCCACTCTTGAAGCCGCATTAGACGAGGCCGGAGTTCAACTTTCAGACGTGGACGCTGTGGCTGTTGCGGCAGGGCCCGGGCTGGTGGGGTCTCTAACGGTTGGGATTTGCGCTGGTAAGGCTCTGGCCACCTCCTTGGGCGTGCCAGTGTACGGGGTGAATCACGTGCTGGGGCATTTGGCTGTTGATGAGCTGGTGCACGGGCCGCTTCCAGATAAGTTCATTGGGCTGGTTGTGTCGGGCGGGCACTCTAACCTCTTGCTCGTAAACAACATTGCAACCGATGTGCGCGAGCTGGGCGGCACGCTCGATGATGCGGCCGGCGAGGCATTCGACAAGGTTGGCCGCCTGCTGGGACTGCCGTATCCGGGTGGCCCGCACGTGGATAGGTTGGCCCAGCAGGGCGATAAGGAAGCGATTAAGTTCCCGCGCGGCCTTTCGGGTGGGCGCGACAAGGAACGCTACCGCTACGACTTCTCTTTCTCGGGTTTGAAGACCGCGGTTTCGCGCTACGTGAAGGCCAAGGAACTTCGCGGTGAGTCGATCAGCAAGGCTGATATTTGCGCTGGTTTTAGTGAGGCCGTGAATGATTCGCTGACGGCTAAGGCTGTTCAGGCAGCGCTTGACCACGATGTGAAGACGATTGTGGTTGGAGGCGGGTTTTCCGCGAATTCGCGCTTGCGTGAACTTTTGACTGAGCGTGCAAATGCGGCTGGCGTCGAGGTTCGAATTCCGCCGATCCGTTTCTGCACGGACAATGGGGCGCAGATCGCGGCAATGGGTTCGCAGCTGGTGCGAAACGGCGTGGAGCCCTCAACCTTGCAGTTCTCGCCGGATTCGCAGATGTCGCTAGACGAGATGGCGATGGCGTAGCGTACGCAAAAGCCTCCAAGAAAAGTACGCGGCTACGACGTCCGCGGGCATTCCCAAAGACAGCTTCATGAGTGCCAGCCACTGCACGTTATCGGTGAAGTAGAGCGGGATTTGAACGCTGAGGCGGGCAACGAACACGAAGAACCATATCCACGTGATCTGGTAGTAGCGCAGGCGGGTGAGCTTCCACTCTTCACCTTTACGCCAACGGGTTTTCTCTCCGCGCACTGCTCCGAGCATGACGCCGAGTAGCGGCCAGCGCACCAGGATGGAGATCAGCAGGAGTGAGCCGTAGAACGTGTTCTTCAAGATGGAGATGGCAAACACGTTGACGGCTTGTCCGGTTTTCCACGCCACAAATACCGAGGCGGTCATGCTGAGCACTCCGATGAGGGCAGGGCGCACGGGGAGTCGCTGAATCAGGCGTATGAGCGCGGCGATCGACGTGAAACCAAGAGCCAGGCCCGCGGGGAGCAAGTAGTCTCCGGTGAGGTTCAGCCCAACAAGGAAAATGATCGTGGGGGTAACGGCCTCAACGATAACGCGCCAGCCTCCAATGACGGTGAGGGCGTCAAACTCGTCTTCGTTGATGGCGGCCAGGCCGCTCTTCTTCTTCGGTTCCGTGGGCGTGAGCTCTTGCGCGGCGGTCATGTTTCCCCTTTGTGTCTATGTCAGCCACAGAAAGGATAGTTTGAACCGCGAGTAAACGCCTACATTCTGCGGTTTTAATGACGTAGTGCCATGAACTTGAGTAGCGACAGTGCCCAGTTAGTGTGAGTAACTGTTCTTTTGGTGCTATTGACTTTGATGCCACCTGGATTTATCGTTAAACAATAATATCGATAAACAATAAGGAGGTTGTGGTGTCTCGACTTGAAAAAGTGCCGTTCTGGTTCGCGGTTGCACTGGTGTGGGTGCTGTCGCTACTGGTGATTGCCGGTCAGGCGGTGACGGTTATTGAACTGGCAAGTGGGAAACGCTTGTTTGGAGGCGCTCCAATTAGCGCCTGCGACTTGCCGAATTTCTGTTTGCAGGGCGAATCGGAGGTTCCGCTGAGCTACGTCTCTGCCACTAGCATTCAGCTTGCTATTGCTGAGGCCGCGCTTGTTGCCGTAGTGATTGCGGCCGGCCTCGTTATTGGTACCGCGGTTATCCGAGCAATCAGCAGGGGCCACGCTTTTGAGAGGCGCACCGTGCGGCTTATGGGGGTGACCGGCATAGTGCTCGCGCTAGGTGGGATTATCTGTGGTTTTGTCTCCGATGCGGCTAGGTCTGCCCTGCAGCAGGACCTGATTGCGTTCCAAGAGGCCGTGCACCCTGGGTCCGGCACTCTCGTCGTGGGGGAGAAGCCGCTGCTTGCCATGGCGCTGTTCTTTGCAGGAGTGTTGGCGCTGGCGCTGTGGGCGGCGTTTAGGCAGGGGGCGCGCATGCGGGAGGAGCTCGACTATGTCGTCTAAACCATTGCCGCACCGCGTTGAGGTGACGTTAGATGCTGTGCTTTCGCAAAGAGGGATGACGCTCACCGCGCTGTCAGAGGCCACGGGAATCACGATGGCTAACTTGTCGATTCTAAAAACGGGCAAGGCACGCGCGATTCGGTTCTCTACGCTCAGCGCAATCTGCGAGGTCCTCCAGTGCCAGCCGGGGACATCCTCAAGTTCGGTTAGCCCGCCAAAACTCGGTTAGCTAACCGAGGTCCGGTTAGGGTCGAGGCGGTCAATCCCGCCGTTACAACGGTAAGCTAGCTGCAGTTTTAGTTCGCGGCTTAAAGCGCCGAGTCCGCGCTACTGCCTGCGCGCTTCTTTCTTGAGCTCGTTGGGTTTGCTGGCCAGGAAGGTAAGCGGGTCGATCGGGTGGCCGGCCTTGAACTCGGCCTGCATAAGTTCAACCATCGCTCGCGGGCCGTCCTTGTGTCGCGCAGCCGCAATGCTGAGCCGCTGGTAGGCCGCTCCTATGCGCATAATCTCGTGAATATGCTCAAGCTCGTCGCGGCAACCGATCTCCTCGGCAATGGGTAGTAGCTCGGGAAGCATGTTTCGGATCGTGGTTATCACGTCTTCCTGGTTGCCGGCCTCGTCAATGATCAGGTTGGCTTCCATGCCGTAGCGCGATGCCCTCCACTTGTTTTCCGCTACATACCAGTCGGGAATACGGGGCAGTTCTTCCCCGCGGTCGTACATGCGCGAATAGTACTCAACCAGCGTGGCCGTGAGGGCAACAAGCACGCCCACCTCGCGAATGTTCGTGGCTGCGTCAAAAACGCGAATCTCAATGGTTCCCAGCTTTGGCGAGGGGCGAATATCCCAGCGAATTTCAGAGAAGTCGCTGATAATGCCGGTTCGCGTCACGTCCTCAACGTAACGCTCGAGGTCATCCCACTTCTCAAACTGGCGCGGAATGCCTGCGGTGGGTAGCTGCTGGAAGTACATGGCGCGGTTAGACGCGTACCCGGTGTCTTCGCCCGCCCAGTATGGCGAGGAAGAAGACAGCGCCTGCAGGTGCGCAAACCGCGTGAGCAGGGCATTCAGGATGGGCAGAACCTTGGCGGCATCCTCAATGCCAATGTGCACGTGCACGCCGTACAGCTGCATTTGCCTGCCCCAGTACTGCGTTCTTTCCACGAGGTCGTTGTAGCGGCCCGTGTCGGTAACGCGCTGGTATGCGGGGGTCGCAAAGGGGTGTGTGCCCGCGGTTGCCAGGTCGATGCGCATCGGCGTGGTCACCGGCTGGATGATCGCAATGTTCTCAAGCAGGTCGTCCAAACATTCGGAGGCGTGGCGGCGCGGTTTTGACGTGATCTCAATGGTGTTTAGGAGCATTTCGCGGTGGATGTTTGGCACGTCGCCCAAAGACTCCACGATGTCCATGACGGCATCGGCACTTTGTCTGAGGTCGCCCGTGTCCTTATCGATCATTTGGAGTTCCCACTCCACGCCAATCAGGCCGCGCTCGGACTCGTTGAAATGCATGGTTATCCTATGTTGGTCGCTTGCTCTCTGTTACGAGCCTAGTTTAAAGGTTGAGGCGGCGCGCGGTGACTGCCTGGTGACGCCCGTCAACCCGTGTGGCAATAACGGTAATGGGGTTGTTGTGATCCGCAGTTCGGGGTGTCAAAATGCGTTTCAAGGCCGTTTGGAGGGCCGCGGGGTTAATGTCCGCACCGCGCTTCTTGACCTCCACGCTGGTTGGCTCGAGGGAGCGCAGTGCCTTCGAGATGGCTTTCGGTCGCAGCTGCGTCACGTCCAGCACTTCGAATCCACTAAGCGCGTTAGCTTCCTTCTCCGCAACGATCTCGTTTGAGGTCAGGTAGGCAATAGAAGGCGAAATCGGGCCTTCGAGCGCCGTGTTGTCTACAAATTGGGCGATGAGGCCGGCGCGAATTATCGCGGGGTCAGGCTCCCACAAATACTTTCCCAGGCCCGCACTTTCCAACTGCTTGGCCGGCTCCGAGGGGTCGCAAGCCTGCCTGAAAGTAAACGCTTCGCTACCTCTAACTACTGTGGCGGAGCGGCCCGGACCGTGGCTTTGTAGCGCCGGGCTCCACAGGCCCGCCTCCAGTAGCTGCCCGTCCACGGAAACCCAGTTGGCCTCAAAATCAGAGGGGATGTGCTCGTATGCCAAACCGGGTGCAACCTTGAGGCCGAGCGCATCAAAACCGCCCTTACGAAGCGGCTCGCGCCAAGACAGCGCGGTAGGGAGGGAGGGGGACCACTCCTCGGGGGAGCTGATGCGCCGCCCGCCAGCTGCAGCTCCCGTGCGCCGGGCCGGATCAGCAAAGATTGCCTGCACGCCCTCGCTGATCAAATGCTCAATATCGATGGTGGTTACATCCCCCAGGTTGGCCTCGCAATCGGGCATAAAGCGCAGATTAACCTTGGTGCAGGCGACGGCCTCTGGGTTAATATCCCACGAATGCACGCGCAAGCCCAGGCTGGCCATCGCCAGGGAATCAACGCCAATACCGCACCCTAGGTCCGCAACCGTGGTGATTCCCGCGTCCTTGAACCGGGCGGCGTGCATCGCAGCCACCTGCAACCTCGTTGCCTGTTCAAGGCCGTCGCGCGTGAAAATCATGGCGCGCGCAAACTCGCCCAACTTATCTTCGGCTTGCCTGCGCAAGGTCAGCTGCGTGAGCACAGCCGCGCGTTCTCCCGCTTCAAGCTCAAAATTTGCGAGGGCGCTTTCTCGCTCAGATTCGGGGATCTCTTGCAGGTCACTCAAAACCTGCCAGGGGAGTGGCCTTAGAACCAGTTCAACGGGAGAAACACTCACGAGGCTCCTTCATCCAGTTTTTTGGCACTCAGCTTGCAAGAGTGCTAATCGAGGATCTAATCTTGTATATGTAACGCTTACCGTATCCGACCACCCGCGACGGCGGATGCAGCAAATGCGTGCAGTTCAACTACGAATGTGAAAGGGAGTTGGCCAATGTCGATCTCCATTAAACCACTTGAGGATCGTATTGTGATCCAGCAGGTTGAGGCCGAGCAGACTACGGCTTCAGGCCTTGTTATTCCTGATACTGCGAAGGAAAAGCCGCAAGAGGGCACCGTTGTTGCAGTTGGTCCGGGCCGTGTCGATGACAATGGTAACCGCGTTCCGATGGATGTTTCCGAAGGTGACGTTGTTATCTACTCCAAGTACGGCGGCACCGAGGTTAAGTACCGCGGTGAGGAGTACTTGATTCTCTCGGCTCGCGATGTCCTCGCGATCGTTGAGAAGTAACTAGCTCTTCTGAAAAAGCATCCCACGCCATTGGCGTGGGATGCTTTTTGTGATGCTTAAGCTACCTGCGTTTATGCTACGCGGAAGCGCTTCTTGCGGTTAATAATTTCGCGCCGTTCTTCTTCGGTCAAGCCGCCCCATACGCCGTATGGTTCCTGTACGCGCAGGGCGTGCTCGCGGCACTGTTCAAGTACGGGACAAGAGGCGCAAATTGCTTTGGCTGCTTCCGCACGGCGACGCCTAGTTGAGCCGCGCTCACCTTCCGGATGGAAGAAAAGTTCTGTGTCCATGTCGCGACACGCGCCGAGGTATTGCCAATCCCACCGATCCGCTACGGGACCGGGAAGCCTGGAGATATCTGTCATCCTTCTGCTTCCTTTCATATCGCCTCTGTCTGCGACCAGAACCTATATTATTAGTTATGCAAAAGTTGTTCAAGCCCCTTCCGCATATTGTTCGAAACTTTTAAGAAGTTAGGCTCCGGTGGCGCTTCGCTTCTTCGGGCGTAACAATATTAATAGGTGATGTACCTTAAACTTTTCTGGAAATTGTCCAAACTGGAGATGAACAATGCCCCGCCCTGATCTAAGCGCGCACATGAATCCCGCGCCGCTAACCATCGCAACGGTTGCGCAGCGCCTGGGAGTTTCCGCGTCTACGATCCGTACGTGGGAGCGCCGCTACGGGCTAGGGCCAAAACGCGAACCGGGCAAACGCAGAAGGTATAACGAGATTGAGCTCAAGCGGCTTGAACAAATGGTTCGCCTAGTCCGTTCCGGCGTGTTCCCCTCGGATGCCGCGCAAGCGATCAAATCTTCCGATGAAGTACTCACCGATAGTGAAGCTGCAATTACGGTTGAGTCAATCCTTGACACCGCGCGCCGAGGCGACTTCAACTCCCTCCAGCGCAATCTTGACGTGTTGATCTCCCGAGATGGCCTGCTCCATACCTGGCACGAGTACATTGGCCCCGCGATGCGAGGCACCTACTATCCGCCCAAAGGGGACAAGCCCGGCATCGCCCCCCGGTCGCTAATCACGCAGGCAACACTGTATGCCGTGTATCAGGTAGCCAAGCAAGCGCCGGAACACTCCGCAGGATTCCCGGACGCGTGCCCCGTACTCATTGTCTGCGATGCCGCACATGAACTGCGCGCCCATATTGTGGGCGTGGCCCTCGAATGGGAGGGAGTGCCCGCCCGCATCGTCCCCGTCACCGCGCCAGCGGAAGGCCCCGACATCTGCCCCCAAGACGTTAGTGAAGCGATCAAAGAATACCGCGACAGTTTTGGCGCGCACGTCCTCATCCTCATCGGCCTGCTTTCATCCGATGAAAAAGTTATCGAGGGCGTGGACGATGAGTGCTCAAACCTGATTCTGGTTGGCCGGCACTGCCCATTGGATTCCGCCCCGGGTGCCACGCGCCTGCGCACACTCACCGCATGCGTGGAGGAAGCCGTGGATTCAGCTCGAAACTGCTCCATCCCTGAAAGCGTTGGGGTTAACTAATATTATTCCTCTGCTTTGATTGGAGTAATGCCAGATGACTTTCGATTCGGATACGCGCGCCGCGCAGTTTGATGCTCTAATAGATTTCGCAAAAGGCTCCCAGGTGCCAACCGGATTTGGCTACCTGGATGCAAACGGCACCGTTGACTCCTCGCGCCCCGTAGAACTTTGGATCACCTGCCGCATGACGCACGTGTTCTCACTGGCATCAATGATGGGCGACCTCGAAGCAAATGTGCTGGCCACCCACGGCGTGAAAGCACTGGCCACATACTTCTACGACCAGCAGTATTCAGGCTGGTTCTCAGCCATCGGGCATGACGCGGACAACGTGCAGATTGTTGATGACACCAAAATGGCGTACGCGCACGCGTTTGTGGTGTTAGCGGCCTCATCGGCAAAAATTGCGGGTATCGAGGGCGCCTCGGACCTGCTCGATCTAGCGCTCTCGGTGCAAGACGAGTTCTGGTGGGAGGGCGACCAGGCGAAGGTACGCGAAAGCTATGACCGCGAGTTCGTGGAATGCGAGAAGTATCGCGGTGTTAACGCGAACATGCACACCGTTGAGTCCTACCTGGCCGCATATGACGCGACGGATGAGAGACAGTGGCTAAACCGTGCGGTGGCCATACTCAACTGGGTTATTGAGGAAGCCTCGAAGAACAAATGGCGCGTGCCCGAGCATTTCGATGAGAACTGGAAGGTGCTACCGGACTACAACCGGGATCGGCCCAAGGATCCGTTCCGTCCGTTCGGTTTCACACCGGGGCACGGGTTTGAGTGGGCTCGCCTTGCCGTACACGCTGGGGCGCAGCTGGCGCGTAGCGCAGAAAAAGTGCCGCACTGGATGCTAGAGGGCGCCCTCGAACTGTTTGACCGCGCAGTAGCGGACGGGTGGAACGCGGACGGCGCCCCCGGATTCGTGTACACCATTGATCAAAACGGCACGCCCGTGGCGCGCGAGCGCATGCACTGGGTGGTATGTGAAGCGATCGGGGCGGCCGTGACGCTGGCGCACGCCCTTGAAGGAAACGAAGGGTTTGCGGCCGGCGACGCTAAGAAGGCAGAAGATCTGAAAGCTCGCGCTGAGGCCTGGTGGGAGTACTGCGAGCGCTACCTGATTGAACAGCCGGGCCGCTGGTGGCATGAGCTAGATGAGAACAATCAGCCATCCACCGTGACCTGGCCGGGCAAACCGGACGCCTATCACGTGGCGCAAATGCTGCTGTTACCCGAGCTTCCGCTTGCGCCCACGTTTGCGCGCGCAATCAAGGAAGCGATCGCGTAAAAGGCCGCCGCTTGGCCAAGAAGAGCGAAAGAATCAGAGGGGGAGCCCTGCGCATAAGTGGTAGGGTGAAGGCCGCTCAACGACGAGTTGTGGAGGTTCCATGCACGACAATCGCGAAATTCTGCTAAATCGCGCCCGCCGTACGCTGCGCGAAAGGATTATCCCCGCCCAGTACGAGGCGGTAGCCGACGTGTCAGTTAGCCACTGGGTGGTTCCGGCTTGCGGCGACGCAGTTGGCGAACCCGTCCCGTTTGAGCAGGCGAAGGCGGCCTCGTATAAACCGATTGAGGTTGGAGCAGTGTGGGGCAAGCCGTGGGAGACCGTGTGGTTCCGCCTGGAGGTTGACGCTGCGCCCCTCACGTTAGAGGGCGAGGATCGCCTAGAGGTTGTGTTTGACCTCGGCTGGCTGGATAAGTTTGCCGGTTTTCAGTGCGAGGCGCTTGTGCGCAACGAGAGCGGCCAGATTGTAAAAGCCCTCAACCCGCGCAATAACTGGATTCCTGTGCCCGGCGCGGGGTCCCACGTGTTCTATGTGGAAGCTGTCGCAAACCCATTTATCCTCCCGCTCCCACTGTTCCCCGTGACCGAGGATGGCGACAAGCTCACCAGTGGGAATGAGCCACAGTACAGGCTGGCACGTGCAGACCTCGCGATACTGCGAGCAGACGTTTACAGCCTCGCAATGGACCTATCTGTGCTTGTGGAACTGGCAGAAACTACTGCAGAAGACGACCCGTGGGGTTGGAAAATCTTGCTGGCGATGAGCGATGCCCTCGACCTCATAAATCTTGATGACGTAGCGGGCACGGCGAGCGCCGCATCTGAGGTTTTGAAGTCGATTCTGGCCACGCCGGCCTACGCGAATGCACATCGTCTGTCAGCAATGGGCCACGCGCACATCGACTCG
Organism: Actinomyces sp. S4-C9; assembly: GCF_000758775.1. Classification (NCBI taxonomy): domain Bacteria; kingdom Bacillati; phylum Actinomycetota; class Actinomycetes; order Actinomycetales; family Actinomycetaceae; genus Actinomyces; species Actinomyces sp. S4-C9. The sequence goes on along the minus strand of NZ_JRMU01000002.1, from coordinate 38,625 downwards.
GCTTGGCTTTGGCCCATCCGTGAAACGCGGCGCAAGGTTACACGCACTATCGCGAACGTGGTGCGACTTATCGAGGACGGAACGGGCCTGATTTTCGCCCTTCCTGCCGCGCAGCACGTGGCGTGGCTGAAAGAAGAAGACCCGGAGCTGTTTGCGCGGGCGAGGAAGCAGGTGGAGGCCGGAGCTATCGTTCCGGTTGGTGGCATGTGGGTGGAGCCGGACGCGGTTTTGCCCGGCGGTGAAGCAATGTGCCGCCAGCTAACCGAAGGTCTGGACTTTTTCGAATCTGAACTGGGGGCCACGTGCGAAGAGATCTGGTTGCCCGACTCGTTTGGTTACTCGGGCGCGCTTCCGCAAATTGCGCGGCTTGCTGGGATTGACCGTTTCCTCACTCAAAAAATCTCGTGGAACCAAGTTGATACGTTCCCGCACCATACTCTGATGTGGGAGGGGATTGACGGTTCGCGCATTTTCACGCACTTCCCGCCCGCAGACACCTACGGTTCGGAGGTTACTGGGCAAAACCTTGCCCACGCCGCCTCGAACTATAAGGACAAGGGGCGCGCCAACAGCTCGGCGCTACTGTTTGGCTACGGCGATGGGGGAGGCGGCCCCACTCGCGAAATGATGGAGCGAATCAAACGCTTTGCTGACTTGGCTGGCGCTGCCCGTACCGTCATCGAGTCACCCGCGCAGTTTTTTGAACGCGCCCAGGCCGAGTACAAGAATCCGCCCGTGTGGGTGGGCGAGCTCTACCTTGAGTTGCATCGCGGCACATTCACTTCTCAGATTGAAACCAAGCGCAATAATCGCCGCGCCGAATCGCTACTTCGCGAGGCCGAGCTGTGGGCCACGATGGCAAACGTGCGGGCAGGTGTGGAATACCCCCACAAACAGTTGCAAGCTGTGTGGCGTGACGTGCTGCTGTGCCAGTTCCACGACATCCTGCCCGGCACCTCCGTTGCATGGGTTTACCGCGAAGTTTCGGCCATCTATGAGCGTGTGCAAGAGCTCCTTGAAGCTATTATCGCCCGCTCGCTCGCGGCACTTGTCGAGGACGAAACCCCGGCACTAACTAATGCTTCTAGCTTTACCGGCTACGGTATTCCTGCCCTTTCCGCTGTCGCCCCAATTGAGGCGGCGCCGGTACAGGTACGAGGGCATCTGCTCGAAAATGAATATCTACGGGCCCAGTTTGACGAGGAGGGTCTGCTGACCTCGCTGGTAGAGAAAGAAACGGGGCGCGAATATGTGCCGGCCGGCCAACGCGGCGGGGAACTGTACCTATTCCAAGACTTCCCCAATGAGTGGGACGCGTGGGATCTGGACCCGTTTTATCGCGGATCCAAGCAGGTGATTGTGCCAAATAACGCTGTTTTTGAAAGCACTGACGGCGCCGCAAGAGTGCGTACAACAGCCGAGTTCTCTAACTCGAAGGCCGAGGTTACTTGGAGCTTGCGACCCGGATCGCGCGCCCTGGACGTACACGTACGCCTGGATTGGCATGAGAGTGAGAAGATTTTGAAGCTTGCCATGCCGGTCGACATCCACACCGATCACGCGCAGTACGAGACGCAAATGGGCTACATTACGCGTCCAACTCATGAGAACACCTCGTGGGAGGCCTACAAGTTTGAGGTCAGCGCACACCGCTGGCTGCGCCTGGCAGATACGAACGCCAGCCTGGCTATCACCAACGACGCCACGTACGGGTGGAGCGTTGCGCGCCACTCCAGTGGGAAGCGGGGGACGTGGAGCGAAGTTAGTGCATCGCTGGCCCGCGCTTCGCGCTTCCCCGACCCGCATCAAGATCGAGGCATGCACGAGTGGAACTTCCAGCTCGTTCCCGCCGCATCCATTGAACAGGCGGTGGCGCTTGCTCAAATGCTGAACCTTGGCCAGCGCGAGGTGCCCGGCCAGATCAGCCCACTGTTCACCCTCGATGGCGCCGTAGTGGAGTCGGTCCGCATGGTAGACGATGGCTCCGGTGACGTGATTGTCCGCGCATACGAGGCGAGTGGCGGCCGCGCCGTTGCACGCCTGGTCTGGCCCGAAGCCGCGAGCGTGCGCGGCCAAGATCTGCGCTACCGAGACTCGGACCTGGGTGTGCAGGTGCGTGAAGTTTCGGGTGCGTTCGAGTTCAATCTGGACCCGTTTGAGATTGCAACCCTCAGGGTGAATCTCGCCAATTGAGGCCTGAGTCCAGCAAGAGGCTGGCCCGCCTCGAGGCGGAGGAGGTTAACTGCGTCCGGCGGGCAAGCTCTACGCCGGCCGGATTTTGGGCGATAAGAAGTTTTGTCACTATGCGGGCGCGGGTGAGACCATCGCGCGCCCTGCGTTAGACTGGTCGCGTGAGCGAAATGATTGATAATCCTTTTTCCCTTACCGGCCTAACGTATGACGACGTTTTGTTACTGCCTGAAATCACAGACGTTGTGCCCTCCGAGGTTGATACGACTGCGCAGCTAACAAAAAACATCACTCTTAAAATCCCGATGCTGTCCGCGGCAATGGACACCGTTACCGAGGCGCGCATGGCTATTGCGATGGCTCGCCAGGGCGGCATTGGCATCTTGCACAGAAACCTGTCGATCGAAGATCAGGCGCAGCAGGTGCGCCAGGTTAAGCGATCCGAATCCGGCATGGTTAGCGACCCAGTGACAATCCACAAGGAAGCCACCATCGAGGAGCTAGACGAACTGTGCGGCCACTACCGAGTTTCCGGCCTGCCCGTTGTGGACGAGGACGGCAAGCTTCACGGCATCATCACCAACCGTGACTTGCGTTTCATTCCTCCGAGCGAATGGGCAACCGCAACGGTAGAACAACACATGACTCCCACGCCGCTTATCACCGCGCCCGTTGGGATCGGTCGCGAAGATGCGAAAGCACTCCTCGCTAAGAATCGCATTGAGAAGCTCCCCATCGTTGATGACCAGGGGCGCCTAGCCGGCCTCATCACCGTTAAAGACTTCGTTAAAACCGAGCAATACCCGGACGCGGCAAAAGACGCGGAGGGTCGCCTTCTAGTTGGCGCAGCAGTGGGCTACTGGGGAGACTCGTGGGATCGTGCAGTGGCGCTCGCGGAAGCAGGCGTAGACGTCCTCGTTGTTGATACCGCAAACGGCGGCGCACAGTTGGCGCTGGACATGATTCGCCGGATCAAGTCCGATGAGCGTTTTGCTGGCATCGACATTATTGGCGGAAACGTTGCCACCACCGAAGGCGCGCAGGCACTGATCGACGCGGGCGTGGACGCGGTGAAGGTGGGCGTAGGTCCCGGCTCTATTTGCACCACGCGCGTGGTAGCAGGCGTTGGCGTCCCCCAGGTAACAGCGATCTATTTGGCATCGCTAGCTTGCAAGCCGGCGGGTGTGCCGCTCATCGCTGACGGTGGTATGCAGTATTCCGGTGACATTGCGAAGGCCCTCGTTGCGGGCGCTAACACCGTGATGGTTGGCTCCATGCTTGCCGGCTGCGAGGAATCTCCTGGTGATCTCGTATTCACCAACGGTAAGCAGTACAAGCGTTACCGCGGTATGGGTTCCGTTGGTGCAATGAGCTCGCGCGGACGCAAGTCCTACTCGAAGGACCGCTACTTCCAGGCGGACGTGTCTTCGGATGACAAGATCGTTCCCGAAGGTATTGAGGGCCAGGTGCCCTACTCGGGTTCGCTAGCCGCAGTGATCTACCAGATGGTTGGTGGCCTACACCAGTCGATGTTCTACCTCGGCGCGCCCACGATTGCGAAGTTGAAGGAGAACGGTAGGTTTGTTCGCGTAACCTCAGCGGGCCTGCGCGAGTCGCATCCGCATGACATTCAGATCACGTCAGAAGCCCCGAACTACCACATCAACGAGGGGTAGCGGGCTAAGAATCGCTTGGCAGCTAAGCTGAACTAGCGTAGAAGCAGGCCGGGAAGCTAAATCAACCAGGTGCGGTTGATATTGGCTTCCCGGCCTTTGCTATGCAAGAAAGCCTCAAAATCAGCGGCCCAAACCGCGTGCGCCTGCTTTTGGTACTCGTGCAGACTGTCCAGGCTGTACATGGCCAGGCGAGGGTGCTTGCGAATCATTTGCTCCAGCAGATCTAAAGTTGCGCGCGTGTCCACCTCCGCGTCGTGCAAAGACTCATCGGCACTAACGCCGTAGGCCTCCATCAGGTCTGCCAGGGTACGCTTACCGCGCCGCCTGGGAACAAGTGCGCGATCGAGTACCAGCGGGTCAATGACCGGGCGGATCTCACCTAAACGCTGCGTTAGCGTGGGTAGTTGCATGCGGGCAAGCTCGGCCTCCATCAGGCCCAGATCAAACCCTGCGTTAAACGCCACCACGGGAATACCGTTGCCGAGCGCGCGGGTCAGAACTTGCGCGACCTCCTCCAACACCTGAGGGTAAGGACGCCCATGCTCGCGCGCATACGCGGTGCTTATCCCATGCACCTTCTGAGCAGCTTCGGGGATCTCAACACCCGGATCAGTCAGCCAATTCGAAACCTCATCGCCGTCCTCACCTCGAAAAATAATCGAGGCTGTAACGAGCCGGCTCCTACCTGGAATAACCCCCGTAGTCTCCGTATCAAAACCCACGAACGGGCCGGCAATCCAAGACATGGATCCTCCTTAACGTTTCACTACGTAGAGCTTATATGCCCATACGGACAACTATTTCAACAAGCATCACGTAAGGCTCGTATCATGGAAGTGTGACTGAGACGATTAACATTGGACGCGGCAAACAAGCCCGCCGCGCATACTCGCTGGACGACGTGGCAATCGTCCCCTCCCGGCGCACGCGCGACCCCGAAGACGTAAACACGTCCTGGCAAATCGACGCGTACAACGTGGACATTCCCGTCCTGGGCGCGCCAATGGACTCGGCCATGAGCCCCGAAAACGTGATCGCACTAGGCAAGCTGGGTGGCATCGGCGTCCTCGACCTCGAAGGCCTATGGACCAGGTATGAGGACCCCGAACCTGTCTACGAGGAAATCCGCGGACTGCCCGCGCGCGCCTCAAACCGCCGGCTTCAAGAAATCTACGCCGAGCCCATAAAACCTGAACTCATTGGCCAGCGCCTGGGCCAGATTCGTGAGGCCGGAGTTGTAGTTGCCGGCAAGCTCTCCCCGCAACGCACCCAAAAGTACTGGCGCTACGTTGTGGACGCCGGGGTAGACCTGTTCATCATTCGCGGCACCACGGTATCCGCCGAACACGTATCCAGCAGGGCACAACCACTAAACCTAAAGCGCTTCATCTATGAACTCGAAGTGCCCGTCATCGTGGGCGGCGTAGCAAACTACAACGCCGCCCTGCACCTAATGCGAACCGGCGCCGCCGGCGTGCTCGTAGGATTTGGTGGGGGAGCCGCACACTCCACCCGCCAACTCCTCGGAATCCACGCGCCCATGGCAACCGCACTCGCAGACATCGCTGCGGCAAGGCGAGACTACCTCGACGAATCTGGCGGTAGGTACGTGCACATCATCGCCGACGGAGGCATCGGGCTTTCCGGAGACCTCCCGAAGGCAATCGCCTGCGGCGCGGATGCAGTGATGCTCGGCGCAGCCCTCGCTCGCGCAAAAGAAGCCCCCGGTAGCGGATGGCACTGGGGATCGGAGGCCTACCACCCCGAAGTTCCTCGCGGACACCGCGTACACGTGGGCACGGTTGGCAGCATGGAAGAAATCCTCTTCGGCCCATCCTCACGCGCCGATGGCACCGTCAACTACATCGGTTCGCTCCGCCGCACCATGGCAACCACTGGCTACCTGGAAGTCAAGGAACTCCAACGTGTAGACATGGTGGTGGCGCCCTACGAACCGCACTAAAGGTTCCTCACCAATATTCGATACGGCATAGCCTGCTTGGGCATGCGTGCAAACCGCCCCCAGCGTGGCCCCCGTGTTAGACAATAGAACTAAGTGCGCGCACGTCGCGCGATCAACGATGAAGGAGAACTAATGACCGAAATCGAATACCGCATTGAGCACGACACGATGGGTGAAGTTCGCGTTCCCAAGAACGCTCTCTACGCCGCACAAACACAGCGTGCAGTTGAGAACTTCCCGATCTCCGGGCGCGGACTTTCCGATCACCACATCGCCGCACTCGGCCAGGTGAAGCGCGCTGCCGCTATAGCCAACCTCGAGCTCGGCGTCATCGACCAGGCCACCTCGGACGCCATCCGCGAAGCCGCTGAAGAGGTCATTGCCGGCAAGCACGACGGTGAGTTCCCCATCGACGTCTTCCAGACCGGTTCGGGCACGTCCTCGAATATGAACACCAACGAGGTCATCTCTACCCTCGCCACCCGTATCAAGGGCGACAAGGTGCACCCGAACGACCACGTTAATGCGTCACAGTCTTCCAACGACGTGTTCCCCACGTCAATCCACATCGCTGCCGCTCAGGCCGTTGATGAGGTTCTTTTGCCCGGGCTTGAAACCCTCGCGAAGTCGCTCGAAGCCAAGGCTGAAGAGTACAAGGACGTCGTGAAGTCTGGCCGCACCCACTTGATGGACGCAACCCCGATCATGCTTGGCCAGGAGTTCTCCGGCTACGCCACCCAGATTCGCTACGGCATCGACCGCGTGCACGCTGCTCTGCCGCGCCTGCACGAGCTTCCTCTTGGCGGCACCGCTGTGGGCACCGGCATTAACACCCCGGCCGGCTTCTCCGAGCGCGTCATCGAGCTCATCGCCGAGAACACGGGCCTTCCGTTCAAGGAAGCCAGCAACCACTTCGAAGCTCAGGCAGCCCAGGACTCCCTCGTTGAACTGTCCGGCGCTCTGCGCACCATCGCAGTGTCACTAACCAAGATCGCTAACGACCTGCGCTGGATGGGCTCCGGCCCGCGCACCGGAATCGGCGAGCTTCACCTACCTGACCTGCAGCCAGGCTCCTCGATCATGCCGGGCAAGGTTAACCCCGTTGTTCCTGAAGCCACCGTCATGGTTGCAGCCCAGGTTATCGGCAACGACGCGGCTATCGCGTTTGCTGGCGCCCAGGGCAACTTCGACCTGCTGGTGATGTTGCCCGTCATGGCTCGCAACATCCTCGAGTCGATCAACATCGTTGGCAACGTCTGCACCGTCCTCGCAAAGCGCACGGTTGACGGCTTGATCGCAAACGTTGAGCGTTGCAAGGAGCTTGCCGAGTCCTCGCCGTCCATCGTTACCCCGCTCAACCGCATCATCGGTTACGAGAACGCCGCGAAGATCGCCAAGCACTCCGTAGCTAAGGGCATCACGGTTCGCGAGGCCGTGATTGACCTCGGATTCGTAGAGCGCGGCGAGATCACCGAAGCACAGCTTGACGAAGCCCTCGACGTGGCGTCCATGACCCACCCGAAGGCCAACTAACAAAGCTGAAAAAGGCTCGCGTCCAGCAAGGTTGGACGCGAGCCTTTTCTATCCGTAAGGCCCGGTTTCCTCGCATAATCGGTAGTTGGAAAGTGCGCGCTGACTTTGACACAATCAACCGAGATCCACTTTTGAAAGGTCAAGGCAAGTTGGTTTCTGCTGATGTCGCTAGAGCGCGCGCCGGCGTAACCGCGCTGTTCTTCACCAACGGCGCACTGTTTGCGAACTTCGCGCCGAGGTTCCCAGAACTAAAAGACGCATTCGAACTAACCGCGGGAGGCTACGGCCTGATCATTGCGGCGTTCCCGCTAGGCGCCATCATTGGCGGACCCTTCGCCGCGAAGTTCGTGGAACGCTTCACCTCCGCTAAAGTAGCGGCCTACGGCACGTTCCTGATTGGAATCGCGCTGACCCTCTCGGCGATCCTGGTAGCTATCGCGCAGGGTGGGGGAGCTATCCTCGCAGTCCCATTCGCCATCCTTTTCGCACTTGGCGGCGCAACGGATGCAATCGTTGACGTGGGTGAAAACGCGCACGGCCTGCGCGTACAAAAACGCTACGGACGTTCCATTATTAATAGTTTTCACGCCTCCTGGTCCTTGGGTGCAATGACCGGAGGGCTGATGGCCATGGTAGCCACCGCGCTCGCCGTCCCAATCGGCTACCACATCGGATTTGCCGGAGTCCTCTTCAGTCTTGTTGCCCTCATCGCCAGCAAATACACCCTCCCTGGCCGAGACGGGGCAGACCAAGACGAACCCAGTATTCACCGGCTCTCTGCAAAAAACTGGCCTGTTCCCCTCGTTATTGCGCTTTTGCTACTTCTGGCGATTTCCGGTGTGCTCGTCGAAGACATCGCGCAATCTTGGTCCACGCTTTACATGCGTGACTACCTGGGGGCCAGCGCGACCCTCGCGCCCGCAGCATACGTGTGTATGCTCGCTTTCCACTTCCTGGGTCGCGTTACGGGGGACAGGTTTGTTGATCAGCTTGGCGCGAAGCGCACCATTTTGATGGGCGGCACTCTCATCATTGTTGGTATGAGCGCGGCCCTCCTATTCCAAAACATCTTTGTCACCGTCATTGCCTTCGCCGCAGCGGGCTTTGGCGCGGCTACCACCGTTCCGTTGGCAATGAACGCCGCAGACGACGTGCCCGGATTGAAACCGGGGGTTGGCCTCATGGTGGTCTCTTGGCTCATGCGCCTTTCGTTCCTGCTCTTGCCACCGCTGCTCGGCCAGGCGATTGTCGCAACGTCCCTGTTGGCGCCCATTGTGATCTTGCCGATCGGAGGCGCGTTAGTCATTGCTTCTACAGTTGTGTTGGAAGAGCGTAAACCTGTGCAGGACTAGTCCAAAATGATTTTGCCCCGAGGCTATTCAAGTGACCTCGGGGCAAAACTATAAACGCGGTTTAGCGCTTGACGTGCGGATGTTTTGCGTAAGAGATGATCGTGGCCGCCAATCCTCCGACGGTTACGACACCCGCGACGATGACTGCCACCTTCACTGCCACGGTCACTGAAGGGTAGAAAGCTAGGATCAGCAAGGTAGCTCCGTGTGCCAGAGCAATAAACACGAGGGCACCCAGAATCGGCAGAGATGCGCGGTGCACGTGACGAACCACCTCGGTATCATCGGACCGCACGGGCAAACGCAGGGCGGAACCTTGCCAGGCATCCTCTTTCGCAATGCTCGCAATCAAAGCCACGCCAAGGGTAGCGGCCATTATGAATAGGGCCCCAAAAACCAACAGTAGTGCAGTCACGGCTACCTCTTTTCTAATTCGATGCCGAGGCTATCAGCCAGCTTGTCTATGCGCGCAAGCCACGGCGCAGGCGAAAGATCAGATGCGAGCATCAGACCACCACGGGGCGACAGATTCGCGCCTTCTAGTACACGCGGGCCGTTTGCCAAAGTGGAGCGCTTGAACTGGTTTGTGAAGAAGCGGCGCAGGAACACGCGCTCCCACGTGAGGATCTGCTGAAGGTCAAACTCGGCGCGATCCACTCCCTCTAAACCGGCGGGCCAAACACCCTCGTCTGCGTTGCTCCAAGCATTCAACGCGCGAAAAGCCGTGAGTTCTGGGGACAAACCCAGGTAAACCAGGTAGTAGGCGTTGAAATCCTGCAACGCGTAAGGGCCGGTCATTGCCTGCGTAGACTGGGCCTCTTCGCCTTCACGCGTGGGGATCAGTTCCGGTGTGATTTCGGTGTTCAAAATCGAATCCAGCGTGTCATTAACGTCCTCGCCAAAACGATTCGAGGCCATAATCCAACGGATCAGATGCTGCATAAGCGTTTTTGGAACGCCCGGATTCACGCTGTAGTGCGACATGTGGTCACCAACGCCAAACGTGCACCACCCGAGCATGAGCTCCGAGTAGTCGCCCGTACCGATCACCAGGCCGCGCCTGCCGTTGGCAATGCGGAACAAGAAATCGGTGCGCAGGCCCGCCTGCACGTTCTCAAACGTCACGTCATACACTTCTTCGCCGCGTCCAAACGGATGCCCCATGTCGGCAAGCATTTGGCGGGCGGTATCGCGAATGTCGATCACCTCAAACGTTGTGCCCAGAACCTCGCACAGCTTCGTCGCATTGTTCTTCGTGTGCGAGGTGGTGGCAAAGCCCGGCATGGTGAAGGTCAAAATATCGGTGAGGGGTCGTCCCATGCGCTCCATAGCTTCAACACACACGAGGAGGGCAAGCGTTGAATCCAGCCCCCCGGATATGCCGATAACCGGGTGCGGGTTTCCGGTGGCCTCAAGTCTGCGCATCAAGGCCTGGACCTGCAGGTCAAACATATCCTCGAGGTCAGACTCCCAAAGCCCCGGATCCGTATCCAAATACGGAAAGCGGGGGAGCCTGCGCTCTAGCGTCCAGTCGCCCCGCGGTTGCACGCGCACCTGTTGGCTGGCAAACATTTCCTCTTGCGCCGGGCTTAAGAGCTTGTGCTCTGCCTGCAGTCGAGCCAGATCAATATCGGCATAAGTAAGGCGTAAACCGGATCCGAACCGGTCGTTTTGTGCCAGTACTTCGCCAGCCTCCGCGATGAAAGCCTGCCCGTCCCACGCGTAATCGGTTGTGGACTCTCCCTCGCCTGCGCCCGCATACACAACCGCGAGTTTTGTGGTTCGCGATGCCTCACGTGCCCGGGCCAAACGATGCCGTGCAGTTCCTGCAAACGCGGGTGCCCCGCCCAAGTTCGCAACTAGGCTAACGCCATGCCTCGCCTGCATCTGGTAGTCGATCGGTTCCTGCAGTTGCACGCTGATGGATAGGCCGGGCACGTCCTGGACCGTCAGAGGTATCTCGCCCGCAACGAATAGCGGCTGGTCCAATATGACCGAGTAGGCGGCGGAGGCATCAGAGCGGGAACTAAACCAGCGCTTTCGCATCGGATCGTTTTGAACGGGATCAAACCAGATTCCTGCTATTTGGCCGCGGGTGACAGCGACTGCGGCGTTCAGAGTCTTGCCACTTACCCGTAGAGGAGTGCCAAACAGAGCTACTAGGGGCCAATCGACGGAGGCCTGCTTAATGGTCTCTACCGCGGCTTCGCATTCCTCGTGCAGGGTGTCTTGGAACAGCAGATCGTCTGCCGTTACTCCTACCAGCGTGAGCTCTTGAAACACGACTACGTTTGCTCCGGCTTCGCTCGCCAGGTTGGCGGCTTCAATGATGCTGATCGCGTTCGCGGCGGGATCCCCAACCTTGATGGGGATGTTTGCTGCGGCTACACGGGCAAACCCGTTTGCGATGGGGGAGTGAAAGTCGTACATGTTTTTCCTTCACGAATGGCAGTAAAGCAGGGCTTGGTTATCCCTGATTACGATTTTAGAGCCCAAATTGAAATGGCGCCCCGGTCCGCGAACAAAACCGAACAGCTCGGTCGATTCCTCGCGGGAGCGGGGCGCCACAGTGTTTTAGTCAAGCAGCGACATCGCCTGCTGGGCGATGGCTAGCTCCTCGTTGGTAGGCACAACCATTACTCGCACCTTCGAGTCGGAGGCCGAGATTGTACGGGGATCCTTTGAGCGCAAAACGTTTGCAACCGGATCCAGCGTGATGCCGAACATCTTCAGCTTGTCGCACAGTTCTTGGCGGAGAGCCGAGTCGTTTTCGCCAATGCCTGCGGTGAACGTGAGAACGTCCAGGCCGCCCATTTCGGCAGCGTAGGCGCCAACGTACTTGACCAGGCGGTGCAGTACGACGTCTAGGGCAAGACGGGCTTCCTTGTCTCCCGCGTTTGCGCGGGCGCGAACGCTACGCATGTCATTGTCGCCGGTAAGGCCTTTCAGACCGGAGCGCTTGTTAAACAGCGTGTCGATCTCATCGATCTTCATGCCGCCATTGCGCATGAGGTGGAACACAGCCGCCGGGTCGATGTCACCGGTTCGCGTGCCCATCACAAGGCCCTCGAGAGGGGTTAGGCCCATCGAGGTGTCTACGGCCTCGCCGTTTACAACCGCGGATGCGGACGCGCCGTTGCCCAGGTGGAGCACGATTTGGCGGATACGTTTGCGGCCCAGCAGGTCATGGACCCGGCCAGAGACGTACTGGTGCGAGGTCCCGTGCGCGCCGTAGCGGCGGATCGAGTACTTGTCCGCGGTTTCCTTGTCCAACGCGTAGGTTGCCGATTCGTCAGGCAAAGACTGGAAGAACGCCGTGTCAAAAACCGCCACGTGAGGAACGTCTGGAAGCATCTTGCGCGCTACGTCAATGCCCTTGAGGTGGGCGGGGTTGTGTAGCGGGGCTAGCGGGGACAACTGGTCGATTAGGTTACGCGTTTGGTCGTCTATGAGGGCGGGGCCAGAGAAGTACCTGCCACCTTGGACCACGCGGTGTCCAACTGCCACGATATTGGCTTCCTCGAGCTTTGGTCCAACCTGGTCGAACAGGCGCAGAGCTTCGCGCAGTGCTGCGGTGTGGTCGAGGATCGGCTGGTCTATCGCAACCTCTTTGTCTCCGAATCGGTGTTCGGTGTGAGACACGGGTTCGCCGATTCTCTCAGCGATACCCGAGGCGATGGAGACGCCATCTTCGGGCTCTACCAGCTGGTATTTGAGCGATGAGGATCCGGAGTTGATAACAAGCACCCGGGGAGGGGTTTCACTCATTGGTTGCTTCCTGTCTAGTTCTGCTCGTTGTTGATGCTTTGGGCTTGCACGGCGGTGATTGCAACCGTGTTGATGATATCTTCCACGAGGGCGCCGCGCGAAAGGTCGTTAACCGGCTTGTTGAGGCCCTGCAAGATGGGGCCCACGGCAACAGCACCGGAGGATCGCTGCACGGCTTTATACGTGGTGTTACCAGTGTTGAGGTCGGGGAAGATAAACACGGTGGCCTTGCCGGCTACGTCCGAGTTTGGCATCTTCTGCGAGGCAACTACTGGATCGATGGACGCGTCAAACTGGAGCGGGCCATCAACGGCAAGGCCGGGTGCTTTTTGACGTACGAGTTCGGTGGCTTCACGAACCTTGTCCACGTCCGGGCCGTGGCCGGAGGTACCGGTGGAGTAGGAGATCATCGCAACGCGAGGCTCCACCCCAAACTGGGCGGCTGTTTCAGCGGACGAGATCGCGATGTCGGCAAGTTGTTCGGCCGACGGGTCCAGATTCACGGCGCAGTCGCCGTAAACGTGTACGCGATCCTTCATCAGCATGAGGAAGGTGGAAGACACGATCGAGGTGCCGGGCTTGGTCTTGATGATCTGGAACGACGGCACGATGGTGTGAGCCGTGGTGTGGGCAGCGCCTGAAACCATGCCGTCCGCATCCCCCATGTGCACCATCATGGTGCCAAAGTAGGACACGTCTTGAACTTTCTCGCGCGCCTGCTCCAAGGTCACGCCCTTCTTTGCGCGCAGGCGCGCAAACTCGGCCGCATACTTTTCTAAAAGCTCGGGATCTTGCGGGGACACAATCTGTGTGTTTGCCAGTTCGACGCCCAGCTCGCCCGCACGGGTGCGGATCGCTTCCTCATCTCCAATCAGAATTACGTCGGCCACGCCGCGACGCACAATCGTGTCGGTAGCGTGCAAAATACGGTCATCGTCAGGCTCGGGCAAAACGATGCGCATGCGCTTGGCCGCAGCCTTTTCAAGCAGGTCAATCTGGAACATGAGCGGCGTGACGTGCGCGGTGCCAGGCGCCTCAGAAATGGCTTCCATTGCGGCCGGATTGATCGATTTGCGAACCAGTTCGATAGCGCGCTCAAGTTTGCGTGGGGTGTGCAGATGCACGGGGCCGCGGGTGCGCGAAACCCTGTCCGCGGTTTCAAAAGTGCCGGTAGAAACCGTCATAATCGGCAGGTCGGGAACGAGTTTGCCAACCAGGTCCATCACTTGTTCAGACAGTTCAAAACCGCCATTTAGGATGAGGCCGGCGAGGCTTGGCTTGCCCTCAACCGCGTGAGCTGCGGCAACGGTCATCAAAAGCTCAGGGCGATCCGCCGCCGCAATAATGATCTGACCATCTTGTAGTCGCTCAAGTACGTGCGTGGAGTTCATGCCGCAAATGAGGACGTTTTCGGCTTCGCGAAGCAGGTTTGCGCGGTCACCATTTACCAGTGTGGCGTTGGTGGAGTTCATGATGTCGATGACTCGAGGGGCGGTAAGCAACGGGTCTTCCGGGATCACGTAGGTGGGGATCTTCTCCACCTTGCGGCGGTAGTCATCCGCATTTTCCTCTGGAACGCGCGTGATAACCACACCCGCCACGTGGGCGAACTCCTGGCGAGCCGTAGTCACGGCTAGGCGTCCCGCATCCATCACGTCTTCTGGCGTGCGGTCAATACCAGACAGGACAACGGCCATGTGTGCTCCAATGTTGGCGCTTACTCGGCAGTTGAACTCAAACTCGTCGAAACCAACGACGCCTTCAAAATCGGAACCTGAAACTATGACAATATCAACGTTTTCAGAAAGCTTGCGGTGTGTGCGCACGATGCTTTCCAAAGCGGAATCAGGGTCCGCGATGTACTCGTCATAGGTGAGGGCGCCAACGGCAGGTCCGGAAATAACGGTGCCGTTGTTGAAGATGTTCAGCATCGCGTCTGTGGATCGGTCTCGCACAATGGGACGCAAGAGGCCAACCTTCATACCTTTTTCAATAAAAAATGAAGCCAGCCCGATAGTCACCATTGGTTTACCGGTGCGAGGCTCTGGCGAGGCAACAAAAAGTGTGCGTGCCAAAACTATCTCCTTTGGAATTATTTTTTTAAGGCTCTTCCTAATGGTAGTTAAAATCGACGATGAAAGTAGAGTCAAAAATGTCTCAAGGCCCCAAAAACCGCATTTGAGTGGTGAATACATAGCATTCGTGATGTAACGTTACGCGGGTGCACAACATGAGTTTTAACGAAAGGCACGAGGCCATAAGCCGGGGTCTTGCCAGCAGGAACGGTATTGAGCTTCCTGCGGTAGCAAAAGAGCCTGGCTGGTGGCCGTCTTTCTTGCGCCCTCCCTTGGGGGATCCTGTAGATATGGAGGCCTCGCCTCGGCGGTTTTTGTTAGGACTCTTACGTAAGAATAAATGGTTGCTTCTTGGCGCCACATTGGTGGCAACCCTGTCGCAGGTGTCTTCAGCTCTGTTGGCTTGGGCGCTGGGGCTCCTTTTGGATGCCGGCCTGGATATGGGATTGGGTAGCCACCTTGTTCGCCCCGTTGTGATTTTCTTTTCGCTGATCCTAATCGCAACGGTCTTTGCGGGGTTGTACCAAGTATTCGAGATCGGAACTTGGTTTCAAGCCCAGGCTGGAAGTGCGCGAATGTCCTCGTATCACGTGACAAACCGGCGTGGGAATACAAAAACCGACATGGCAACCGGAGACATTATTGCCACGATAACAACCGACTCCACACATATTGGCGCACTTTTTGCTTACATTTCAGATCTGGCAGCGTCCCTGATTACAACAATCGTGATTGCCGCCCTGATGTTCTCTGTCTCAGTTCCCTTGGGGCTGGTGGTGCTGATAGGAATGCCGGTGGTTGTTGGCGGTCTTTCTTTGCTGATAAAACCGCTCGAGCAGCGCCAGCAATCCCAGCGTGATGCGCAAGGCGACCTCACTAATATCGGCACGGATGTTGTGACCGGTCTGCGCGTCTTGCGCGGAATTGGAGGGGAAGACGTATTCAACGAGCGCTACAGGGAGTTGTCGCAAGAGGTTCGTCGTCGAGGGATTCACGCTGCCCGCCCGCAGGCTTTGCTAAGCGCCGCATCGCAGGGAGTCCCGCACGCATTCGCTCTCGCGGTAGTGGCAATCGCAGCGTTCTTGGTTTTTGAAGGCCAGTTATCTGCCGGAGAGATGATTGCTTTTTACGGTTTTGCCGGGTACTTGGCCACCCCGCTGTTCATAATCGTAGGAGCGATGCAGGTGGGCACGCGCGCGTGGGTGGGACTGCGCAAGGTGGCTCGCGTGCAGGAGCTGAAATCGAGCGTGCGTGACCGGGCCGGCGCTAACGAGAACGTGGACAACAACTCGGAAAACGAAGCGAGTTCTTGTTCAGCGGACAGCCGGTATCTGCAACCTCTGCGCGACGGTATCAGTGGTGTCGAGGTGAAGGGCGGCGCTATTACCGCACTCGTTGCTGCAGATCCGGATGTTTCCGCGCAACTGGCTACAAGGCTTTGTCGGGTAGACGACGAGAACCCGGTATTTATTGGCGAGGATGACTTGCGTGATCGCCCGGTAGATGAGGTGCGCAAGCACATTGTTCTGGCGTCGGCACACGACCACCTGTTTAGGGGAAGCTTGCGAGATAATCTGCTGGCTGATCGGGCAGATATGCGCGAGCCGCTGACGGTGCAGAACACGATTTTTGAGACCTATCTGGATAGCCGGATTCGCGAGGAGCGCCCCGAAGTTGAGGTGGGGGAGCATGCGATGGATGAGGCTCTGCTAGACGCTATGTGGACTGCGGACGCTCAAGACGTGCTGGATTCCATTCCTGGGGCGTTGAACGGAGCAGTGGCAGAGAAGGGCCGCACGCTCTCTGGTGGGCAACGCCAGCGCGTTGCACTTGCGCGTGCCCTCGCAACAAACGCGGATGTGCTAATCGCAATCGAGCCTACCTCCGCGGTGGATTCGCATACAGGGGCGCGGATTGCCAGCCGGTTGCGCTCGCGGCGCCAGCAGCTCACCACGGTGCTAGTAACCTCCTCCCCATTGGTTTTAGAACAGTGCGACGAGGTTGTGTTTATCGGTGAGGACGGCAAGGAAGTGGCTCGCGGATCTCACGATGAACTGCTGGATCGCGCGCTAAGGCGCGAGGAGAGCGGCCTCAAGTATCAACAGGTTGTTCAGCGCGCTCAGGGAGGAGAATAATGAAGCTTCCCATCGCTGCTCGCCCGCAGGTGATCTCGAGGTTTTGGGCTGTTATCCGCCGGTTCCCCAGGCTAATTGCCACGGTTTTGGTGTTCCAAGTTGTGGCGTCGCTAATCGTAGTGGCAACCCCGTGGCTCATCGGTAGGCTTTTGGATCTGATCGTGGCGGGGACTACTCGCGCGGAAGTGACACGCTACCTCATCATTATTGGGGTGTTGGTGGCCGCACAGTTGTTGCTGACTTATTTGGGCGAGTATTTCTCGCGCGTATTTGGCCAGGCGGTTTTTGCCCAGCTTCGTGAGGATCTGGTGTATTCGGTTACCCATATGCCTCTGTCTGTTGTAGAGGCGGCGGGTACGGGAGACCTGATTGGGCGTACAACCCACGATATTGACCGCATCCAGTTTCTGGTCCAGCGTGGAATCTACCGGATCATAATGATCGTGTTCACTGTGGTAGTTACCTATGCTGCTGCATTTGCGCTTGCTCCCGTTTTGGCGCTATTACTTCTGGCTCCGCTGATTCCGCTCATTTTTGTGTTGCGTTGGTACATGCGCCGCGCTGTGCCGGGCTACCAGGCGGAGTCCGCACAGTGGGCAACGCTTTCTGGCATCACCACGGAGACGGTTCAACAGCATTCCACGGTTGATGCGCTTAACCTGCGCCGGGTTAGAAACAACATTCTCGACGTGGCTATCACCCAAATTTGGAATCTGGAGCGCTACACCGCTTACCTGCGCATTTTCTTGTTAAACGCAGTGATTTTCTTCCTGCAAACCCCGGCGCTGTTGGTGGCGTTAGCCGGAGCATGGGCGATTCCAAACGGTTACGCCACGCTGGGCGTGGTGACCACGATCGCGCTCTACGGAGTTCAGCTTTCTTATCCGCTCGACGAGCTCTCTTACTGGGTGGATGTGCTTCAAAGTGCGGCAACCTCGTTGGCCCGTATTTTTGGCGTGGACGAGGTGGAATCGGACAGGATCGCGTCGGGCAAGCAGCCTACCTCGAACGCTGTAAGCGTACGAGACGTGAGCTTTGAGTACCGGCCGGAACATCCCGTTTTGCACGGGGTTGATTTAGAGCTGAGGCCGGGGGAGACCCTCGCAATCGTGGGGCCGTCAGGCGCAGGCAAGTCCACACTCGGCCGGATGATTGCAGGTATTCACCCGCCCACCTCCGGGTCGGTAACGGTTGGAGGAGTTCCTCTGGTTGAACTAACGGAAAGCCAGTTGCATCAGAACGTGGCCCTGGTGACGCAGGAGCACCACGTGTTTGTCGGCACGATCGCGGACAACCTCCGGCTCGCAAAACCGGACGCCACGGTTGAACAGATGTGGCATGTTCTAAAAAGCATGGGGGCGGCCAGCTGGGTACAGGAACTATCGGATGGGTTGGACACCAAGGTCGGCTCGGGCGCTCTGACACTCATCCCAGCGCAGGCCCAGCAGTTAGCGCTTGCCCGTATTGTCCTCATGAATCCGCACACTTTGATTCTTGACGAGGCTACCTCGCTGATGGATCCAACGGCGGCAAGGCAGTTGGAGCGTTCCCTTGGGAAGGCGTTGGAGGGGCGAAGCGTCGTTGCGATCGCGCACCGGCTGTATACGGCTCACGACGCGGACCGGGTAGCGGTGATGGTGGACGGACGCATAGTCGAGCTTGGCACACACGATCAACTTGTAGCTCGTGGCGGCGAATACGCTTCCTTGTGGAGAGCCTGGCAACACGAATAGTAAAAGGGGAGCGCGGTGAACCGAGTCCGTAAGGATAGTTCACCGCGCCCCTCGATTTGAGCGACTTTGATGCTAACCCGATTGGCGCGCCAGGTCGGCGGCGCCGATTAGGCCAGCGGGAACGCCAAGCTCAGCCAGTGTGATCTGGGCAGGCTGGCGGTACAGGCGGGCAGTAAGGTTCTTTTCGAACGACTTTTGTACGGGCGCACGCAACAACTCTCCCGCAGAGGCGACGCCGCCGGCTAGCACGATCATTTCCGGATCGAGGATGGCACAGAGGTCAGCAAGTCCGCGGCCCACCCACTCCGCAATGGTTTCAACCACGTCGAGCGCAACCGGGTCGCCTTCTTTCGCAGCGGCCGTAACCATCTGCCCGGTGATCTGCTGCGGGTTACCGTCAGCCATTTCCAGCAGTCGCAACGCAGACGCGGGTGCAACAGTGGCGATTTCGCGAGCTTCGTGTACGAGAGCCGTGCCCGAACCGTAGCGTTCCCAACAACCTCGATTACCGCAGCCACAGCGGCGCCCTCCGGCCTTGACCTGCATGTGGCCAACCTCGCCGGCAAAGCCTTGATAACCGCGCACCAGCCTGTCATCAACGATGATGCCGCCACCAATGCCAGTACCTAGCGTGATAACAATCGCGTTCTTCGCGTCGCGGGCAGCTCCGAAACGGAACTCGCCCCATGCCGCCGCGTTTGCGTCGTTTTCGACCACAGTGGGAAGCTCTGTTGCCTCCGTGATCTTTGAAGCCAGCGGCTCGTTGCGCCACGCCAAGTTTGGCGCGTACACAACCGAAGTGCGCGCGGCGTCGCAAAAACCTGCGGCTCCAATACCAACGGCACTCACTTCCTCGCCCTCACGCAGCTTTGCAACCAGCGTGGCGATTGCGCTCGCGGTTGCGTCAACTTCTTGCGCAGGAGTCTGTATAACTTCCGTGCGCAGAACTTCACCTTCTTCATTAACAAGGCCTGCGGCGATCTTCGTGCCGCCTACGTCAACTCCAATTGTGAGGCTCACGTGCTACTCCTTATTTAGTCACAGGGGCTTTATTGTGTGAAGTTCAAACTTACGGTCTGCACCTAAACTGTACGTCAACGCGCGACAGACGTTAATCAGAATGGGTGGTCGGGTTTGTTCCACACGCTCAGCGGGTGGGTGGGGATGGTGAAGGCGCTATCAAGGTGTTCAGATACCAGCGAGGCGAGGTTCGCGGGCGTGCCATCGGAGACGAAAAGGATTGGCGGGCGCAACTTCGCGGTTTCAACGAGGTTGAGGATAGGTTTGGCGCCGCCATCTTCAGATTCAACCCAGTACACCATCCAGTCCGGCCCGATTGGATGCTTGCGTGAAACGATAAGCCGCTTCACTGCGCATCCGGGAGGGAGGGCAGCCACGACGTCCTCATCCAGGTCAATCATTTGTTGTGGCCCGGAAACCCACGCCAGTTCGCTTTCATCGATAGATGTGAGTTTTAGTTTGAGGTCCGACTTCTTGGCATCGAACGACTTGCGTTTGGAGCGCAGACGCATGTTCTCGAAGCTATCAACCAGATCGCCGAGGGCGTTGTAGTCCTTTTGCGTCCACGGAATCATGACGCCGGGGTTGATGGCTGTGTATGAGGCGGAGGCTAGGAACCATTCGAGAGGATCAACGGGTTCAGTGAGCAGACCTTCACGCAGGTACAGGGCGCGGCGAAGCACCTGGTCCCGCAACGGGTCGGCAACGCGCTTTCGAGCCTTGGCGAGCCGACGATGGAAGCGGTTTTGGGCGGACTCGTAGTCATCGCCGGTATTCCACTGGTCTCCGGGCCAGTTGTGCAGTCGGGTTAGTTCTTCACGGAGTGAGAAGCGCTCACCGATGTGGCCGCGCAGTTTAAGGAACTCGTCCCATGCTTCCACCCACGCCACGGCTTGCACAAAAGCATGCGGGTAGGTGCGGGTGGGTAAAACGGTAAGGTTCTTGGCTCCCTCTTCTACGTTGTTGTACCACTGTTGCAGGTCTTCGGTCGTGTACCAGCGGGATTTGCTGTCGGTAAGTTCTTCCCAGTTTGGATTGTTTTTTCGGGCCTCGTGGGTCTGCCACATGCGGGCAAGGGGCTCGCGAATTTTGCGGCGCGGTAGTGTGCGCGTGCGGTTGGTGTACTCGTTTTCAATGATGTTGATAGCGGCGAGTACCAGGTCAAGGTCAGGTAGGTCTGGACCTTTTCGTTTTCCGAGGTCGCGAGGGCTGGTCCAAAGAGATATTAACCACGCTGTGTCGGGGCAGTGAGCCGCAGTGGCGGCTTCGTTTGCGGCTTCGAGGAAGTCGTGATTGATGGCGTCGATGGCTTGTTTTTCGGTTTTTGTAAGGGGTTTGAGCTTGCGCGTGCCCCATTTACGGATGAAGACTTCTGAGAGCGACGTTGCCGACTTCTTGTGTGCCATGCCTAATATTCTGCCCTAATTTTTGGACGCGGTGACGGAAGGCAAATTTTGCGCGGTAGAATTTAGCTGTGACTAACGCAAATGAAATGAAGAATCGCCCGGTTCTGGTGGTCGATTTAGGTGCACAAAACGTGCAGCTGATTGCCCGCCGGGTCCGTGAGGCCCATGTTTACTCCGAGATTGTTCCCCAGACTTATAGTGCGCAGCAGATCCGTGAAAAGAATCCTGCTGCGATTATTCTTTCTGGTGGTCCGTCGTCCGCGCACGTTAAGTTTGACGCGGACATTCTTAATTCTGGGGTTCCAGTTCTTGCTATTTCGTCGGGCTTCCACGTGATGGTAGATGCCCTGGGTGGTGTGGTTACCCCCGGAGATGTTCCGGAAAATGGTCGTGCCCGCGCAACTGTGACGGTTTCGGATTCGAAACTGCTTGGCGCTGATGGCGACCAGGATGTGTGGATGTCTCACACTGACCGCGTAGAGGAGCTCCCCGATGGGTTCCGCGTGAGCGCGAGCACGGAGAAGTCGAAGATTGCGGCAGCCGAGGATGTAACTCGCGGCCTGTATGGCGTGGAGTGGCTCCCGGAGATCCGTCGCACCGAGCACGGTCAGGATCAGATTGTGCGTTTCTTGCGCGATATTGCCGGTATTGAGGGCGAGTGGTCCGCGGCCTCGATCGTTGATAGTGAGATTCAGAAGATCCGCGAGCAGGTTGGTTCTGCGCGCGTGATTTGCGCGCTTTCTGGCGGCGTGGATTCTTCGGTTGCAGCGGCGCTTGTACACAAGGCTGTTGGCGATCAGCTCACCTGTTTCTTCGTGGATCATGGCCTGTTGCGTCTGGGAGAGCGCGAGCAGGTTGAGCGCGACTACGCGGCTACGATGGGTATTCGTGTGGTCACGATTGATGAGTCCGAACGCTTCTTGAACGCGTTGAAGGATGTCACCGAACCGGAGAAGAAGCGCAAGATCATTGGCCGCGAGTTCATTCGCGTGTTCGAGGATGCGCAGAAGAAGTTCGTGGCTGAAGCTGATCGCGATGGGGAGGAAGTTAAGTTCCTCGTCCAAGGCACGATCTACCCTGATGTGGTTGAGTCCGGAGCCGAAGGGTCGGCAAACATCAAGTCTCACCACAACGTGGGCGGCTTGCCTGAGGATTTGAACTTTGAGCTGGTTGAGCCGTTGCGCGCCCTCTTTAAGGATGAGGTTCGCGAGCTTGGCCTCGAGATTGGGGTGCCGGCCTCTATGGTGAAGCGCCAGCCGTTCCCTGGCCCCGGCTTGGGTGTGCGCGTGGTTGGCGCGCTGACTCGGGAGCGTCTGGATGTTCTGCGCGCAGCTGACTACATTGTGCGCGAGGAGCTAACGAATGCCGGCCTTGATGAAGTTATATGGCAGTGCCCGGTTGTTCTGCTTGCTGATGTAAGATCCGTGGGTGTCACGGGCGATCAGCGCACGTACGGTCACCCAGTTGTTCTGCGCCCGATCATTTCTGAGGACGCCATGAGCGCCGAGTGGGCACGCGTGCCGTTCGATGTACTGGATCGCATTTCGATGCGAATCACCAGCGAGGTCCCTGAAATCAACCGTGTTGTGCTTGATGTGACGTCGAAGCCGCCGGCAACAATCGAATGGGAGTAATCTCCTAGAGTGATGTGTTGGGGAGGGCAGTGCGTGGCGCTGCCCTCCCCAAACGCTTATATGGAGGCCGATCTTAAGGCAGGTGGGTGCTGATAGGGCGCAAGTCTGCCAAAATACTGTTGTCGCAGTGTAGTGATGAGCGAGGAGATTTTTATGCCGGACGACGCAGCGCCCCAGGATGCGGTGCCCGAGGGCGTGCTGGTAGCGCATTCGGAGCAGAGTGAGCAGGGTATCCAGCCCGTAGACGCGTCTGAACAATCGGCAACAGTCGAAGCTACGGCGCCAAGCAGGGTGCGTAGGTTTAGGGATGCGCTATTGAATCCGAAAGCCTGGTTTGCTTCTAAGAATCGTCCGGGTATTGCCGCGTTCATCATTCCGGCACTGATCATTTTCATCGCGTTTCAGGTGTCGGGGGTGTGGCCCAGCGGCAACCGGCACATCCTCACTATCGACCTGTACCATCAGTACGCGCCGTTCCTCGCTGAATATCAGCGCAAGCTGTCAAACTTTGAGACTCTTATGTATTCGTGGCGAGGCGGCTTGGGTACCGACTTCCTTTCGCTCTTCGCCTACTACTTGGCAAGTCCAATAAACCTGCTCATTTTGTTGTTCCCCGCCTCGCAACTGTCTAACTTTGTGCTGTTCGACGTCGTTTTGAAAACGGGCTTGGCGGGCTACACCAGCTATTTCTTCCTGCGTCGAGGCCGCGCTCACACCCCGTGGGTTGCCGTCTTGTTCTCCTTTGGATACGCGCTCTCCTCGTTCACGCTCGCGTACTTTTGGAACATAATGTGGCTGGACGTGCAGATTATGCTGCCCCTCCTCGCTTACGGCGCGTGGTTGATCGTCAAGTACGAGCGGCTTGTTCCCTACGTGATTTTCACGGCCATAACCCTCTTCGTAAATTATTACGCGGCGTTCTTCGCGGTCCTTTTTGTCGCCCTGTACTTCCTGGTCCTTCTGGTTGAGAACGTTCCGTTCAAACGTTGGCGAGATCAGGTGGCCAAAACAATCTTGTTTGGTGGGGCGTCCGTGTTCGGGGCTGCGCTGGCCTCCGCGCTGTTAATCCCGGTCTATTTGAAGTTGCAACACACGTCGGCATACGGCGATGCGTGGCCGGATAAAATGGACTTCATGTATTCGCCCATTGATTTGTTTGGGCGCCAAATGTTCTTGTCCGCACCCGCTGTGCGCGAGGGCCTTCCAAACATTTACGCAGGAACCCTCGTTTTGTTGCTGATCCCGGCGTATTTCCTGGCTCGTAGCATTTCCACGAGGGGGAAGATCGCTAACGGAATTCTGTTGACCGTCATGACGCTCAGCTTGTCGGTCAACTCGTTGAACTTCTTCTGGCACGGAATGCACTACCCGAACCAGTTGAACCACCGGTTTGCATTCACCGCGGTATTCCTCCTGGTGGTAATGGCTGCTGACGCTTTCCGTGCGCTCAAAACCGAGCCGCTTCCACTGGCGAAGATCGCATCCGGAATAGGTCTGCTCGCCCTGGTCATGTATCGAATCGATAAAGAGGCTGTGACCGCGCGTTCGATGGTCGCGACCATCGCGGTTAGCGCGCTGTATGTTGCAGTTCTTGCGGCTGTATCTAGGCGAGAAGAAATCACCTTGAAACTGGGGAAGTCGCCGCGAGTGTTTGCCGCGCGGAGCGTTGCAGTGGCAACCATGATCGGCTTGGTCTCAATGGAGCTACTGGCTTCTTCGATTGTGGGCATTAAAGATGTGCGAGACGGGCAGGTATTTGGCAATCGCGACGGCTATGCCGCGGGCGACTTCCCCCGGGATGTGCGCGAGGTTGCCGCTAAGATCAAGACCGACAATGACGGGTATCCGCGGGCGGAGCTCGCTAATCGCAAGACCTATAACGACGCATTCCTCTACGGCTATGACGGTGTCACGCTGTTTGGTTCTTCATTCAGCCAGGCGCAGTTGAAACTCATGGAGGACGTTGGCCTATCCACTAACGGCATTAACTCCTACGCTTACAATCCGACTAAACCGCTCGATACCTTCCTGGGCGTGAAATATGTGATGACCAGCGACAAAGAGCGCGGGCAGTTGATTGACTACTCGACCTACTTCGAATCGACCAGTATCAATGTTTACGAGAACGCGGACGCCCTGCCTAATGCGTTCCTGGTTGATAGCGCGGCCAGAGATTTCAAAACCGGAGCCGAGGGATTCCTTACCAATCAAGCGAGGATGTACGAGGCTGCGTTTGGCACCTCCGGCCTGTATGAGACGGTGAAGGCAGAGTTCTCAGCTACCACGGGCACGGTGTCTGAGCAATCTAACGAGCCTTTTGGTCAGCAGGTCAAGTTTGAATCTTCTTCCGGACAGGCCGTTGCAAACGTGAGGGTTACAGCGCAAAAGGATGGTCACTACTTCCTCGCCTACAAGTCTGGAACGGTGAAGGTGCAAAACGTTTCGGTTTACACCGGGAATGACCAGAAGGTCCAGGTAAGTACCCAAAAGAATGGCCTGGTTGATTTGGGTGTTTTACACGCGGGCGATACCGGTCAAGTGGAGTTCAAAACCGAGAAAGACAAGTCCGGCACGGTCAGCTTCGAAGCCGGCGTAATGAATGATTCGGTTTATGAAAGTGCCGTTGCGAAGGCGAAAGCCAACCCCGTGAAGATTGAGCGGGGCGGGCGTTCTATGGATTTGAGCATCAACGCACCCCAGGCAGGCTACTTGCTGGTAAGCAATATTTACGATCCGGGTTGGGAAGCTACAGTTAACGGGCAGAATGTAAAGATAGAGCCTTTCGATGATTCGCTGATGCTGATCCCGGTGCAGGCGGGTGATAACCATGTGCACATGAGTTTCACGCCTATCGGATTGCGGGCGGGACAACTCACCAGCGCCCTCGCGTTATTGCTACTGATAGCTTTGATTGTTTTTGAGCGGAAAACCAGGCAACGCCAGTTGAAGCGCAAGCACGAGCGTGAGATCGCCAAGAGTGACTTGCCCCAGGATGAACCTGCCCTGGCCGAAGCGGGGGAGCTTAACGAGGAAACCCTGGACGCAGATGAGATGTATGACGGTGGAGTAGAAGATGAGTAGAAAAAAGCCTCGGAACTGGCCCGAGCCCCCTGCGGCTCTAGCTGGTCCTGTGCTCGATAATCACACGCATCTGCCCATTGGGGAGTGGGAAATCCCCAAAGCTGGCGGCGTCAAGCTTCCCCTTGAGGAACAGCTCCATCGTGCGTATCAGGTGGGAGTCCGCGGGCTCATTACGGTGGGCTGTGAGATTACAGATTTTGATCCCACCATTGAGCTTGCCCACAAGTTTGGTGACTCGGCTGGCTTCCCGCGGGTACGTGCAGCTATTGCGCTCCATCCCAATGAGGCGCCGCTACACGCGGGCGTGTTGGACGTGGCCGCCGACGGTTGGGAGCATGAGCTGAAGGATCATCACGTGCCTTTAGATGAGGCTCTTGCCGCGGTGGAGAGCCGGCTGGATGATCCGTCCATTGTGGCTGTGGGAGAAACCGGTATCGACCTGTTCCGCACGGCCGACGCAGGCCTTACCGCTGCAAAGGAATCGTTTGCTGCTCATTTGTGCATGGGATTTGAGCGTTCCTTACCAGTGCAGATCCATGACCGAGATGCACATCAGGAGTGCTTGGACGTCCTCTACGACACGGGTGCAGATAAGGGGCACACGCCAATCGTGTTCCACTGCTTTTCAGGTGGAACGCACCTGGCTCGGCACGTAGAGAAGAACGGCTGGTACGCCTCGTTTGGCGGATCACTAACGTTTGCTGCTAACGATGATCTGCGCGAGGCCTTCAAATCGCTATCACCAGACCGCATTCTGGTGGAAACGGACGCGCCCTACCTCACCCCCGTGCCGTATCGAGGTCATCCGAACGCCTCATACGTTATTGCGCACACGGTTCGGTTCATCGCGCAGATGTGGGAACGTAGTGAAGAGGACACCCTCCAGCAGCTACAAGAAAATAGTGAAGCAGTATACGGCAATGTCTTTTTTGCTTGAAGTGCTTTGTAAGTAAGGACACAAACTTTGTGTGAGCTTGCACAATTTGCCAGCGGATTAGCTTCCCATTTCTATAACGATCTGGCTACGGTAGGGAGTAGTTAGTTATCTACTCAAGAGGTAAAAGTTTGGCTTTCAATAATGTAGCGTCAGCCCGTTGGGCAACGAACGCATCGAAAACGACCATTAAATCCGTTGCAGCTGCGTCTGCTTTGGCCCTCGTAGCGACGGCTGGTGTTTCGATTGCTTCGGAGCGTACCGACGTCCTGGTAAACGCTGATGGTGCAACTTCGGTTGTAACGGTCTGGGGCGGCACGGTTGGCGGCGCGCTGGAGGCGGCTGGTGTAAACGTTGGCGAGCATGATCTCGTAACCCCTGCAGTTTCCGCTCCGGTCCAAAAGGGCCAGACCATTACGTTCACGTCTGCGAAGCCTTACACGATTCACGATGATAAGGGCCGCTCTGAGGTTTGGTCTACCGCTGATTCGCTTGAGGGCGTGATGAGCGTGTTTGCTGATTCGGGCCGCAACGTTGCCATCGCCGCGAATCGTTCGAGTGTTCGCGAGGCCCTGCCGGCTGTTCTTAACGAGGCTGGCACTGTAAGCGTTGTGGTTGATGGCAATGCCAAGTCCGTTGAGGTTCCTGAGGATGCTACGGTCCCTGAGATCCTCGAAGCCGCGAACATTACTCCATCGCCCATTGATCAGGTCTTCCTGGAAACCGGTGATGGCGATGTGAAGGTGAACATTGTGCGCCAAACGCGCGGCACCGTCACCGACGTCGAGGAGCTTGATTTCAAGACGGTTGAGCGTGACACGGACGAGCTTTACGAGGGTGAATCCCGCGTGGTGCAAGAGGGCCAGAAGGGCAAGATCACCACTGTAAAGTACGAGCAGAAGCGCGGCAGTGAAGCTCTTGTCTCTACCAAGGTCTCTGAAGATCGCGAAGAGCCTACCGACAAGATCGTTGAGCGTGGCACCAAGAAGCGCCCGGCCGGAGCCGCAGCGGCTGCTCCGCAGCAGGGTTCAGGCACGGGTTCTGCACCGGCCGGGGTTTGGGCCGCGCTGGCTCAGTGTGAGTCCGGTGGCAATCCGGGCGCAAATACCGGTAATGGCTTCTACGGTCTCTACCAGTTCTCGCTACCTACATGGCGAGCGGTAGGTGGCAGTGGCCTGCCGTCGGATGCTTCGGCTGAAGAGCAGACGATGCGCGCCCAGATCCTCCAGCAGCGCGCTGGTTGGGGACAGTGGCCGGCGTGCTCGTCGATGCTTGGATTGCGATAAACCAAAGCTCTAGTAGGGGAAGTGGTGGCACAGCTACCACTTCCCCTTGTAATTTGTGTCTGTGTCTGCCCGGTAGAATGGTTGTATGAGCGAAGTTAAGTTGTTGACGCTAAGGGATGTGCGCGAGATCTGCGCCGCCCTTCACATCCAACCTACAAAAATGCTGGGTCAGAACTTCGTTCACGATGCCGGTACAGTTCGCAAGATCGTGAAAGCTGCGAATGTTGTAGCCGGTGAGCACGTGTTAGAGATCGGTCCGGGCCTTGGGTCTTTGACTCTAGGCTTGTTGGAGGCCGGCGCGCGCGTCACAGCGATTGAGATTGACCCGGTTTTGGCAACGGCCCTGCCGGCTACCGTAGCCGGACACGCGCCGGGTGCGCCGCTTCGGGTTCTGCAGTCGGATGCTCTTAAGGTCACCACTTTAGACCGTCTGAATGAGGCGAAGCCCGTTGAGGGGGAGATGCAAGATTGGGAGGCTCCCACCCGCCTCGTGGCAAATCTTCCGTACAACGTGGCTGTGCCGCTGATCCTAGGTGTATTGGATAACTTCCCATCCATTCGTGAGCTTTTGGTGATGGTGCAAACGGAGGTTGCGCAGCGTTTGAGCGCTACGCCGGGGTCGAAAATCTACGGCGTGCCATCTGTCAAGGTCGCTTGGTATGGCGATTCTGAGCTCGCTGGCACCATTTCCCGGCGCGTCTTTTGGCCCATCCCAAATGTTGATTCTTCACTGGTGCGAATTTCGCGTTACGAGGCGGATGCTTTGCCGGCTGCCGAGCAGGCGGGTGTTACTCGCCAAGAACTTTTTGAGGTTGTGGATGCCGCGTTCTCTCAGCGTCGCAAAACCCTTCGCGCTGCCTTGAAGAAGTGGGCGGATGTGGACGTGGACGCATTGATAGAAAACGCGGGTATCGACCCGCTTTCGCGAGGTGAGGTATTGGATATTGACCAATTCTTGGCCTTAGCTAAGGCGCGCAACGAGTTGAAGCAGGGCGCCTAGTGATCACAGCGAGTGCACCGGGAAAGCTGAATCTTATCCTTTTGGTAGGTAAACCCGACCAACTTGGCTACCATCCGCTTTATTCGATTTTTGAAACGTTGAATATTAGGGAGCGAGCAACCGTTCGTTTTCGCCCGCAACGCGATGAATCTGCGCGAATCGGCATGCCGATCGTAGTGCACACGCTGGGCGCGGACCTATCGGATTTGGAACCTACAAAACACCTGGCGTTTCGAGCGGCAAGAGCACTGATCTTGGAGGCCGCAAAGCTTGCTATTCCAGCGGTTCCAGATGGCCACGTCCTCGAGATCGAGATTGAGAAGAGCATCCCGGTAGCCGGCGGAATGGCCGGAGGTTCCGCAGACGCGGCCGCAACCCTCGTAGCGGTTGATAGGCTCCTGGGGTTAAACCTCGATCGCGAGCGCATGCATGAGATTGCCCGTGGGCTTGGCGCAGATGTGCCGGCGTGTTTGGAAGGTGGGATTAGCCTGGGCGTGGGATATGGGGACCACATGACGCGACTGGACCAGCCCGATACGCCTGAGCACTACTGGGTGATGTGCACGATGCGGCAGGGGCTTTCAACGCCGGCCGTGTTCAAAGAGTTTGACGCGGCGGGCAGAGGTCGGAGCAAGCTACCTACTAGTTTGCGCGAGGGCGATTGGCGTGTGCTTGAAGGTGCTGAGCAACTGGTGGGCCTATTAGAAAATGATCTGCAGGAAACCGCTTTGAGTATGCACCCTACGCTTGGGCAAGCGTGGAAGGTGATTGAAGAGGCCGGGCCGCTCGCAGTTTTACTGTCCGGTTCGGGCCCAACGGTAGCGGCGCTGGCAACTAGCCTTGAGCATGCCCGCCAGATTGAGCAGCGCCTCGCAGAGGCGCCCGAGGTGGAGAACACGCTGGTGGTGTCTGGCCCCGCGCAGCCGGCAAAGGTGGAGTAGTGGCACATCTTTTTGGAACGCAGAGCATTGGCGCGATAGGTGGTTCGCGCAAGATTTTGGCCGACATTTCGGTTTCGGTGGCAGACGGAGATCGCATTGGTGTGCTCGGCCCAAACGGGGCGGGCAAAACCACGCTGTTGGATATGCTCGCGGGCGAACGTGAGGTAGATAGCGGCCAGATAATTGTGCGCGATGGTGTCACGTTTGCGCACTTGTCTCAGCGCGACGTCATCAGCGATCAGAAGGTTCAAAGCGTGGTTCATCCCGGACTTGCAGCCCACGAGTGGGCGTCTGTGCCCGCGATTAGGGATGTTCATGAGGGGCTTTTGGCTGATATTGATCTGGAAGCGAAAATGAGTGAGCTTTCAGGAGGTCAGCGCAGGCGCGTGAACTTGGCGCGAGTTTTGTCTGCGGGTGTCGTGCAGGGGCACCCGGCGGACGTCCTCGTGTTGGATGAGCCCACGAACCATTTGGATGTTGAGGGCGTATCTTGGCTGGCTAAACATTTGAATCAGCGGATGGGGCCGCGCGATGGTTCGGGCCGTAATAGTGGTGCTCTGATCGTGGTGACGCACGACCGCTGGTTCTTGGACGCGGTGTGCACCCACGTGTGGGAGGTTGTGCCAGGTATTGATCCGGGTGGTTCTCGCCCGCAGGTTCCGGGCCGAATCGAAATGTACGAGGGCTCCTACGCGGCTTACATTTTGGCCCGGGCGGAGAGGGCTCGCCAAAACGCTCTAGCGGAACAAAAACGGCAAAACCTGCTTCGCAAGGAGCTCGCCTGGTTGCGCCGCGGCGCGCCCGCGCGCACTTCGAAGCCTCGTTTTCGTATTGAGGCCGCGGAAGAACTGATCGTTAATGAGCCTCCTCCACGCGATGAGGTTGAACTTGTACGCATGGCTACCGCGCGTCTGGGCAAACAGGTGATTGACTTGGAAGGCGTGTCTTTAGCTTTTGGCGAGGGCGATGAGAAGCGCACGATTTTTGAGGACGTGACTTACCGTCTAGCTCCGGCTGAGCGCGTGGGAATTGTGGGTGTGAATGGTGCGGGTAAAACCACCCTGCTACGCCTGCTTAGTGGCGAGGTGGAGCCCGATTCGGGTCGGGTAAAGCTCGGCAGAACAGTGAAGGTGCGCACGCTTTCGCAAGATACGCATGAACTAGACGCAGTCGCACATAGGCGGGTGGTTGAGGCCGTGGCTGACGTGGCGCAGTCGGTGATGATTGGCGATGGGGAGGTGTCTGCCTCCCAGCTGGTTGAACGAATCGGTTTTACGCGCAGTAGGGCGTGGACCCCGGTTGCTGACATTTCGGGCGGGGAGAGGCGCAGGTTGCAGCTCATCCGCCTGCTCATGTCGGAGCCGAACGTGATTTTGCTGGATGAGCCTACCAACGACCTCGACACTGACACGCTTGCGGCCATGGAAGATCTGCTGGATTCCTTCCCCGGCACGCTGGTAGTGGTTTCTCACGATCGTTATTTGCTGGAGCGTACTACCACTCACCAACTTGCTCTATTTGGTGACGGCAAGCTTCGTGCCATTCCCGGTGGTGTGGAGCAGTATTTGCAGATGCGCGAGGCCGGCATGGGTGGCGTGGCCGGTAGGGGGACGTCGCAGTGGTCAGATACTAACCGCGAAGAACCGGGCAAAAACGGCGCGCATAAAACTTTGGCCGCGCCAAAAACTTCCGACGCGCAGCTGTTCCGCGAAGCGCAGAAGGAAGCGCGCCGAATCGAGCGGCAGATGGATCGCCTGGCCAGTCAGATAGAGAAATACGAGGCCCAGTTGGGAGAGCTCGCGGCAAACCCGGAGCCCTCGGCGGATCAGATTGCCGAGATGGCCCGGGTGTCGGCCGTACTTCAAGATGCTCAAAGCGAGCATGATGAGCTAGAAATGGCGTGGCTAGAGGCCGCAGAGGCCGCTGAACGCGCCAAGTAGTCTCTGTCTAATGGCCGGGCCAGCTCTTGATCTGTTGCAAGATGGCGGCCTGGTTGCGCTCGAGCAGGCCTGCTCCGATGCGTAGGGCCACGTAGCTGATCGCCAGCGTCCATACCAATACCAGGAGGTAAACCGCGGCCTCGGTGATGATGGGGCCAAGGTAGATGTATGCAAGAACTGCTGGGACCATCAGCGAGCTACCGAGTATGAATACGATCATGCCGCCAATAAACGTGGCCATTTGGTTTGCCGTACCCTTGGTAGACATGGCGGAGGTTCCCGGAGGTTGCACGCCAAATGCGCGGTATCCAGTTATGGCAGACATCAGGCTTGCGGTAAGCAGCCCCAGTGAGAACGAGGCGATGGTCAGCGCTAGCCAGGACATTCCGATTGGTAGTGCAATGGATGCCAGAACGCCGTTGAATATGGAAACCACGATTAGAGCGGGAAGTGATGCGAAGAGGCGCCCGAAGCGGTCGGCTCGTCCGGTTACACCCGCGCTGACATGCATCCAGTAGGCGGTTGAGTCGTATGAGAGCAACATACCCGCAGTCTGACCGAAGATCAGGGGAGTGAATACGAATAGAAACCAGCCCGTGGACGCACCCGTTGGGCTTAGCGAAAAGCCGAGACCAAGAATCGGCATCATCAGCATGATGATGAGGGAGGGCGCTAGGCGCGCGTCACGCACCCACATGTGAAGGTTGCGGGCTGCCAGCGCAGCGGTGGGTGGGTTGAGGCCCAGTTTCAGCCAAAAGTTTAGAGACTTCAGCTGTTGGTCTAGACCTGCAACAGTGTTGATTTCAGTGGTTACCAAAGTTGGATCTACAACGCTTTGTCCCGCGGCTACGGCCTGCTTGGCCGCACCGGTGAGTTCGTGTTTGCGCCCCACCATTTCGCCGCGAACTAGCGAGTGCCAGCCGGCTCCAAGTACCGCAAAGATTGCTACCCCGTAAGCCACTTGCACGAGGGCGGGGATAAGCTCACCGCCTGCAAGAAGGTAGGGGATAGAAACGATGCCAGCGAATGGTGTCCATTTCGCAATGTTTGCCATAGCACCAACGTCGAGGTGTATCCCGCCTTCTGCAAAGGTCGACATAAAGTAGGAAAAACCCCACATGATAGCCACAAACAGGACTACGCCAACCATTTGCATGAGGTCGCGCCGACCTTGAGAGGCCTCAACGCGGGCAGCAAACCAGAAGCTGATAAACCGCGATACGAGGGCAAGGGAGACCAGAGCAAACGGCATCAGCACTATAGATAGAATGCCGTAAAGTGGCTCATTTACCTTGAATAGTCCCGCGGTGCCGGCAACGAAAACGAGGAGTGTGATGAGGCCGGCCGGCCCTGCTACCGAGGCGTAAAGGAGCGCTCTAGACAAAGATCTGGTTGGCGCAACATAAGGGGCGAAGGACTTTGGTGCGGTTGTGGCATCCAGTCCCATACCGAATAGGGGAGCGCCCGCCCAGGCTAGCGTGCTAGCACTGGCCACCAGCAGGGCAACTTTGGTGAACGGGGTTATTAGGCTGGGGTCAAGAATCAGTAGCGGCGCGATGAGCATGAAGCCAAAGAATGCGCCAAAGTAAAGCGTGGCTAGGATAACGAGAACTAACTTCCACCATTTTTGGGTTAGGTTGTTCCACAAAGAGCGAAGTTTAAGGCCAATTATTGACGCAACCAATCGAGACCTCCTGTTTCCTTCACTCCACCTACGAGCTCGCGGAAGCGCTCGTCCAGGCTCTTACCGGCTGATACTTGCTCAGTGGTGCCGGCCGCGAGCACTTGACCGTGATTCAAGATCGCCACGTGGTCGCACAGTTTTTCTACCGTGTCCATAACGTGCGAGGAGAGCACTACGGTGCCTCCAGCTTCTACGAATTCGGTTAGGAGGCTACGAATACCGGCCGCGGATATCGGGTCTACCGATTCAAACGGCTCGTCAAGTACAACGATTTTCGGGCCGTGTACGAGGGCGCAGGCCAGTGCGACTTTCTTCGTCATGCCCTGCGAATAGTCGGCTACAAGTTTCTTGCCGGTGTTTTCAAGGCCGAGCGCTTCGAGTAGCTCTTTTGCCCGAGTGCGGGCAGTGTCTTTATCGAGCCCGCGGAGCATTCCCATGTATTCCACCAGGGCAGCGCCACAGAGGCGGTCGAACAGTCGGTATCCGTCGGGCAGAACTCCGAGCATGGCCTTGGCCTCTTCGGATTTGTCCCAGATATCTACCCCGGAAATGTATGCGGTTCCAGCGTCTGGCACGAGCATGCCAGTAACCATAGAAAGGAAAGTGGTTTTGCCTGCTCCATTGGGGCCAACTAGGCCAAAGAAGGATCCGCGCGGGATTCCCAGCGTTAGGTTGCCAACCGCAATGGTGTTCCCAAAAACTTTTGTTAGACCGCGGGCATCTATCGCGATTGGCGGTCCGTCAAAGCGGGTGCTATGAATGCTTTGCTTAGGGCTCGTGGGAGCTTGTGGGTTCATGTTTTCGTTGCTCACGATTTCCTCTTAATCGGGTACAAATCGGGTCGAAAATGTTAGGTAATGAAGCTGGCAGGCACGCGGTGCGCACCGTTAGCGTTAAGCGTCGAATGCGAGTAGTAGCGGCTTCAACAGTAGTGAAAGCCTCTGCTCATCTTCTTCGCTGATTCCAACCAGCAGGTTACGTTCGTCGTCAAGTAGTGATTTGAGCGCGGAGTCCACGCGTTTGCGACCCTCGACGGTTAGCGACACCAGGACGGCGCGCCGGTCCGACGGGGAAGGGGATCGTTCAACAAGCCCTTTTGCTTCCAGCCTGTCGATACGGTTGGTCATGGTTCCAGATGATACGAGCAGTTCGTTCATGAGGACGCCCGGGGTGAGCGCATATGGGCTACCGGACCTGCGTAGGGACGAAAGAACGTCGAATTCCCAAGGCTCGAGGCCGTGCGAAAGAAACGCGTTTCGCCGCGCGAGGTCGAGGTGGCGGGCCAGTCGCGTGATGCGCGAGAAAACGAGCATGGGAGTGGAGTCGAGGTCGGGCCTCTCTTTTTGCCAAGAGCTGACGATGCGGTCAACCTCGTCGTCCGGAGTTGGGACGGGCATGCGTTTGTTTTCACTCACGCTTCAAAGATACTTGAAATCAAGACTCTTGTCTTCGTTGATTTTGAAGTTCACCTTAATCAGCGTCGCTAAGTAGCTGCGGATCGGGGTGCAGATTTCGTAGTCCGAGCCAGGTGAGGTTAACGATGTGAGAGGCCACGGTCTTCTTATCGGGGCTGCGCTCTTCTAGCCACCATTGACCAACTTGGGCGATTAGTCCAACCAGCATCTGCGCGTAGATTGGGGCGGCTTTAGCATTTAGTTTTGCTTCCTTGAAGCGGGCGGCAACAAGATGCTCAACCTTGTTTGCTACATCGCCGATGACGGAGGAGTAGTAGCCTTCGGATCGGTTTAGGGGAGCGTCTCGAACGAGTACGCGGAAGCCATCGGTGTGCTCGTCAATGTAGTCCAGGAGGGCAAGAGCGGTGTTCTCAACGATGCGACGCGGGTGCTCCGCCGAGTTAAGCGAGTTAGTGATAGTGGTGACAAGGAGCTGTACTTCCCGGTCCACGATCACGGCGTAGAGGCCCTCTTTGCCTCCAAAATGTTCGTACACAACGGGTTTTGTTACCCCCGCTTTACTCGCGATTTCTTCTACCGTGGTGGCGTCAAAACCGCGGGCGGCAAAAACGGAACGTCCGGTTGCGATGAGTTGTTCACGGCGTTCGATTGCGCTCAGCCTGGTCCTTTTCGCAGCCACTTTATTTCCTCCGCCCTCGCGGGCATTTTAACTTCGATCACTGGCACCGGTTTCGTTTAGGTGCTCAGCTTTAAAGTATGGCACAATGACTTGTGGCTTTCCGCCCTAGTGTAACGGCAGCACACAGGCTTTTGGTGCCTTGAGGTCTGGGTTCGAATCCTAGGGGCGGAACGGTTGCTCCCACGCAAACGCGTGGGAGTTTTTCTTGTCTGCCCCCGTTTCGTCCCAAAAATTTATTGAGTCTGCCTAAATTTTCGCCTCGGCGCCTCTGTTCCTATTAAGATCGGAGGTGTTGACGTAACTCTCGCGGTTTTACAAAACCAAAAGGATGGGAATGTGAGTAACCCGTTGGCTGTAATCGTCCTGGCGGCAGGTCAGGGCACGCGTATGAAGTCCAATACTCCAAAGGTTCTTCATCCAATGTGTGGGCGCCCGCTTTTGGGACACGCAATTGTTGCGGCAGAAGAATCCGGGGCAGCAAAACAGGTTGTGGTGATTCGTCACCAGCGTGATCGCGTGGCGCAGATGGTGCAGGATTTCGCGCCGGATGCTGTGATTGCAGATCAGGATGAGATTCCGGGTACGGGTCGCGCCGTTCAGTGCGGATTGGAAGAACTCGCGAAGCACGTGGATGAGCTCGCGGGAACTGTTTTCGTTACGTCCGCTGACGTACCCCTGCTTACCGGGCAGACGCTGCGCGAGCTGGGGGAGGCGCACGAGAGTGCGAAGAATGCGGTTACGGTTGTGACAACAGTTGTGGAAGACCCCACGGGTTATGGTCGGATTATTCGTGAAGAGGGTGCGGTTACGAAGATCGTGGAGCACCGCGACGCCTCGGAAGACGAACTAGCTGTGCGGGAAATTAACGCGGGAATCTACGCGTTTGATGCGGCTTTCCTCGCCGAGGTTCTACCTACGCTTGGGACGGATAATGACCAGGGTGAGGTTTATCTGACCGACACCATTGCAGCGGCTA
Source organism: Actinomyces sp. S4-C9 (assembly GCF_000758775.1). NCBI lineage: Bacteria > Bacillati > Actinomycetota > Actinomycetes > Actinomycetales > Actinomycetaceae > Actinomyces > Actinomyces sp. S4-C9. The sequence goes on along the minus strand of NZ_JRMU01000002.1, from coordinate 2,204 downwards.
TTGCGCGGGGCCGCAGGTGTGGAGCTTTCATTCTTGAGGACGTGTGGCAGGCGCAGGGGTGTAATGACCGCGTCCAGCTATCCGAGCTTCGTGCGGAAATGAACCGGCGAATCCTCCAAGAACACATGCGCGGGGGCGTAACCGTGGTTGATCCAACCTCAACGTGGATTGATGTTGATGTAGAAATCGCGCCGGATGTGACGATTGAGCCGGGCTGCATCCTCGAAGGCAACACTTTTATTGATTCTTATTCTGAAATTGGCCCTCATACGACGCTACGAAATGTAGAAGTCGGTGAGGGCTCCATCATGCCGTACTGCTTTGCCTTCGATACGAAGGTTGAAGCAGGCACTCTTCTACCCGCCTTCCAACAGCTGCAAAACCGCATTTAGGAGAAATTAAAGTGACTGGAATTATCACCACCGGTGAAAAGCGCCTGATCCTGGTGTCAGGGCGAGCCTACCCTGAGCTTGCGGCGGCTGTTGGCGAGGAGCTTCAAACGGGTGTTCTGCCCACCACGGCATACGATTTTGCGAATGGTGAGATTTACGTGCGCTTCAACGAGTCTGTTCGTGGCTGTGACGCGTTTGTTATCCAGTCGCATACCGAGCCCATCAACAAGTGGGTTATGGAACAGCTGATCATGATTGACGCGCTCAAGCGTGCAAGCGCGAAGCGCATCACCGTTGTGGCGCCGTTCTACCCGTATGGACGTCAAGACAAGAAGCACCTTGGTCGCGAGCCCATTTCGGCCCGCCTCATGTCTGATCTTTTCAAGGCCGCCGGTGCTGACCGCCTCATGTCGGTAGATTTGCACGCGGCCCAGGCACAAGGTTTCTTTGACGGTCCGGTCGATCACCTGTGGGCCATGCCAGTCCTCGTTGACTATGTTCGTACCCGCGTGGATCTGTCTAACGTTGCGGTGGTATCTCCTGATGCTGGCCGTATTCGGGTTGCGGAGAAATGGTCGCAGAAGCTGGGTGGAGCTCCCCTTGCTTTCATCCATAAGACCCGCGACACCACGCGTCCAAACGTTGCAGTTGCAAACCGGGTTGTTGGTGACGTGGTGGGCCGCGAGTGCGTTTTGGTGGATGACCTTATTGACACGGGTGGCACGATTGCGGAGGCGGTGAAGGTTCTGCTTGCATCGGGTGCCAAGGACGTGATCGTAGTGGCAACGCACGGCGTTCTCTCTGATCCGGCAACCCAGCGTCTTTCCGAATGCGGCGCTAGGGAAGTGGTTGTGACCAACACTCTTCCGATTGTCCCGTCTAAGCGGTTCGATAAACTAACCATCCTCTCCATCGCTCCGCTTCTTGCGCGCGCAATTCGTGAGGTATTTGACGATGGTTCGGTGACGTCGCTATTCGACGGGGTCGCATAATTTCGCTACACTATTGAAGTTGCCTCGGCGAGGGCTGGCGTTGCTGGCCGTTATCGACAGGGCGTTCGAAACGCGTTGTTTCGCACCACCATCCGGGGTCACGTTCATTTTGAGAGATCCTAGGAGGATAAATGCCTGCTGATATTACGCGTATGGAAGCGAAGGTTCGCACCGAGTTCGGTAAGGGCGCTTCTCGTCGCGCACGCCGCGAGGGCCTAGTTCCGGCCGTTGTTTACTCTGATTTTGTTGATCCGATTCACCTCGATCTGCCTGGCCACGAGACGTTCCTTGTAGTTAAGGACAGCGCGAACGCTCTTGTTAACCTCGTGTTCGACGGCAATGAGCAGCTTGCTCTCGTTAAGGATATTCAGCGTCACCCGGTTCGTCGTGACATCCTGCACGTCGACATGTTTGCGGTTCGCCGCGATGAGACGGTTGAGGTTACTGTCCCGCTGATCGTCCACGGTGAGGTCAAGGACAACATGGTCGCTAACCAGGAGCACTTCGAGATCCTGGTCAAGGCTCCGGTTATCGCCATTCCGCAGAGCTTCGAGCTTTCCATTGAGGGCATGACCGAGGGCGACACCCTTACGGTTGCTGCGCTAGAAATGCCTGAGGGCGTAACGCACGAGATGGATCCGGAAGAGGTTCTGGTTTCGATCGTTGCTGCTGAGGAAGTTCCAGAGCCGGAGGTTGCCGAGGACGAAGAGGGCGAAGCCGCTGAAGGCGAAGCTGAGGCCGAGGAAGCAGCTGCGGAAGAGGAGTAATCCTCACCGAGTTAGCTACTTAGCTGTTGCGGATTGGGAGACGGGGTCTCCCA